>JBNJFD010000263.1:0-2525 GCA_051746525.1 Bacillota bacterium | reverse complement strand
GTGAGGTGAAATAATGACTACAGATAAAATTTTAATAGTTGAAGATGAAGAAAAGATAGCTCGTTTTTTAGAGTTAGAATTAGAACATGAAGGATATGAAGTAGAAACTGTTTATGATGGTCGAACTGCTTTAGAACAAATTGAAGAAAATAATTATAGTCTCGTGTTATTAGATATTATGCTCCCGAAACTAAATGGTATGGAAGTTTGTCGGCGAGTTAGAAAAAATTCAGAGATACCTATTATTATGCTGACGGCGAAAGATGATACAATGGATAAAGTAATGGGGTTAGATTTAGGGGCTTATGATTATATGACTAAGCCCTTTGATATTGAAGAGTTGTTGGCTAGAATTAGAGGAATATTAAGGCGAACTGAGAATAAAACTTCTGCGCAGAATGAAAACATACTACAAGTTAAAGAGTTAAAAGTAAATACACAAACTAGAGAAGTAATACTAGCGGGAAAAGAAGTTGAATTAACCAAAAAGGAATATGATCTAATAGTTTATTTATTACAAAACAAAAATATTGTACTACAGCGAGATCAAATATTAAAAGAAGTATGGGGTTATGATTATGTTGGTAATACAAATATAGTTGATGTTTATATCAGATATTTGAGGACTAAGATTGATGATAATTCTCCAACTGATTATATTGAAACAGTTAGAGGTGTAGGATATGTTATCAAAGATAAATAAATTAAAATTTTGGGATAAACAAAATGTACCGATTTTTGTGCAATTAACCCTAATTTATGCTGCAATATTCTCTATAACTATTATAATTTTAAGTTTAATAACTTTTTTCATTAGTCAATATTTGGGGCAGCAGAGAGTGGAAAGCTATCTTAGAGATGTGAGTTCTCAACTGAGTACTTATATTCAACAAGACCGAGAGATTGATAAAAATATATTTTCAGAAGTAGAATTAAGGGGGCCAATGAATTTTAAAATATATAACCAACAGGGTGAGGTAGTATTAGAAAGTCGTTCGCGACTAGTAGAGATTGCTCCTACAGCTAATTTAGGAACTATAAAAACAATAAAAAAAGAGATTGATTTTAATAATAAAGATTCAGCAAAAGATAAATACGATTCAGAACGTGGTAAAAAGAAAGCAAAAGAAGTTAAGATTTTATATTTAAATCAGCAGGTAGAGCATCAGGGCCAAAAGTTTTATATTCAAGTCCTCACATTACAGCACATAAAAGATGATTTCTTTGATATTCTATTACTTGTATTAGGATTAATTAATCTTGTAGCTATTGTATTATCTGTCATTATAGGTAGTTATATAGCTAAGAAAATATTGCGGCCAATTGAAGAAATCACAGAAACAGCTCAGCAGATAACCATTAATAATTTAGAACAGAGAATTGATACGACAGGTCCTAATGATGAACTACAAAACTTGGCGGTTACTTTTAATAATATGATAGATCGTTTGCAGGATTCAATTGAAAAACAAAAACAATTTGTAGCAGATGCCTCTCATGAATTGCGAACGCCAATTTCTATTATTCAAGGTTATATAGATTTATTAGATCGTTGGGGGACTGAAAATGAGGAAGTATTAACTGAGTCTATTACAGCAATTCAAGAAGAAACTGTCAGTATGAAAGAAATGCTGGAGCAACTTTTGTTTTTAGCTCGTAATGATAAATCAGATTATAAATTTAATAAAGAACAGATTAAATTAGAAGAGCTAATCACAGAAGTATATACAGAAATGGAATTAGTAGCCCAGCAGCAGTTAAAATTAAATAGACTAGATTCTGCTACTATAAATGCCGATGTAAAATCTATTAAACAATTATTAAGGATAGTAATTGATAATAGTATAAAGTATACTCCCTTAGAAGGTGATATTTCAATAGAGGTAGTCCAATTAAACGAGTGGGTTGAAATTAAAATTCAAGATACAGGGTGTGGTATTCCTCCAGCCGAACTCGATAAAATCTTTACTCGTTTTTATCGAGTGGAAGAGTCTCGCACAAGAGACACAGGTGGAGCAGGATTAGGATTAGCAATTGCTAAGTGGATAGTCAAAGAGCACCAGGGTACAATTGAGGCAGAGAGCCAAGTAGGAGAAGGAACGTTAATTAAAATCCAATTGCCGTTAGATGAAAATGATGGTTAGAATTCTAATCAGATTTCAATCTGGTGTTAATGTATATTTCATTAGAGTAAAATATAATTATATTAAATTGAGATGGAGGGGGCTGCAAAGTTGCGATTATCAATTAAGAATAAACTTATAGTGTTTTTTTTATTAGGAAGTATTTTGTTGTGTACTTTAGGTGCTTTTGCTGCTGAAAAGTTAGAAATTATAGCAGCGATTGATAAAGTATTAGCAGAAAATAGTGAGTTAGAAATTGCTGGATTGAGGTTAGAAAATGCTAAATTTGATTATCAAAAGAGCCAAGCTGATAATTTGACAACAAAGTCAAAAAGGGCAAAACTTGAAGCAAAAATTAATTACTTAGAGGCGCAGGAACAATATTATAATCAGCAAAGTCAG
>JBNJFD010000262.1:0-2529 GCA_051746525.1 Bacillota bacterium | reverse complement strand
GATATTAATTTTGCAGAAGGAGAAAGATTTGATTCATTAGTTCCTTATATCTTGTACTGCTTTAATCAAGAATACGCTAAACAGGATAAATGGATTAATATTTTTGAGCAATTATTAATTTTACATATGGACCATACTATGAATAATAGTACTTTTTCTGTCCGTGCTGTAGGTTCTTCCAAAGCAAGCATTTATGCTTCTATTGCTACTGCCATTAACTCTTTATCAGGACCACTGCATGGCGGAGCTAATGAACGAGTAATTAAAATGTTAGAAGAAATTGGCGACCCAGAAAATGTAGAAGCTTACGTGGAAGAAAAAATAAAGAACAAAGAAAAAATCATGGGGATTGGACATCGAGTGTATCAAACCTATGACCCACGGGCCAAATATTTAAAAGAAAATATACTACCGCAAATCTTTAATGAAGAAGCAGATATTGATCCCGAATTAGAAAACTTATATAACATAGCACAGCAACTAGAAACTATTGCTTTAAGAAAATTTGCTTCTAAAGGCATTTATCCTAATGTTGATTTCTGGTCTGGATTAGTTATGAAAGCTATCGGTATTGAACCAGAATACTTTACTACTATTTTTGCTTTAGGACGAGTTATTGGCTGGGCTTCTCACTGGGTTGAAAACATGGAAGTTAAAAATAAAATTTATCGACCTAAGCAGTTATACGATGGATTTAACAAACGTCATATAATCCGAGAAGAAGAATAAAGCAATTGGTAATTGAAAATGGATAATGGACAATAAAACCCCATACATTAAATAAAAACTCCTTCTGGAATCCAGAAGGAGTTTTTATTGCTTTTAATTATCAATTGTCAATTATCCATTGCTTTTTACTCTTCCAGCTTCTCCTGCAGTAATTCTTTTACTTTCTGCGGATTAGCTTTTCCTTGGGTAGCCTGCATTGTTTGGCCCACAAAGAAGCCAATTACATTTTTATTACCACCTTGATAATCTTCTACAGCAGATGGATTATCTTCTATAACACCTTCCACAATTTTTTCTAATTCAGAAGAATCACTAATTTGCTTTAACCCTTCTTCTTCTACTATTATTTCAGGGTTTTTACCGCTATTAAACATTTTTTCAAATACCTTCTTAGCAATCTTACTAGAAATCACATCATCTTCTTTCATTTCTAGTAATTCAGCTAAATCTTGAGGCTCAAAATTAATTGCCCCAGCAGTCATATCATTCTCATTTAATAAGCGAGACATCTCTCCCATCACCCAATTACTAACTTCTTTAGCATTATCAAATTGTTCTACTACTGCTTCAAAGAAATCAGCTAACTCTCTATCAGCAGTAATTACTTCCGCATCATATTCTGGAATTCCTAGTTCTTCCACATATCTTGTTCTTCTTTCTGTTGGCAATTCAGGGATCGTATTTTTAATTCCTTTAATCCAACTCTCTTTTACAATCACTGGAACTAAGTCCGGTTCAGGAAAATAACGATAATCGTGTGCTTCTTCTTTTTCTCTTAAAGATAATGTTTTTCCAGCTTCATCATCCCAAGTTCTAGTTCCTTGTATAATCTCCCCACCTGTGTCTAATACTTTTTCCTGCCGCTTAGCTTCATAAGTTAATGCCTTTTCAATTGCTTTAAAGGAGTTCATATTTTTCAATTCTGTTTTTGTTCCTAATTCAGTACTACCATTAGGAGCAATTGATAAATTGGCATCAGCTCTTAAAGAACCTTCCGACATTTCACAGTCAGAAACTCCAATATATTCTAAGATGCTTTTTAATTTTTTTAAATAAGCAACTGCCTGTTGAGGGCTGCTCATATCTGGTTCACTTACAATCTCAATCAATGGTGTACCTACTCGATTATAATCAACTAAACTAGAATCCGCAGTAGAAATATCTCCCGCATGAGTTAATTTCCCTGCATCTTCTTCTAAGTGAATTCTAGTAATCCCAATTTTATACTGTTCATCATCTACTTGAACATCTATCTCACCTGTTTCACAAAATGGCAAATCAAACTGTGAAATCTGATAAGCTTTAGGCAAATCAGGATAAAAATAATTCTTTCTATCAAATTTACTAAATGTTGCTATATCACAATTCAAAGCAAGGCCAGCTTTGATTATGTATTCTACTGCCTGCTCATTTAAAACTGGTAAAGTTCCAGGCAAACCTAAACATACAGGACATGTATGAGTATTAGGCTCAGCACCAAATTCATTTTTACAACCACAGAAGATTTTAGTATTTGTATCTAATTGAGCATGGACTTCCAGCCCAATCGTTATTTCATAATCTTCAAGCATTTTTTTGCACCTCCGCAAAGTTAATTTACAAATTTCAGTTCAACAATTATTAACTATTTTTTTATAAAGACGGTTGACCGTCGAATTCTACTGACTGCTCTAAAGCATAAGCAGCTTGTAGGATTTTCTCCTCTGCAAAATGATCCCCAATAATTTGCAGCCCAATTGGCAAATCATTACTATCTAAACCACAAGGCATAGATAAAGCTGGTAATCCAGCTAAGTTAAC
>JBNJFD010000261.1:0-2546 GCA_051746525.1 Bacillota bacterium | reverse complement strand
TTTATAATTGCGGTGACTACTCAAATAAACTTTCCCACCAAATTGTCTTTCTAACTTTCTTTCAATTGCTGTTAAAATTCTGTATTTTAGCTTTTCATGCTTGTGTAGTTCTCTTCTAGGGTCAGGTTCGCCCTTATACTGTAATTTGTCTTCCCAATCCATTTTAGCAATCCAATCCTGCATTACTTCAGGGTGTGTTCCCTTGTAAACAGCTAGTCTATCCAGCGGACCATAGTCAAATTCATCGGGCTCAGTTTTATAGAATTCTTGGGCTTCTTCTTTACCCCAATGTACTGAATCTAATGCTTTTTTCTTGCTCTGCATTAAATGCGGTGGTCGTACCCAACCATAATGAAAGACTTCTGCATTAGCATGAGCAGCCTTCACAGGTTCTCCATTCTTTCTAAATCCCTGTGCACTATTGTGTGATTCAATTCCTAAGTTATTTTTAATCACTCTTACTTCACGCTTATACCACCCGTGGCTAATTTGGTAATGATCATAATCTCCCCAAAAATGTTTATAGTCAAAAACTAGGCCTTCTACTTCATCATCATGTAGAAATTCTCGGCACCTATCCTTAATTACCTGTAAATACTTTTCATGGATTACTTCATCAGCTTGCAGATAAAAACACCAATCACCACTACACTCATCAAGAGCAATATTAGTCTGAATGGCATTGACTCGGCCACTTTCAAAATGTTCTTCTTTCCAAACAGTATCAATTACCTTAACTTTGTCACTATCAATACTTTGGATCCTTTCTTTAGTTCTATCATCTGTATCTCCCTCGCCCACTGCTACAATAAATTCATCACAAATCGGCAAGATGGATTCAATTGCTTCTTTAATTGGATAATACAGCTTTGTCGCATTGCGTACCATTGAAAAACCACTAATTTTCATTACCTTGTCCTCCTTGTTTTAACAGATTGTTTATTACTACTACATTTAAGGCTACCACAAACCAAAAAAATCGAATTGTCTCTGTATCACCAAAGTTAAATTCAGTCAACCCTTGAATATTAAAAACAACCAACGCTGCTAAAGAGGAAATAATAAACAAACTCCATTGCCCAGAAATCTGCTTATAATTAGCATATAAATATTTAAAAATTGACCACAATAACCAACAGAATGCTAAAAAACCAATTGTTCCTGTTGTCGCTAAAAAATGAAAGAAATTATTATGAGCATGAAGTGTATTAATAGGATCTAAGTGACTATAATTTTCTTCAAATTGCTCTCTGAAATAGCCCATTCCTACTCCATTAATGAAATTATCCTTATACATTAACAGAGAAGCATGCCACTGTTTTAGTCGAGCAGTATTAGAACGATTATTTTCTAAAGCAAAACTACTTTTAAACCTTTCAATAAATGGTTGGGGGAGTAGAATAGTTACTAAAATTAAGACTATTCCAAAGCCAATTAACCATTTTTTATCTCTAACCCAAAATAAACTAAAGCCTCCTCCTAAAAAAGCAAGCCAAGCCCCACGAGATTCAGTATATAATAAATTAATAGATTGAATTACTCCTACAGTTAATAATAATAATTTCATATGCCATTTATTTTTACCAAAAATCAGATAAGCTATTATATACATCAGTAACATTGCTAACATACCACCATAAGCAAGCGGGAAAGAAAATCCTTTAATACGTTTTAGGTTAGTATATAAAATCTGATAACTTCCATAGCCTAAAGCTACTAACATAGAAAATATAGTAATATAAGCTGTCTTCTTAACATTTCTCAGATCACTAATCGTATTAGTTACTGCATAATAAAAAAGAATAGCTAAGATTATTTTTTCAATACTATCTAAAAATTGCATACTTAAAACATCAATCCCTGAAATTAATAAACCACCAATAAAAATTAAAATTGGTTTATCTAATTCAGTGGTAGTAAACTCATATTCTTTTGTGATAATTAGCCTAATTAACCATAGCAAACAAGCCAAACCAACTCCTACACTAGACGCTCCTTTGGAAGTTAGAGAAGCTAATGCAAATAAAAATATCCCAAACATTATCCCTTTATCAAGCCAAGTTATTACCCTAGAATCAGCTGTATTTGATATAAGCATTATTTTTTATCCTTTCCTCTTATCTAATTATTAATAATTATTATTCCCAAAATTTAAGTTTGTTTCTCAATGATCTTTTCCAATTTAGAAACTGTCTCCTTTTCTCTCTTTGTTTCCTCATTTTATCCAATAACCTTTGATACTGCTCAGGAGCATAATGCTTCATAAATATCTCTTGTTCTTCATGAGTCAAATTGAATCTAGCTAAATCTTTTAACTGCTGTTTGGTTGATAACTTATTCTTTATTCTACCCCGATTAAGATCAATATAATAAAACTCCGGGTCGTTATCTATATCTTTAATCAAAATATTCCCAGCATGCAGGTCATTATGAATAATTCCTCTCTCATGCATCTTCCGCACATCCTCTGCAATTCCCGGCAACAATTCTTTCACTTGATCTCGCCGGGGATGATTGTCATCTGCTACAATATTCAATAAATTATA
>JBNJFD010000260.1:0-2554 GCA_051746525.1 Bacillota bacterium | reverse complement strand
GTTGAATTTAATTTGCAGTATCAAAATAAATTATTATTAATAAATATTAGTAACAATAAATTTAAAATTAAAGTTCTATCTAATTCCGAACAAGAACCATTGTTTCTTAAGGTTGCAGGAGAAGAAGCAGCTTTAAAGCAGGGGCAGAAAGCAGAATTTGATATTTAGTTTTTAATAAAATGGGGGGGCAATTATGAAGGTAACAATGAAAGATATTGCTGAAGAAGCAGGGGTTTCTAAAGCAACTGTTTCTAGAGTTATAAATAATGATTCTTATGTTAGTGCAGATACCAGAAAAAAGGTGATGAAGTTAGTAAAAAAATATAATTACAAACCGCATACTGTAGCTCAGGGATTGGCCCGGGATTTGTCTCATACTTTAGGGTTGATGATTCCTGGTCCCCCCCGTGATATAACTGACCCTTTTTTCTTGGAGTTTTTACATGGGGTGGGCAATAAAGCAGCTGAATATAATTACAGCTTATCGCTACCTACAGTAAGTGAAAAAGATAAAAAGGAATTATATGATGAAGGGATTAATTTTAATCAGTTAGATGGAGTGGTTATAGTCAATCCTGAAGTTGATGATTTTAGAGTGGAATATTTTCAAGAAGTAGGTTTGCCTTTTGTTTTTTTAGGTAGGTTATTATCAGGCAATGATGATGTTTGTTGGGTTGATGGTGATAATTTAGGCGGTGCTTATCAGGCTACAGCATATTTGATTGAGCAGGGTCATGAGCAAATTGCCTGTATTACGGGACCTGATGAGTTCGTTGCTAGTAGGATTCGACTCCAGGGTTATCAGGATGCTTTAGCAGATCATAACATGGACTGCAGAGAAGATTTGATAATTCACGGCGGTTTTACTAGAGAAAGCGGTTATCAGAAAATGCAAGAATTATTAAAACGAGATATTTCTTTTAGTGCGGTATTTGTGGTTAGTGATTCTATGGCTATTGGAGCAATTAGAGCTTTAAAAGAAGCAGGTGTTGCTGTGCCGGAAGAATGTGCAGTAATGGGATTTGATGGAATAGATTTAGGAGCTTATACAGAACCTAGTTTAACTACGGTGCGTCAGCCAGCTTATGAATTAGGAGAAGAGGCTGTGGAAAGTTTAATTAAATTAATTAATGGTGAAGATGATTTTGAAATGCATAAAGTTCTAGATTTAGAATTATTAATTCGAGATTCAGTTTAATTTTTAAACTATTGCTAGGAAGAAAGTGGGGTATCGATGATGGAAGAATTAGCTAATGAAGTGATTTACGAGGTTGATGAATGGAAAGTCATCGAAACTGAGTTTGATATAGAGAGTAATTATCGTGATGAAAGCATTTTTGCTTTAGGAAATGGTTATTTAGGAATGAGAGGTAATTTTGAAGAAGGTTATTCTGGTCCTGAGGATAGTTCTTTAGCTGGGACTTATCTAAATGGGTTTTATGAGAAAACTCCTTTACATTATAGTGAAGAACAATATGGTTTTGCCCAAAACACAGAAACAATGCTGAATGTAACAGATAGTAAAATTATTGAGTTATACGTAGAGGGAGAAAGATTTGATTTATTAACAGGAGAACTAATAGATTATCAACGCAGCTTAGATTTCAAACAGGGGATATTAACTCGAGAAGTAATTTGGAAATCGCCGCAGGGAAAAAAAATAAAATTAAAGATTGAACGGTTAGTTTCTTTTACTAATAAACATTTAGCAGCTATTAATTATCAACTAACACCTCTTAATTTTAGTGGAGAAATTAAATTAGTGTCTGCCTTAGATGCTGAAGTTACTAATTACGAATGCCAAGATGACCCTCGAGTTAGTGGGGAGTTAGATGGTCAGGTTTTAGACCTACAGGAGAAATTAATTAAAGCAGGATTTGCTGCTGTTAAGCAGCGAGTTCGTAATACTGGATTTGATTTAGTTTGCGGGATGAGAAATGAACTAGATACAGAAGCTGAATATCAAATGGAGACCAATACTCCTAAACAAAGAGTTGAACGAGAGTATATTATTAAAGCTAAAGAAGAACAAAGAATTAAATTAAGCAAATATATTACTTATTATACTAGCAGAGATACTAATAAGATTAAACTACTTGATTGTGCTCAAGATGATTTAGCTTTAGCAGCTAATGAGGAATTTTTGGGACTTAAAAAAGAACAGTATGCCTATCTAAAAGATTTTTGGGAGCAGGCTAATGTTGAAATTGAAGGGGACCCTAAGGTGCAACAGGGATTGAGATTCAATCAATTTCATTTGCTGCAGTCTGTGGGGAAAGATGGTCAAACTAATATTGCTGCTAAAGGAGTGACGGGAGAAGGTTATGAAGGACATTACTTTTGGGATACGGAAATTTATAGCCTACCTTTTTTCCTTTATTTAAAGCCGAGTATTAGTAAAAAATTATTAGAGTTTAGATATAACACCTTAGATAAAGCTCGAGAGCGAGCCCGAACCTTAGGACACCAGAAGGGAGCTCTTTATCCTTGGCGTACTATTGCCGGAGATGAATGTTCTGCCTATTTCCCAGCAGGTACGGCTCAGTACCATATT
>JBNJFD010000259.1:0-2571 GCA_051746525.1 Bacillota bacterium | reverse complement strand
GGCTTTTAGTACCATTATTGATTTTAGGGTTGTTAATGAGTGGAGTTACTTATTTTTTAAATGAAGGTTTAGTCCCCTGGGGTATGACTAGATATGAACGGATTAAAGAGACTTTAGTCAATCAACGTGATAATCCCCATCTAGAAACAGATGTTTTTTTTAAAGGAGAGCAAAACAGGTATTTTCACATTAAAGAATTTGATAATCAAACTCATAGATTAGATTATATTTTGATTTATGATTTGCAGGATAAAAAAATGGTTACTGCTCGTAAAGGTAGAGCAAAGGGTAAGATAATTTATTTAAGAGATGGAATTATATCTGATTTAGAAGATGATGGTTATTTAAAACAGCAGTCTAACTTTGAAGCAAAGACAGTGAATTTAGAGCGGGATTTAAATCAGTTAATGCAGCAGCAAAAACAGTCTTCGGAACTTAACCGTAGTGAGTTGAAAAGAAGAATTAAAGTATTTAAGCAAAGTGGTTTAGATGCTACTAAATTAGTAGTAGAATATCATTTTAAATTGGCTCAATCTTTAGCTTGTTTAATTTTTGTCTTGATTGGTGCCCCTTTAAGTGTTAAATCTGAACACGGTAGAATAATGGGGGTAATTATCAGTGTAGCAATTATTTTTATTTATTATATCTTGTTATCTTTATCCAAATCATTAGGAAAAAATGGCTTATTAATTCCCTTTTTAGCCGCTTGGCTGCCGAATTTAATTTTTGTATTATTAGGGAGTTATTTAATAATTAGAGAAGATAAGGTCATCAGTTAAAGGAAGGTGAAGAACGATTAAATGGTGGAGGTATTCATTACTGCTGCTAGCGTTGTTGCTTTTATTTAGTCCTAATTGCTGGGCCAAAGTCAATTTAGAAGCAGATAATGTGCAGTATCTAAAAAAAGATAATTTAATAGTGGCTGAGGGAAATACTCATTTACAGTCAGAGCAGATGAATCTGTGGGCGGATTATTTAAAAATTGATTTAGAAAATAATCAGCTAACTGCTGAAGGTGAGGTTAGAGTTGTCAAGCAGGGAGAAGAGATTAGAAGTGAAAAGTTAAACTATAATTTAAAGCTTGCTGAAGGAGTTTTTATTAATTCTGAAAGTATTATTGTTGATGAAAGCCTTAATGGTGAATTATATTTAAATAGTCCTCAAATTAATTATACAGCAGATAAAAGTACTTTAGAAGATGCAGAGTCAACTAGCTGTGATAATGAGGATCCTCATTATCATTTGAGCTCTAGTAGTGTAGCTGTTTATCCTGGAGATAAAATTATTGCTTACAATAATTTTATCTGGGAATTTGGGGGGCATATTCCAATCTTATATTCTCCAATTTGGATTTATTCTTTAAAAAATGACAAGCAGATATTAGAGCAGGAAATTGGTCATAGTGAAATTAGAGGTTGGTATTTGAAAAACACTTATAACTATTATTTAGATAATGATTATGACAATTTCTTGTTAGAGCAGTTAACAGGAGACCAAGGGCAGCTTTATTTAGATTATTTTGAGAATACAGGTTGGGCATTTGGATTCAAGCATTATTATCACTATCTTCAAAACAGGCATGCTTTTTTATATTTATATACAGAACAAGACAAATTGAATCCAAGTTATTCTCCTTGGTTAGAAGTAGAACTTGATAGTTACTTAAGAAGACCTGATTTGACTAGGAAATATAATTTACAGTATAGCGACCATGAAGATGATTATTGGACTAATCCAGAGAAAACAACGGATATTGATTTTGAATTTAGTCAGAATAATGATTGGCAAGAGTGGACTAGTGATTTAGATTTTGATTATAATAAAAGTAGTGCTTATAACCATAAAACAAATTTGGCTCTTAATTTCGAGGGAGAAATTAGTGAAGATGAAGAATTAGAGATTGATTTAAATCATAACTTTGAAGAAAATGAATTTAGTTATTATAATAATAATATTGAACGCAATTATGAAGTGGAAATTGAATATGATAAACAGTTAAGTGAAGAACACTATAATGATGATTTAGAGTTAGATTTAGGATTTGATTATGATGATTCTCGTCAGATATTAAAAGAATATGATTTAGATTTTGCTTTTAAAAAGCATATTAGCGATTTGCATTATGTGGATTATCAATATACCTATGATAACCCTTTAGACCGGGTGGTTATTGAAGATAATTATTTAGCTGAAATTGATGAAGAAAAAACAGGGCAGTTACATTCTTTGATTTTAGGAAAAGATAAAGGGAGAAGTTTTTATGATTGGGAGTTAAAAACTAAATCTTTTCAACAGGACAGCGAATTAGGGTACTATTATTTGCCTGAAGGGGAATTAACACTGTATCCTGGTTCAATTTGGAGGAATAGATATCTTGATAATTTAGAAGTTTCCTTAGGGGGAGCTAATAAATATGCCAGCAGCTGGGGACATAAAGAACAGAATGGTTATTATCAGTTGGATTATTATGATGTAATGAGTGCTCCGCTGAATAATAGTGTGATAATTGACCAGAATTTCCAACAGGATTATTACAGTACGGGAGAGAGTCGCTGGTTTCATGAGAGCAGA
>JBNJFD010000258.1:0-2577 GCA_051746525.1 Bacillota bacterium | reverse complement strand
TTTGTAATCTTTTTTTATTTTTTGCAGCACTAATTTAATTTTTTTCTCATAGAATTAAAAGAACGGTCTAATAATTAAATGTTAAAAAAAGTAATTGAAGTAATTTATTTGAATTAAGCTGATAAAAGTAATATAATAGAATTAAAGTAATATCAATATATGGATTGTCGTAGAATTATTAGTGGGGGGAGATAAAATGAAAAGAAAAATAGTAGTAATACTAAGTATAATTGTATGTTTAATTGTATTGATGCAGCCGGTTAACGCAGCAAAAGTTGAAGGGGAAGAGCAGGAAGAACCACGAATAACCATGACTTTTTTTAGTACTGATTTAAGGGAGGCTTTAAAAGAGATATCATTACAGACGGGAATTAATATTATTCCTGACCAAACTGTAGGTGGGCAGATAACAGCTGAATTTAAAGATGCTAAAATAGAAAATGTTTTAGACAGGATTTTAGCTGGTGGGGGCTATACATATCGCAAAGTTGAAGATTACTATCTAATAGGATTACCTAGTCCTAAAAATAGTACTTTTAGCCGCTTAAGTGAAATAAAAATTATTGATTTGAATTATGTTAGTTCTAAGCAGGTATTTACTCTGCTGCCTGACTTTTTTCAACCTTATGTCTATGGAAGCGGTACTGATAATAGGTTGACGATTAGTGCTCCGCAGAAGAAATTAGACCGTATTGAAAGTTTTATTCAAGAACTTGATCAGCCAACTGCCCAGGTAAAAGTAAAGGTCTTAATTACTGAAGTGGACTCTAGTAAAATGAAAGAAATAGGGAACAAATTGTTTAGTTATGATAAAGAGGGTAGTCCAAATAAGACTGCTAGCTATGAATTAGATAAAGGGCTGCTGACTTTTGAAGGAGATATGCACGGCAAATTTTTGGGCCAATTACGATTATTAGAGAAAGAGCATCAAGCTGAAGTCAAGGCTGATCCTTATGTATTAGTCACTTCTGGGAAAGAGGCTAAACTATTTGTAGGTAAAGAAGAGAATATAATCATAGATGATAGTGATGATGATTATGATGATTCGAGGATAGAGGAGATTGAAGTAGGAATGAAACTTAATTTAAAAGCAGAAGTAAAAAGCAATCAGTTAATTGACTTGCAGATAAATCCTGAGATTAGTCACTTTTTAGATGAAAAAAGACCGGATATAGTAGTCCGCAAAAATGCATTAACTACGAGTTTGAGATTGAAAAGTGGGCAAACTGCTATTTTAGGAGGAATGACAAAACAGAATCAGGCTCAATATGAAGAAGGAATGCCTGGTTTTAATAAAGTGCCGTTAGTGAGATGGTTATTTGGTCATAAAAGTAAGCGTGAAGCCAAACGAGAATTGTTAATTTTAGTAACACCGACTATTCAAGAACAATAATTAATAAATTGGGGGTTGTTAATAGTGGGGAAACAATGGTTAATAGTGTTTAGTCTAGTAGTGATAATAAGTACAATAACCCCACCAGTTGAAGCACTACAGCAGGGAGTAATAATTTATTCAGTGGAATTAATTGAACTAAGCTCTAGAGCGGAACAATCATTGAAAATAGATTTTCAAGAGCAGACTGAGGAGGATGGACAGCAGTGGTGGTTAATTAATAATGAAGACTATTTAAAGGAATTAGCTAGAATAGAAGAGGATAATTATGCAGCACTACAGGTCGGGGGGGAAGAAGAGCTGTCAAGACTGCATTATAATTCGTGGCTAACTACAATTAATCATCAGCAGGTAGCAATTGAATTAACAGAGCAGTTAATTGATTTTGAAGCTAGAGCAGCAGATAGTTATTTTAAATTATATCTTCAGCCGCAGAGGATTAATCGCAGAGAAGAGAGGATTAAAACAGCAGTTAAGTTTAGCTATGGTTTAAATACTGGGGAAAGAGCAGAATTAAAAACTACTACTGCAGTGGAGGCTAAACGCCGGCAGCCTGTAGCAGTAGTTGTTCAACAACTAACAGGAGCACAGAAAGATAGATATAGATATTTTGCTCTGTATTTAAGAGGGTCAGTAGTTAACCCCATTCATTTAACTAATCAGGATTCTGTAGTGGCAGTGGGAAACTTAAAGGGAGTTAATCAGTTGTTTGCTGCTGAAATTAATCCTCAATCTAAACAAAAAGCGGCACTTTATTTTGCTGCAGCAGCCCAAGGGTTGAGTTGGGATTACTTTTATGACCGCTATCACTTAAATTTGAATTTAATTAATGATGAAGAGCTGTTTTATCAGGGGATAGTTAATTATAGTTTATTAGGAGCAAATGAATTCTTTTTAACAGCCAGAGTGGAAAATAAAGTTCTAGATGTAGATCAAACTCTCTCGTGTTTAGGATTTCGAGATGGTGTTCAGTGGGGAGAAAATGTTGTTTTAGAAGCAGCTCATTTCCCAGTTGTAGCTGGAGGAGAAGTAGATTCATTGAGTGAAATTAAATTAAACTGGGAAACTGGTGATTGGCAGCTATGGGGCAGGAGAGAAAGAATAGAAAATAATTACTATAGTAGTGCTGCAGTTAACTATGATTTGAATTCTAGCTGGGGGATAATAGCAAAGTGGGAAGAGAA
>JBNJFD010000257.1:0-2581 GCA_051746525.1 Bacillota bacterium | reverse complement strand
ACATAAGCAGAGAAGTTTTGTATTTTGTAGTTAACATGGTACAATAAACTTAAAGACTCAAAATATAATAATGCAAATCAATTTTGTAGTTAAGGGGGGGTTGTAAACAGTTTAATTATTTATAATCAAATATAATTATTTTGAGGTATAAATAGATAGATTTTGGTTATAGTATTAATATGTGATAAAAAATGAAGTTATCAATTAAAGAAGCAGCTAATTTTTTAGGAGTTGCAATTTCAACTTTGAGGCGTTGGGATAAAGAAGAGAAATTAGTTCCTGAACGTACTGTAGGTGGGCATAGAAGATATGACAAAAAGAAGTTAATTGCTTTTCAAACTAAAGAGGATAATAACAGTCGATTAACTATTGGTTATTGTAGGGTTTTTAGTAATAGTCAAAAAGAAGATTTAGAACGACAAATATATAAAGTTTCTAGTTATTGTACAGCTAATGGTTATCAATTCAGGATTATTAAAGATATAGGTAGTGGTCTTAATTATAAGAAAAAAGGGTTTAAAGAACTTATTAAATTAATTGAAAGTAGAGAAATTGGAAGAATTGTAGTTAATTATAAAGATAGACTTATCAGGTTTGGTTATGAAATGTTCGAACAGATATGCGAACTAAATGATGTCAAAATTGAAATAATAAATCATACTGAAGATAAAAGTTATCAAGAAGAATTAGTAGATGATGTATTGTCAATTATTACGGTATTTTCAGCTAAATTATATGGAAGTCGAAGTCATAAATCTAAAAAGATAAAGACAAGCAATAAAGAGTTATTTACTATTGATTAAATATTTTAAAGTTAAAGGAGAAGAATAGATGCTACGCACAAGCAAAATATTAATCAAAGATCAAGATTTCAAAGAATTTGCAATTGATAAGGTATATCTAACAAGGCACTTTGAAAATATGCTGCTTATTTTACTAGAACAGGACTATAAACAAGAGATTGGTGATAGAAAGTTGATTTCTAATCCCTATGTAATGAGAGCAGTAATTAGAGACACCAAAGGTGGTAAATATGCTGAGAAAGTAGCCTATATGAAAGAGAAATATAAGGATCATGATCTAATGCAGGATTTAATTGAAGTTGGAAAACAACTAAAAAAAGATAATCTTGTGATGACTATCAGAAAAGTAAGAGGGAATTTTAAATCTTTTTATACCAAAAATAAAAGTGATGATAAAAAAGCAAAACCACCCAAACCTAAAAGTTTATCTTCACTAAATCACTATACTCTTTTAATTGATAATGATAAAGGTTTAGGGCTTTCTTATTTAAAGAAAGGTAAAGACAAATTAGGTATTACTCTAGATCATGATAGAGGCAGACAATATATAAGAGTTAATCAGCAAAATCTAAAACAATTAGTGGATGGTGACTTAGATAATATCCAATCTATTAATCTGCAATATTCTAATGGTGAATTGTACCTATTAGTTACTTATCACCATAATAAAAAGGTACAAAATAACAACCCGCATAAGATTGCAGGTCTAGATATAGGGATTAATAATCTAGCCGCAATTTATATAGAGGATAAAGATAGCCCTAGTCTTATAGTAGATGGTAAGAAGTTTAAGAACTATAATAGTCAATTTAATCGGCAAATAGCTAAATTGTCTAACGCTATGGACACTTTAGAATCTAAAGCTAGAAAGAAATATTTAAGAATATATATAAATTACCTCTTCGAAAAAAGAAACAGGTTTTTCTATGACCAATTTCATAAAGCCAGTAAAAGAATGTTGGAATACTTAGATAAACATAATGTAACTGAGCTGGTTATATCATATACTCTCAATGATATAAAAAATAATGGCAATTGCAATATGCAGAAAAAAACAAAACAAAATTTCATCCAAATTCCATTCATTAAATTATTAGAATATCTAGAGTATAAAGCACAAGATTTTGGAATTGAAGTGACAGTTGTTGATGAAGGATGTACGTCAAAATCTAATTCATTTACTAAAGAAGTTTATAAAGCTAAATCATTACAGAAAAAGATTAAAGATTTAAAACATCAACAAGATAAGACTGAATCTGATATTGAGTATCAAGAATATCAGCGTTTAATTGATGCTTGCAAAAAATTGTTGAAAAACTACAATTATTCAGGTGAGCGAGTTAAACGGGGGTTATATGTTGATGACAGCAATGATTTAGCAATAAACTCTGATATTAATGGAGCTAGAAATATTTTAAAATTAAGTCCTAATTATCAAGAGCAGAAATGTACTAATCTTTCTAAACTCTGTAACCCAATTAAAGTAAATAGTGATTACGAGTTTGCCAAACTGCTTAAAGATAGCTGGGACTATGAAATTAAGAGGAAAGTAGTCTAAAAAGCACACCCGAGTCTTTTTTAAGATAGGGTTCGTGGATAAGAACACCGTAATTTTGGTGTTAACGCTGTAATCTACTCATTTGCTAATTTTGATTAGCTTTGAGCAGATATAAATCAGCGGCTAATTATGGGCCAATTCAAACTAGATATGCATGTTCATACTGCTGAAGTAAGTAGCTGCGGTCGGGTCAAAGCAGAAGAAGTAGCTAAACTGCATC
>JBNJFD010000256.1:0-2599 GCA_051746525.1 Bacillota bacterium | reverse complement strand
TGCTGCTGTAGTCATATTTAATGCAATGGGAGCTATAACGGTTAGTGCTGGATTTATTATAGCATTGTCAGTTATATCACTTGCGACATCAATAGTAGTTAATATGTATAGCAAGTTTATATTAGGAAAAGTTATTGATTTTAAAAAAACATATATGGCATTTAATAAGAGAAAAATAAGAATTTTGAAGATATAATCTCAAATATATATTAAATAGAAAACGAGGGGTTTTATGAAAGATAAATTTCTTTTAGTAATGAAAATAGAAAATATTATTTGTGGTTTGTTGTTGTTAGGATTTATTTTTATAAAGATGAATATTCTTTATTATATTCTTGCAATTTGTATGTTATTAAATTGTTTAACTCAATTGATTTTTTTTACAATTTACAAGGAACTGACAATGAAAGGAGGAAAATTAGTTTCTGGTTTAGGTGCTTATTTTATGTTACTAGTAGTTATTATAGCTTTATTAGGTTCAATATTAATGCTAGTATATTTTGAACCTAGTGATATGATAGACCATTTAACAAGTTCATATTAAGCTATTGAAAAGGGACTGTTTCGCCAGGTGGATTTTCTATTGATGTAGATCGAGATTTAAGTACTATTCAAAGCAAAACTAGCGATAAAGATAAGGAAAAGAAATACAATATAGCTAGCGGTATTAATGGGTCTTATTTAGAAGGAGGAATTTTTGAACAAGTATTTGGTGGAGAAGGAATTAGTACTATGAAGATTTTAGATACTGCTATACAACTAATCAAGATAATGTGGATACTATAATACCTAAGTTAGAATATGATTCAGTGAAAAAACAAGAGTTGAGAAATTTAATTGATAATGGAAAAGAAATTACTGTACCCCGAAAAGAAGTAACAATTAATGGCTGGACAGGGACGGGATATATTGTACTTAATCCTAAAAATGGTACAGCTGCTTATATGATTAGTGGTGGACTAAGTGGAGGTAAATGGATTGATAGTGAAGATGTTAAAACAGGGGCATTTTATGAAGTGCTAAGTGTACCAGGATATGGATTATCTACTTATGATGGGGTTCAGTCTAATTGGAATAATGCTAAAAAGTATGCTAATAACCCTGAGATAGATGAATATGAGTATAGCATATTAACTAGTAAAGATGCAGCGATATTTTTAATGGGGCTTGGAATAGGAAGGGTAGCTCTTCTAGTTGGAGGCTGGGCTTGAGCAGGAATTTCACTTGGCGGTTTCATCTTAACAAAATATTTAGCGAAAAGAAATAAAGAGAGATATAAAAGATATGAGTCGGATAATGATGATGGAATATTTGATAATGAATATGATATATAAAATCAGCTATTTTAATTATAAATAATCAAAAGATTCTATCGAATAAAAAATTACAATATCAAATTCAGATTAGAAAGGTAGGTTATATAATTGAAGGGAACGCATGAGAAAAAACTAATTAATTTAATAAAATTAGAGGTATATAGTTTGGGGGTATTATTTTTCATATACATGTTCAAAAAAATAAAATTATTGCTTTTAGCTTTTAATATCGGTATTCTAGTTGTGGGGCTAACTAATTTAATATTATTCTTGAAATATAAAAAAATTTTTTGGAGGAATGAGGTTTTTTCAGGCAAAGATGCATATCCAGGTGTAGTAGTTTCAATTATTGCTATAATTGGTTCTATCTATTTTTTAATAATTAGATTATAAAATATTAATTTATAGTTAACAGGGCCAAGCTAACGGCTCTGTTTTTTATGCAAATTTTAGGAAGGAGAAAGAAACTTAATAGTAGAAAGTGAATATTAAGCAATAAATTAATTATTTGTAAAAAACATGAGACAATTGATTTTAAACTGCAAATTCGAATTGACGGTAAAGTAGAAGGCACGGGTGAAGCAGTAACTGTGAATTTTCAAATTAATCAAACAAAAATAATCAGATTAAAATAGAAAAATTAAATAGAATCCCTAAAGCATTTAAGAATTTATTAGCAGCAAGTTGCATTTCATCAAGGATGAAGACGGGAGAATTTTTTTATCTTTAGCGAGAGTAGTGATATAATGTTGAATTTGCTTAAATAAATCACTTTAAAAAGAGATGGGTTAAGATTATCAGCCAATGCTCTTAAAGTAGAATTTTTATCGGTGCCAGGTTTACCGACAACAACGCTAATTCCTTTAGTTTTTTCAAGTAATTAAGCCGAGCAGTAGCTCCCTTGAAGCTACTAGAGGGAAATAAGTTGCTAGTTTTAACTTCTTTAGTGAAAGGATTATGGGATAGAGAGTAAAAAACTAGAAAAATGGAAGTTCAACCCGGTTAAGCTTCTGATAATAACAGTATAAAATAAAAAAGAGCCTTTAGATAGTGAAAGCTAGTGTGTTTGAAAAAACTATCCTTTTAATTAGTTTTGTGGCTTTTTTCTTTTTTGAATTCAATTAGTTTGTTCTTTGCTTTGATTTTGGATATAATAAAAATTGTTAGGAGGGAAATAAGATGACTAAAATTCCATACGGAGTTAGTAATTTTAAAGATTTAATTACTCAGGAATATATTTATATAGATAAGACAAAATATATAGAAACATTAGAGAGTTATGG
>JBNJFD010000255.1:0-2613 GCA_051746525.1 Bacillota bacterium | reverse complement strand
CAATTGCTCTGGCAGTTATTGGAATAATAATCGCAGCAGTGATGCTGAAACAGCCTAAACTAGAAAGATAAAAATTAAGGACGCTATTAAGCGTCCTTTTTATTTTTAGTAGATGCTGAGAATGAATTTTTTTAATAGTATTGTCATCCATTAGTTGTTCTGAAGATTGTAGTTTTTGTGCGCAATCTGTACATCATGATACAACTGTAGATACTTATCCGTTATTAGAGCAGGAAGAAATTTTAGCTCAAGCTAAAAAAATGGAGAAGCAGGGCGCGCGACACTTTGGGATTGTAACTAGTGGCAGAGGAAAATGAAAGGGTAACTCCTTTAGAAGCTCTAAAAACAGCTGCTGTTTTTAGATATGTAAATCCTAATAAAGTAATTAAATTATGTGGTGGTCGTGAAAAAAATTTAAGGGATTTGCAGTCATTAAGTTTATTGTCTCGTGTAAATGGGTTATTGTTAGGTAATTATCTGACTACTCTAGGAAGATCAGCAGAAGATGATTTGCAAATGATTGATGATTTAGGATTAAATAGATAGATTAAGAATGATTTTATTATTTATTTTTTATAAAATAAAAGGAATAATAAATAATTTATCGAAATTTGTTACTAATAGCTCATAAATTAAAATTTGAATTATAATTATTAAAAAGAATGGGGTTGATATAATGCCTAGTGAAAGTAATATTCTACTAGAAAGTGGTACTGGAGAATTAGAAATTTTGAAATTTAAAGTTAAAGGACTTTTATATGCTATTAATGTAATTAAGGTAAAGGAAATTTTACAAATTGAAGAAGAAGCGATAAACCCTTTACCATCACAGCCTGAATCTGTGAGAGGAGTTACTAATGTCCGGGGTGATGTTATTACAATTATTGATTTAAGAGATTATTTAGATACAGGCAGACAAGAAGATCCAACAGCAGAAGATAAAAATTATATGATTTTAACTGAATTTAATAATACTAAAATTTTATTTGCTGTTGATGAAGTAATAGGTATTAATCGAATTACTTGGAGAGATATTCAAGAACCTAATAATTTAATGGGAGAATTAGTTAATGGGGTCATTAAATCAGAGGGTGAATTAATTGATTTTCTAGATTTTGAAAAGATTCTTTCTGATGTACAGCCGGAATTATCTTTAGGTATTGATGAAATAAATATTGATCAAGAAAAGAAAGAGAAAAGAAAGGATATAACATTAATTATGGCTGATGATTCTCCAACTGTGCGGGGAGTTTTAAAAGAAACTTTATATAAGGCTGGTTATACTCATCTAAATATATTTAATGATGGGCAGCAAGTTTGGGATTACTTAACAGAATTAAAGAGGAAGCCTGGTGATGTGTTAGATGAAGTCCAAGGTTTAATAACGGATATAGAAATGCCGCAGTTAGATGGGCATGCTTTAATTAGAAAAATAAAAAATGATAGAGAATTAAGGGATTTACCAACGTTGATTTTTTCTTCTTTAATTACGGATAATTTGAGACATAAAGGTGAAGAAGTAGGTGCTGATGAACAAATTAGTAAGCCTGAATTAGAGAATTTAATAGTTGTTTTAGATGATTTAGTATTAGAAGAATAAATTAATTAAATATATTTAAACGTAAAAAACCAGACCATATGGTCTGGTTTTTTCTTTGAATAATTGGTGGACCTGGAGGGATTTGAACCCCCGACTAATCGGTTATGAGCCGATTGCTCTAACCAACTGAGCTACAGGTCCATGAATAACTGAAAATAATATATAATTTTTAATAACCTTTTTCTCAAGCGACGTTTTCTAGTATACCGAAAATAATTAAAAAAGTCAACCATAAATTTGATTTTTTTAATTGTTTTTAAGTTTATAATTATCTAAATGGGCCTGTGCCCATTTTTTCTTATTAACAAATCTTCCTAGATTAGAATATGATACTTATGAAAGGAGGATTTAAAATGCATAAAATAAAATCCAAAGAGGACTTTATTATTATAACAGGAAGTAATATAATTAAAGATAATGAAGCAAAGTTAATTTGTGAAGAAATTATGATTAAAGTAGCTAAGCAAAATCATATCAATGCTTTGCTTTTAGATTTAAGAGAGCTAGATTTAGAACAGAGTAAATTTGACATATTTATTAATTATTTATCCAAGCTGGATTTAAAAAAAGTAGCTGTGATTTTGCCGCAACTAATTTCAACTTTAAAGTTTAAGTTGTGGAAAAGGAAATATAAAAACAATCTTCAATTAGCTCAGTTTAATAATTTGCGGAATGCAGAAAATTGGTTATTAGAAAGGAGTTAAAGTATGATATTAGTTAGTTCATGTTTATTAGGTCAGGATTGCAAATATGATGGAGGTAATAATGATAATCAAGAATTAAAAGCTCTTTTTTCTGAAGAAGAATTTATTGAAGTTTGCCCAGAAAAATTAGGTGGATTAGAGATACCTCGTCCTCCTGCAGAAATTAAAGGTGGAACTGGTGAAGATGTTTTAATTAATGAAGCACAAGTGGTTAATGAAGAAGGGGTAGATTTAACTGAAGAATTTTTGATAGGAGCTCGGCGTACTTTGAAAAAAGCAATAGATAATAATTGTAATTTAGCTATTTTA
>JBNJFD010000254.1:0-2633 GCA_051746525.1 Bacillota bacterium | reverse complement strand
TGCGGATAATGCTATGTATAAAGCTAAAAAAGAGCAAGAAAGTGGTGTGTTTTACAATAGGAATATCTAGCATGTATTATATCTAGGGGGGATATATTAACCACCTCTGGATTTTTTATTTTTTTTGCTAAATAAAGTAATTAAAGCAAAGCAAATAGTTAAACAATGTGAAGTCAAATCAAATCGTCTCTGAAATGCAGGGATTGATTTCTAATGTAAAAGGAGCAGTAGAAAAGGGCCAAGGATTTGCAGTAGTAGCAGAAGAAACTGTAGAATTAGCAGGATTAGATTTTACTTAGATAAAAAATAGCTTATTTGAGAGTAAAACAGCTGTAATCACTGGTAAGCAAATAACCATAGCTGAGAGCTGATTTAATTAAAATATGAACTATACGATAATTATATAAAAGTAGACTGATGCCGAAATTAGTTGTTTAGAGCTATTTAGAAGGGAGGTGAAAACAGTGGAGATAGCTACGAGCCAAATTGATTTAAGCAGTGCTCATAAGTTTAAAAAGAGTTATACTAAAGAAGAAAGTTTAAAAGTGTGGACTAGAGAAGGAGCAGTTCCAAAACCCAAACAAGTATTAGCTGAATTGGACCAAATTGATTTATCAGATGAAGCTAAAACAAAATTAGCAGAAAGTAAATCTGGAGCTAAAAGTAAAGGAGTAGAGGAGATAGTTTTTGAGTTAAGTGAAGAAGACAAGTTTAAATTAGAGTTATTGAAAAAGTTTTTAGAAAAAATAAGAGGTAAAAAAGTGACGATTGATATTGCCGAAAGAATAGTAATTCAAGTTGATAAGATAGTAATTAATAATAAAGATAATTCAGGTGGAGAGGATAAACGAAATTGGGCAGTAGAGTATAATTATCAAGAGACTTATCATGAAGAAGAAAGTATGGTTTTTAAGGCCGCTGGAGAAGTAGTTACTAAAGATGGTCGAGGAATAAAATTTGCTTTAGATCTTAAATTGCATCGAGACTTTTCTCAGCAAAAGAGTGTGCGCTTAACTGCAGGAAATAAAAAATTAATTGATCCTTTGGTAATTAATCTGGATGATAAAGCAGTGGAATTAAGTTTAGATAAAATGGAGTTTGATTTAAATTCTGATGGAGAAAAAGAAAGTTTATCTATGTTAGAATCTGGTAGTGCTTTCTTAGCTTTGGATAAAAATGAAGATGGGATAGTAAATAATGGTGGAGAATTATTTGGCCCTAGAACGGGAAATGGTTTTTCTGAATTAGCTCAATATGATGAAGATCAAAATAATTGGATTGATGAAGGAGATGCAGTTTTTAATGAATTGAAATTGTGGACTGGGACTAATGATGGAGATGCAGAAATGAGTGGTCTAAAAGAGGCAGGGGTAGGAGCAATTTATTTAGGGGCAGTAGACAGTGCTTTTACTCTTAAAGATGATAATAATCAAACTCAAGGAGAGATTGAGAGAAGTAGTATTTATCTAACAGAAAATGGCGAAGTAAAAACAGTACAGAAAATAAATTTAAAGGCATAAGAGGAAGTGGAGGATGGTAAATTGGATTTAAGAATTTAAGCAACCTTTTTTAGTGAGGCTAAAAGGGGTTGTTTTTTTGTTGACATTTTAGTGAATAATAACTACAATCAAAATAATTATAGATAGAAATTATTTCTAAAAAAAGAGAGGTGGTCTTTTGATTATAACGGTAACTTTAAATCCGGCTGTTGATAAGACAATAAATATAGAAAATTTTAAGCTCGGAAGTTTAAATCGAGTTAAAAAAATTAGAAAAGATGCTGGAGGAAAAGGTATTAATGTATCTAAAGTGGTAGCAGAATTAGGAGGCAAAACAACTGCATTAGGATTTTTAGGCGGAACTACAGGAGAGTTTATTAAAAATGAATTAGCAGGATTAGAGTTTAATTCAGATTTTATTGTTGTAGAAAAAGAAACTAGAACTAATTTGAAAATCATAGATAAGTCTCAGAGAAAAGAAACAGAAATTAATGAAGCAGGAGCTGAAGTTACAGTTGCAGAATTGGAGCAATTAGAAGAAAGACTGCTTAAAACAGCTAATTTAGGTGATAGTGTAGTTTTAACGGGAAGCCTGCCTCCAGGTGTACCAGATGATATTTATAAGCAACTAATTAAAAGATTAAATTCCAAAGAGATAAAGGTTTTTTTAGATGCTTCAGGAAATTCATTAAAACAAGGACTAGTTAGTAATCCTTTTTTAATTAAACCTAATTTAGTAGAGTTAGAGTTTTTAGTAGAAAGAAACTTAGAAACAGAAAAGGAAATAGTTGATGTAGCTCAAGAGATACAGCAGCAGGGGATTAGAATAGTAGTAGTTTCTTTAGGAGATTCAGGAGTAGTAGTTGTTTCTGGAGGTTCATGTTTTAAAGTACTTCCGCCCCAAGTAGAGGTTAATAGCACTATTGCTGCAGGAGACACATTAGTAGGCGCATTAGCATTGAAATTAGAAGAAGGGTGTAATTTAAAACAAGCAATCAGATTTGCTACAGCAGCTAGTGTTAGTACCGTAACTAAAATAGGCACAAAGATTTGCAATCGAAAAGAAGTGCAGAGATTATTAAAACAAGTTGAAATTGTAAAACTATAAAACAAGAATAAAAAGGATAAAATTAG
>JBNJFD010000253.1:0-2640 GCA_051746525.1 Bacillota bacterium | reverse complement strand
TCCATCTGCTACTGCAGTAGTAGTTACAGCCACTACCATGATTAATAACAATAATAAAGTTTGTACTTTTTTTGTTTTCATATTTATAAACCTCCCTAAGTAAAAAACAGAACTAGATGAATTAAGACTGCAGTAATTAATCCCGCACCTAAATCATCTAAAACTACACCAAATCCTCCTCTAAAATTTTCTAAACGATTAATCGGCGGAGGCTTTAGAATATCAAAAATTCTGAATAACACAAAAGCAGGAATTAACATATTAATTGGAAGTGCATACATCGCCATAAAATAACCTGCTATTTCATCAATCACAATTTCAGAAGCATCCTTTTGTTCATAAATTCTTTCTTGGGCTAACTGCGCAATAATAATTGATGCTAAAACTACTAAAAATAATATTGGAAAATCAACTTGCTGGATTAAATTAAGCTTAGCCAACAACCATACCAAAACTACTGCTACTAATGATCCTGCAGTACCTGGAGCTACAGGGCTTAATCCGCTGTTAAACCCTGTAGCTAAAAACTTAATCCAACTATTTTTAATCTTCATCTGTTATCACATCCCGCGATTTAATCAGATAATCTGCACCAGAAACAACTGTTAATACTACTGCAATCCATAATAAAATTTGTCCTACAGGAACTGCTAAAGATAAATCTAAAATCAAAAATATAATAGCGAAAATTTGAGAATTAGTTTTATACTTACCTAAATTACTAGCTGAAATCACAGTCCCTTGTGATGCTGCTAAAACCCTTAACCCCGTAATGGTAAATTCTCTAGCTAAAATGATCATTACTGGCCAAGCAGAAATCTGCTGTAGATCTACTAAAGCTACTAAAGCTGCAGAAATTAATAGTTTATCTGCTACTGGATCAGCAAATTTACCAAAATTAGTTACTAACTCTCGATTACGAGCTAAATAACCGTCAATTGCATCAGTGATAGATGCAATTATAAAAATTATTACTGCTATATATCTGCCGCCACCAATAGGATCCACTAACAGAAAAAACATAAAAATAGGAATTAATGCAATTCTTAATAAGGTAATCTGATTAGGCAAATTTAATTTCATTTGGCCTCCACTCCTATTAAATCATATTCATGTGCTTCAGTAATCTCCACATCAATTATTTCTCCTATTTCAGCAGAAGTATCTTTAATAAAAATCACTCCATCAATTTCTTCAGGAGCTTCTCTTTGACTCCTGCCTATCATAATTCTTGGTTCTTGTGATTGCACTTCTTCTATTAGTACTTCTACTTTCTTTCCCACCCAGTTTTGATTGCGCTGATAAGAAATATCCTGCTGCAAATCCATCACCCGTTGATATCTTTCTTCTTTTCTATCTTGAGGGATTTGACAATCCATCTGAGCTGCTGCAGTCCCTTCTTCCTGAGAATAAACAAAAGCTCCTAAATTATCAAATTCAGCTTCTTTAATAAAATCTAATAAATTTTTAAAATGTTCTTCAGTTTCTCCTGGGAACCCCACAATAATTGAAGTCCTCAAAGTAATATCAGATATCGTAGTTCTTAGTTTATTAATCACCTTTAAAATTTCTTCTTTACTGCCGCTACGATTCATTTTTGCTCTAATTTCCTGGTCAGCATGCTGCACTGGCAGATCTAGATAATTACAAATCTTATCTTCTCTAGCAATCAATTCAATCAATTCATCACTAATATGACTCGGATAAGCATAGAGCAATCTAATCCATCTAATTCCTGATATTGAAACTAATTCTTGTAGCAATTCTACTAATTTACTCTCACCACCCCAATCAATCCCATATTGAGTTATATCTTGAGCAATAATGTTAATCTCTTTAATTCCTTTTTCTCCTAACTTCTTTACCTCTTCAATAATACTATCAATAGACCTACTTTTTAGTTTTCCTCTTAATTTAGGAATCACACAATAAGAGCAGTAATTATTACATCCTTCAGCAATTTTTACATAAGCACTACTCTTATTACCTATAATTGTTTCTGGGATATAATTATTATAATCAAAATCTGGTTTGCTTATTTTAATATTTTTAGTTCCTGCTAAACCTTCTTCAACTACTTTAATAATCTGATCAAAATTACCTGTTCCTAACATAGCATCAACTTCAGGCATTTCTGCAGCTAACTCTTCACTATATCCCTGGGCCAAACATCCTGTCACAACTAATAATTCACAATCTCCACTTTCTTTATATTGAGCTAATTGCAAAATAGTTTCAATCGACTCTTCTTTTGCATCAGATATAAACCCACAAGTATTAACAATTATTACTTCAGCATCTTGATATTCATCGGTGATTTGAAACCCTGTTTTTTCTAATAATCCTAACATGATTTCAGAATCAACTTGATTTTTAGCACATCCTAAAGTCATTAAAGCAACCTCTACCATCTATAAATTCACTCCTCAATTGTATATTCCTCACTAAATTAAACTACTTATTATTATATTAATTATACATTATTTATCAATTTAATTCAAAAAATTAAACCTTTAGAGTAAAATCAACTTCTGCTGCGGGGCTAATATCAGTTGTAACTCCTCATCAATAATCTGATGTTTTTCTCTAGTTAATAAATCTAAAACTCTATTTTGAGACCTTTTCTGTGATTTAGCTAAA
>JBNJFD010000252.1:0-2663 GCA_051746525.1 Bacillota bacterium | reverse complement strand
GAAGAAGAAATGAAAGTTATTGACCAGCAAATAGTTGAAAAGAAAGATTTAAAAAGCGAATAAGTGAAAGATATCTCCCTCCGTATAAATAAATGCGATAATAATGCAATAATTTTAAACTTATAAAGGAAATTTGTGCTTTATATAGAAATTTTAATGTAGAATAGAACAATTAATAAATACCTAGGAGGGTTTATATTACATAGTATAAATAGCTAATGATAATTAAATAACATATTAATATGAGAAAATTAAATTAATAGTTCGCTTTAATAAAATAAATAATAGGATAGAATATCTAAATTATAGATATGAAAGGAGAAAAAGATGAAAGAATATAATACAGCTATCAACCCTTTAGGCAGTTTACCTGATATTAATATTATTTTTGAAACTATCAAATTTTATGCTGAAAATCGTGATTTAGAGGGCTTGAAAAAAGAATTCATTGATGGTAATGTGTTTGGATTTCAATTATCGAGTAGTCGAAAGCGATTTTTTTCTTTATTAAAAAAGCTGTATTTAAATAATGAAGGAAAAGATTTTGAACTGTTCTTAAAGGCAATTAGTAATCAAAAATCAGTTACTTCATTAAAAAAAGCAGCTATTTACATAGAAACTTGTAGAAATAATGACCTTTTTTTCGATATTATTAATGGATTTATTTATCCAAAATACAAAGAAGATAGAAGATTAGTTACTAGCAGTGAGTTATATGACTTCTTAACAGAATTTAGTGAGGGTAGTAAAATTGAGGAGTGGAGTGATTCTACTATAAAAACTATTAGCTATAAATTTATTAAGTTTATGAAGAGATTAGGTTATTTTGAAAAAGAGACTAGGGTTAAGAGTCTGTTTTCTTTTCCTTACCCAACGGTTGAAGTAGTTACTTATATAGTTTATTTATTAAAAGCAGAAGGAAAAACGGATGATGAAATATATAATTCAGATTTATTTAGATCTTTAATGCTAAATAAACAAGATAAGATCTCTTTATTAAAAGAGGGAGCAGTTAAAAATTTTTATGAATTTTCGTTATCTGGTTCTGGGAACGCTGAATTTCAACTAAATTATTCTGGTGGTGAGATAATAGATGAGTTCTTTAAACAAAAGTATTGAGAGTAAGTTTAATGAATTACGACTTTCACTTAAAGAGAATAGGGGGAAATGGATTAGTGCTAATGGAGCTAATGCCTTAATTTTAGTATATCCTCCTA
Source organism: Bacillota bacterium (assembly GCA_051746525.1). Classification (GTDB taxonomy): domain Bacteria; phylum Bacillota; class Halanaerobiia; order Halobacteroidales; family Halobacteroidaceae; genus Halanaerobacter. The sequence continues at coordinate 1,446 of JBNJFD010000252.1, read as the reverse complement.
AAGAAGAAGGTAAATATTTAAATAGAGTTAAGACTGATTATGAAGAAGAATACATAATTAATTTAGCTGATTTATTTGTAGAATTTGTAGATGAACATGGAATAAATGTATTAAAAGAAGCATTTAGAAATTATCGCTCTACTCCAGAATCATTATTTAATAATGAAGATTCAGCAGTGATTGATTTATTTGATTTAATAAAGCAAGAATTAAAAACTGCTATTGAAAAAGAAAAGATTCCAGTTTTAATTCGCACGGGGATTTTGTATGGAACGCATATAGAAAACAAATTTTTATTAGAAAAAATGGATTTTATAAATAATTATCATAATCCTTTGATCATTCTCTATCCAGCTGAAGTGAAGAAAGATATTAATGATGAAGAAATAATTCATTTTTTAGGAGTAAAAAAAGCAAGTGATTATCGAGGCCAATTGATATAAATCAAACAAGGAGGACATTAATAATGCAGATTAAAGATTTATTAGCTATTAATTTAGAACAAGAAATTGAAGCAGTAATTAAGGTTGGCAGTTATGATGAAAAGATAGCAACTGAAGAGATAAAGAATTATATTGTTACAGATAAGATTGCAGATTATATTCAAAAGTTTATTTCTGATTATAAAAATAGAAAGAAAGAAACAGGTATTTGGTTATCTGGTTTTTACGGTTCGGGTAAATCTTATTTAGCTAAAATTTTAGGCTACTTGTTGGAAAACCAGGAACTACAGGGTGTACCAGCTCGTGAATTATTTAAGTCAAGATTAAAAGGATTAGATGATAGATATTTATTAGAAAATGAAATTGAAAGTTTGAATAATTATAAGACTAAAGTAGTAACATTTGATCTATCAGGAGAAAGTAAAATAAACAGTTTGTTTACCCAGCTATTATTGAATTTTCTGGGGTCATTGGGGTTAAGTAAAGATGTATATGGCTACATAGAATATCAGATAATGAAGACAGATGAATATGATGATTTTTTAAATAAAGCAGATGAATTATGTGGTGGGGATTGGTCTGAACAGAGATCTAATACCTTTAAAGCTCCGCAGGTGATTCGAAAAGCTTGGACAGAAGTAGCTGAAGCTGATGAGGATGAAGTAAAGAATATTATGGCTGAAATGCATGATCAGATAAAGGCTTTAGATGCTGATACATTAGTTAATGAATTAGATGCCTTTTTAGAAATGGGTAATAATTATGATCGAGTGATGTTTATTGTAGATGAGGTAAGTGAAGCATTGGAGAAAGATCATGTAGATATTGCTGAATTGCGAGGTGCAGCTCAACATTTATCTGATAATGGTCAAGGAAAGTATTGGTTTTTAGCTACAGCCCAAGAAAAGTTAGACAATGTTTTAAATAAAGAAAATATTAATCAAAATGATATTAATATTATTACTGATAGATTTCAACATAAGATTCATTTATCTTCAGCCCA
>JBNJFD010000251.1:0-2672 GCA_051746525.1 Bacillota bacterium | reverse complement strand
TTTAAGCGAATTGCTTCCACTTCTTCTAAACTCAATACTACTTCTTCTAAATCGCATTTTCTAACTCCCGCCGGTTTAAAAAATTTAACATCTGGTATATTAGATACTCGTCTTTTCTTAGTAGGACGTACCATCTATATCAACTCCAATCTTTTTTCTTATTATACCATATTAATTACTGCTATCAAATTCTCTAATTATTTCTAAATCAGCTTAAAAATCAAATCCCCTTCTGCAACATCTAATAAATTAGCAACTATTTCACATTTAGCTTTTAATAAAAAGAATATCTCTCGTTCAGCTTCTGATAGAGCTTCATAATTGCCCTGTCCCTTACTAATTACAATATCTGCAGCTTGATAAACTTCTTTAAACTCAACACTAATATCTGTTAAAACCGTCCCCGGTGTATGACAGCCGCTAGATAATACTCTATCCGCTAATTTATCTATTCCAATCTCCTGTACTTCATTAATTGTCACATCATTTAGTACCGGCTCATCGCGATAAGCATAAATCACCTCTACATCTTGCTTTTTTAGTTCTTGAATCAAAAGTTGGTCAAATACAGCCTCACCTGAATTATCTCCAATAATTAATACTTCCTCAGCCTGTTCTAATTGTTCCTCGAAAAAATTAAAATCACTCACTACAAAACCATTATCTACAGCAGATTTAATACTAGCTGCTACATCTATATCCAAACTAATCCCAGCATCAATAGCATTTCCCATAGCAGACATAATCAAAGCTGCAAATAACGAATCTGCAGCATCAGTTACTATAGTTTCAACTTTAGGATATAAATCCTGGGCCAACTGCATATGTTTCTTTTTAAATTCCAGATACGGATCACTCACACCAACGGTATCCTTTACAATCTGCTGACTTTTAGCCACTAAAGTAGGACCTGTTATTTCCTCCGTATTAATCTCACGGATTAAAGCAGCATATTGATCTATAATCTCTTTAATTAAATCATCATCAGTAGTTACTTTTCTCCCTGCTTCTAGTGTCTGACGAAAAATACAAGGTAAACATTCATATTCTAATCGCATAACTTTCACCCGCCTATTAGTAATCTATACTTCAGTTAAAATTTCAGGACCAGATGCAGTCACTGCTACTGTATGTTCAAAGTGTGCTGATAACTTTCGGTCTTTAGTTACTACAGTCCAACCATCATCTAAAGTTTTATTTTTGTGAGTCCCCAGATTAATCATTGGTTCAATAGCCAATACCATACCTTCTTTTAACCTTGGTCCGCGATTCGCTTTGCCGTAGTTAGGAATCTGTGGTGCTTCGTGCATCTTTCGTCCAATCCCATGACCACTGTAATTACGGACTACAGAATATCCTTTAGGTTCAACACAACTTTGAACTGCATGAGAAATGTCAGATAGTCGATTACCGATTTTAGCTTTTTTAATACATTCTGTTAAAGACTGCTTAGTAACAGTCATTAACTCCGCAGCCTCTTGACTAATTTCTCCTACACCCCAAGTCCTAGCAGCATCACCACAATAGCCATCTATTCTAGCCCCAATATCAATACTAATAATATCTCCCTCTTGCAATTGATATTCATCAGGAATCCCATGGACAATAACTTCATTTACTGAAGCACAAATAGAAGCTGGAAAACCATGATAGCCTTTAAAAATCGGCTCTGCTCCTTGGTTTCGAATATATTCCTCTGCTAATTGGTCTAACTCCTTAGTACTAACGCCTACCTTAATATTTTCTTTTAAAAGTTGATGCGTTTCTGCTACTATCTTTCCTGCTTTTTTCATTTTTTCAATTTCTTCTTTTGACTTACGAATTATCATTTTACCACCTCAATATTTATTATTAACCACCTTTATTATAAACTTATATTATAAACATATCAATATCAGCACTTAAAAAGCTACTTGTTCATTATAACATATCAGCTTTTTAAAGAAAAGGGTGGATGATTTCTTCCTGTAATAAAGAACATGAATTAATCCTACTGAAAATTCAGTAGGATTAATTCAACTATTACTGCTATTCATTATTTTGTTCTAACTCTTCAATTCGATTTTTTACTGCATTTAATTCATCTTCTAAAGCAGATTTTTCCCGTTCTAAATAACTTACTTCATTTTCTGTATTTTGTTGATTATTAACCCGCGGTTGAGGATTATTAAATCTTCGATTTCTAAAACCTCTACCTTGTGCTAATCCTCTACCAAAACCTCGACCTGCACCTCTACCGCCGCCGCGGCAGGGAACATTATTGGCATATCCTGGAGCATCAAAACCTGCACAATAACCAGCAGCACGACCAGTTTGAGCACCTAAGCCGTCTGGACCTGTTCCATCTCCTCTTGGCATCATAAATCCCTCCTATCGTGATATTTTATTTATTTTCTATTACGTCCTCGACCAGGTTTCATGTTTCGTCTTTGTCTCAGACCACGTCCTTGTCTGCGGCCTAATGCTCTGCTATTATTAACTATTTCGTCACTATTACTACCACACGGGCCAAGTCCTCTTCCCGTTTCAGCACCTAATCCTTCTGGACCTGTTCCATCTCTACGAGGCATAACAATCAGCTCCTTTTAATCATTTTGGTCATTTGTTCATTACAATTATATTATACCTCTGTTATGAACATATGTCAACAATAAATTAGAGTTTCCCTACTT
>JBNJFD010000250.1:0-2674 GCA_051746525.1 Bacillota bacterium | reverse complement strand
ATATTCTGCCATTTACTTAAGATTTCACTACTTATTTCTGGTTTATCAGAATCTGTAATTTTAACCTTCTGATATTTTTTTTCTTCTCTTAAAAAAACTTTTGTTTCCAAAGCCAAAGCCTCCTTTTTAAATAGTTATTGTTACTATATTTTTAGCTCTTAAGATTTTGCTTATTGAATACATTGTAGCTTATTAAACACGAAAAGTAAATACAATAAATTGTCATATAAGAGATGGAAATTATCTTCGAGTTATCAAAGGCGAAAAAATATCTGATCTGGTTGATGAATATGATGTCAGTCGCAGCTCTATCTACCTCTGAAAGGAAGATGTTGTTCAAAAGGTCAAAGATTACTGTGATGAATCGCCTCATCTAGGCTACAGAATGGTAACTGATTATCTGAACTATAAAGAAAATCTGATACTAAGAACTGATAAAGGTACCAATTTAGAAGCCAAGAGTTTCAGACCAGGATTAGAGAACTTAATATATCTCATGAAAGAAAAGTGGTGAATATACCAGAAGAAAATGCTCATATTGAAAGCTTTCACGGTACATTAAAAAGAGCTGTCTAAACTAGGATAGCGTTCTTTTTTTATCTCCAGGATTGATATTTTTATATATATGATCAGGCTCTCTGTTTTTCATTAAACATTCAGCCTGATTCAGGATCTTAAATCTCATAGCCACAGCTATTTGAAATATTAATCGACATTGAAAATTCGCTCTGATCTTCATCCATTTTTAAAGTTATTTCTGCAAACAGGGAATATATTTCTTCTGCTCTGCCGTAAATAATACTTGTTTTTGATAGAGTCTACCCCAGTTAGATTCTTTTCTGATTGTTCCTAACAATATTTTCCCACCTGGTTTAACTACCCGCTTCATCTTCTGCATTGCTTTTTCAGCTGCTTTTTCTAACATAGGTTCAGAAATATCTATTCCAGTTACCTGACAGCCCTTTTCGGCCAATTTAATACTAAAGTTACCAGTTCCACAACCTATATCAAGAACTTTTTCTCCCGCCTGTGGTTGAAAGAGATCAAAGGCTGCTCTAGTTTCAACCCGGTCAACAAAAGTTCCCAACTTTGTCTGATACCAGCTGTCATATTCAACTGCTGCTTTTTTGTCAAAACTCATTTCTTGGCTCCTTTCGTTAATTTATTAATCTAAAAGTCAGTAATTTTCACTATTATATCAGAGTTTCAGCTTCAATATGAGTTAAATTTGAATACTTGAAAATTATTCTTATTAAAATCAATATACATAGCCACAATTGTATTTAACTAAAATATTAGTTTCTCTTTTGATAATCTTATGTGGAAATGTCTTTTTAATACTATATTTAGCTTCAATAAATCCTCCCCACTTACTGAAAAAAACTAATCTAACTACTGCCTTATCATCAGATATATCTATTTCAGGCTCAAAATTTATTTCTTTTACTTTTTTTATAGTTTGCTGACTAAATTTATTATTTTCAATAGGATTAATATTCTTATCTTGACTCTCTATCCTATCTATAATTTTTTCAGCTTTTTCTGGAGTACAAATAAATTCTTTATCATTATAGGCAGCATGCCAGAAAAGAGAAAACTGAGAACCCAGTTCAGCTAAAATAACAAATTGAAGATATGATTCTTCACTTGCATCCAGTCTAAGATGCATTAGATAATTTTCTACATCATCAAAATATAAGAAAGTATTGATAATATTTTCTGAGCTACTGTTTTGATTAGAGATGGCTATATCATTGTTATTTATTTTAGTAATTATTTTTTTGTATTCAGATTTTTTAAGCTCAGGGTAAGCAATAATAATTGATTGACCACCCATCTTCTCCTTTATATAAAGATAATCAACCAAACATCCTTTTTCTAGTTTAATTTTATCTAAAATATCAAAGTAGTGCTCTATTTTAAATTTTGAATCTGATTTTTTAACATCCTCTTCAAAAAGAGCTGGTGCTTTTTTTTGATAAGATTTTAACTGATCAATCCAGATTTGAGTTTTTTTAGCCAAACTTTTATTTGTCATTTCGCCCCCCTAAAATCTTTAATGTTTTAAATTCTTTATAAATTCGATAAAATTATTTACTTCTTCTTCGGTTTTAAAAAATCCTGAAACCTTTAATGGTCCACTTGACCACGCCTCTACAACTTTATCTTTAGTAAATCTGGATGGTAAACTATCTAATACATCTTCAACTTTTATATCAAAATAATTTGCTATTCTTTTTATATATAATTTAAAAAATAGTCCATCTTCCTGGCTGCTTTTTTTAGGATACAATCCAACCATAGTTTTGTTGCCATCTTCCTGTTTACCGATAAATGTTACAGAGCTTAAAGTAGTTCCTTTTCTATCAAACAATAAATTGAGTTCATTTACAAGCTCTTCATAAATATCAATAACATCATTTTCTTCTGCTAAACTTTTTAATTCTTCATATGTCAATGGGCTTCTTCTTTTGCTTCCAGATTTGGTTTTCACATTATAATCCACCTGGTCAGGTTCAATTAAAAATACTCTGCCAATAAACTCTTTATTATTTTCATCTTTAAAATATTGGAAAGTAACAACATTTATCCCTACACCATATTCATCAGAAAGATAATTTATAATTCTCTCTGTACTTCCATCCATTCTCGAAGCTACAATTAACATTTTATG
>JBNJFD010000249.1:0-2717 GCA_051746525.1 Bacillota bacterium | reverse complement strand
TGTTATTTTAATTGTTTTCTTTAGCAATAAAATCACCTGTAAAGTTAATTTACTTAACACAGGTGATAGTATATGATATTTTGGAGCTTTTGTCAAGCTGAAATTTCAAAACTTCCTTTAATTTTTTGATAGGATAAGATTGAGTCCAGAATTAATATAATATATTCCCCAGATCCAAAGATCAAATCAGTCAATATAATCTTGACAATATTATACCTACTTGGTATAATTTATTTATAATAAAATTCAGAAAATTATTTATTTTAAATTATTTTTTGAGAAATCTACACCTTAAATCTACTCTCCAAGTTATCACTTCTATGCTCAAAATATACTCTCATATTACTATATTTTTATACTTTTTTGGAAATTTAATTTTATTTCTCTTTCACAATTTTTTTATTATATAATATATATTTTTTAAAATGGCTTTAATTAATTTCAAATAATAAAAGGGGGAAGTATGTTATGAAAAAAGTATTAATTTTTAGTACCATAGTTTTATTTATTTTAACCCTGGTTCTATCTAATTCTGTATTAGCACAGGAAGATGAAGTACTACTTAATTTTTATTATCCAGTTGGAGTTGCAGGTCCATTAGCTAGTGTTGTTGATCAAATGGTAAGTGAATTTAATGACTCACATGACAATATAACAGTTCAACCAGTATATTCAGGTAATTATGATGATACTATGCAGAGAGTACAAACCGGTGTTATGGGAGATAATCCTCCAGATATTGCAGTTGTAGAAATTTCTGAAGCTCACAGCTTACTACAAATGGAAGCTACAATTCCCTTAACAAAATTTATTGAACAAGAAGGAGAAGACTTTTTAGAACCATATTATGAGGCGTTTTTAGCAAATGGAAAATTGTATGGAGAACAGTGGACAATGCCATTTCAGAGAAGTACTCCTGTTTTATATTACAATAAAGATCATTTTGCAGAAAAAGCTGATGAATTAAGAGCAGAAGGTTTAGATCCTGATCGTGCCCCAGAAACCTGGGATGAACTTGTAAAATATGCTCAAATTCTAACTAATAAAGAAGAAAATCGCTGGGGAGTAATAATTCCAGGGGGCTGGAATGATTGGATTTTTGAAGCCTTTGCTTATCAAAATGATGCTCAATTAATTAATCGAGAAGGTACTGAAGCTTATTTTACTGATCCAAAAGTGGTTGAAGCAGCTCAATTCTGGTATGATTTGGCTCATGAATATGAAGTAATGCCACAAGAAGTGAGAACCTGGGCCGGAAGCCCAACTGATTTTGCAGGAGAAGCGGCTTCTATGTTATATAACTCAACTGGAGCCTTACCACCAATCTTAAATACATCAAATTTTGAAGTTGGAGTAGCTTTTATGCCTAAAAAAGAAAGCTTTGGAGCAGCTGTAGGTGGAGGAGATTTTCACATATTTAAAGAAATTCCAGAAAAAAACCAAGAGGCAGCCTGGGAATTCATAAAATTCATGACAAATCCTGAAAATGCAGCTCACTGGAGTGTTGAATCTGGATATGTTGCAGTTAGAAAAGATGCTTATGATGTTCCACTTCTAGCTGATCATGTCAAAAATCAACCTGCAAGAGCAGTAGCTAGAGATCAACTAGAATATGCTTATCCAAAAATGAGTGCTGTTGGATATCAACAAATCAGACAGACCTTAACAGACATTTTGGATGAACTTATGGAAGGGGACGTTGGACCAGAAGAAGCTATGAATAATGCTCAAAATTCCATTCAACGAATACTTGATAGAAATTAAATTATTAATATTATCCCTCCTCAGATGAGGAGGGATAATAAAATTATGAGGTGATATTTAGCTATGGAGCAAAAAACAAACAATAACCAGCAAAAGAAACTAATATCTTATAAGAATAAATTGATTCCTTATCTTTTTCTTATTCCTTCAGGAATATTTTTAATTACTTTTACTTATTACCCTATCTTTAGAAGTTTCTATTTAAGTTTTTATGAAAATAATCTCTGGATGACTGAGCCTGAATTTGTTGGCTTTCAAAATTTTAGATATTTATTTGAAGACTCTCTATTTAAAAAAATAATTCTAAATAATTTGTTTTATTTAGCTGGAACTATCCCAGTAATAATAGTATTATCTCTTTTTATAGCAATTTTAATAAATGAAAGAAGCCGGTTTAGAGAATTTTACGAAGCATCAATTTTTACACCTACTCTAGTCCCTATGGCCGCTGCGGCTATGTTATGGGTTTTTATTTATAATCCAGATATAGGGATTTTAAATAAAGTTTTAAGATCATTAGGAATCTCAGGTAAAGCATGGATTAACAGCAGTGATACTGCATTACCTTCCTTAATGATGGTTATGATTTGGAAAAATTTAGGTTATTTTGTTATATTATTTTTAGCAGGTTTACAAAATATCAATATTTCTTTATATGAATCAGCTAAAATTAACGGTGCAAGTTGGTTACAAAAGCATCTCTACATTACATTACCATTAATTACTCCAACATTAGTTTTTGTAATAATAGTAAATATTATTGAGTCGTTTAGAGTTTTTGATATAGTTCATATCATGACTCAGGGTGGACCTGCAAATTCTACAAATGTTTTTGTATATTATATTTATCAACAAACTTTTAGATATTGGGATTTAGGTATTGGAAATGCTTTAACAACAATATTAGTTATAGTATTATTTATTACAATTATTTTTATAATGAAATCATTACG
>JBNJFD010000248.1:0-2719 GCA_051746525.1 Bacillota bacterium | reverse complement strand
AACAATGCTTATTTACGCTTCCGTACTAAATTATTGAACATTAAAATCCGCTGATTTATATCTGCTCAAATATAATCAAAATTAGCAAATGAGTAGATTACAGCGTTAACACCAAAGTTACGGTGTTCTTATCCACGAACCCTATCTTAAAAAAAGATTCGGGTGTGCTTTTTAGACTACTTTCTTCTTGATTTCATAGTTCCAACTATCTTTGAGCAGTTTGGCAAACTCGTAATCACTATTTACTTTAATTGGGTTACAGAGTTTCCGAAGATTAGTACATTTCTGCTCTTGATAGTTAGGACTTAATTTTAAAATATTTCTAGCTCCATTAATATCAGAGTTTATTGTTAAATCATTGCTATCATCAACATAAAGTCCGCGCTTAACTCGCTTACCTGAATAATTGTAGTTCCCCAACAATTTCTTGTAAGCATCAATTAAACGCTGATATTCTTGATACTCAATATCAGATTCAGTCTTATCTTGTTGATTTTTTAAATCGTTAATCTTTTTCTGTAACGATTTAGCTTTATAAACTTCTTTAGTAAAAGAATTAGATTTTGAGGTGCATCCTTCATCAACAACTGTCACTTTAATTCCAAAATCTTGTGCTTTATACTCTAAATATTCTAATAATTTAATGAATGGAATTTGGATAAAATTTTGCTTTGTTTTTTTCTGCATATTGCAATTACCATTATTTTTCATATCATTGAGAGTATATGATATAACCAGCTCAGTTACATTATGCTTGTCGAGATATTCTAACATTCTTTTACTGGTTTTATGAAATTGATCATAGAAAAACCTATTTCTTTTTTCGAAGAGATAATTTTTATATTTTTTTAAATATTTCTGTCTCGATTTAGATTCTAGAGTATCAATAGCGTTAGATAATTTAGCTATGTGCCGATTGAATTGACTATTATAGTTCTTAAACTTCTTACCATCTACTATCAGACTAGGGCTATCTTTATCCTCTATATAAACTGCTGCTAGATTATTAACTCCTATATCTAGACCTGCAATCTTATGCGGCTTGTTATTTTGCACCTTTTTATTATGGTGATAAGTAACTAATAGGTACAATTCACCATTAGAAAATTGTAGATTAATAGCTTGGATATTATCTAGGTCACCATCCACTAATTGTTTTAGCTTTTGCTGATTAACTCTTATATATTGCCTGCCTTTATCATGATCTAGAGTAATACCTAATTTGTCTTTACCTTTCTTTAAATAAGAAAGCCCTAGACCTTTATCATTATCAATTAAAAGAGTATAGTGATTTAGTGAAGATAAACTTTTAGGTTTGGGTGGTTTTGCTTTTTTATCACCACTTTTATTTTTGGTATAAAAAGATTTAAAATTACCTCTTACTTTTCTGATAGTCATCACAAGATTATCTTTTTTTAGTTTTTTCCCAACTTCAATTAAATCCTGCATCAGATCATGATCTTTATATTTTTCTTTCATATAGGCTACTTTTTCAGCATATTTACCACCTTTGGTATCTCTAATTACTGCTCTCATTACATAGGGATTAGAGATCAACTTTCTATCACCAATCTCTTGTTTATAGTCTTGTTCTAGTAAAATAAGCAGCATATTTTCAAAGTGCCTTGTTAGATATACCTTCTCAATTGCAAATTCTTTAAAATCTTGATCTTTGATTAATATTTTACTTGTACGCAGCATATATTTTTTCTCCTTTAAACTTAAAATTTAATTAATAGTAAATGTTTTTTCTTTAACTTTTATTGATATTTTGACGCTCCTCGGGGCAAGCCCACGAGGATTCTTTGTTCTACGAGAATTGCCTATTTAAAATTGATGTAAAAATCAATTCTGCATAGGTCTTATGCTCTCTCCGAAAGCGTGTATTCGGGTAAGCCCTACCCTATAGAAATCAACTTGCTGCCAATTGCTCTTTGGCTTCTTGAAGGATATTTAGACTTGCATTAAAGTCTCGGTCATGTTCTGCATCACATTCGCAAGTCCATTTTCTTATAGATAGATCTTTTACATCTGGATTTTTGGTTCCACATTCGCTACAAGTTTGCGAACTAGCAAAGAATCTATCTACCTTTTGGATGATGCAGTTATACCATTCACCTTTATATTCTAGCATCTGAACAAATTTACCCCAAGAAACATCGGCAATATGCTTGGCAAGTTTGCTATTTTGGATCATCCCTTTAATATTTAGATCCTCGATTGCGATAAGTTGGTTCTCCTTAACTAACCGAGTACTTAACTTATGAAGGAAATCAGTTCTTACATTTGTGATTTTTTCATGCACTTTAGCAATCTTGCGTTTGAGCTTATGCCAGTTATTAGACCCTTCTTCCTTTCGAGACAATCTTCTTTGCAGTTTAGCAAGTTTATCTTCATATTTAGAAAGGTGTCTAGGGTTTTCTACCTTTTCACTATTTGAAGTAATTACAAAGTCTTTAATGCCTAGGTCAATACCTATTTGACTGTCTCTATCGCTTAAAGTGGTCTTTATGACCTCTTTGACATTAACAGATATATAATATCGACCTGATCTAGATTTTGAGACTGTTATATTATTGATTTTTCCTTTGACTTCTCTTGATTTAGAGAATTTAACCCAAGATAGTTTTGGCAATTTGATATAATTATCTTCTATTTTAATATTAGTAGAACCACTAGGTCTTATAAACTTTTGTGTTCTATAAGATAGTTTAGCTTT
>JBNJFD010000247.1:0-2720 GCA_051746525.1 Bacillota bacterium | reverse complement strand
AAAACAGTCTGGATATTAATAGTCCCCACAGTATCGACCGCTACTGTGACTTGTTAATCGATATACTTGCAGACTGGACTGCTAAATTAAATATTTCTCGTCTGGGCGAGTATGGAGTTAACGAAGATGACTTAGATAAAATAGCTCAGAAGGCTGGTAATAAAAATAACCCTGTTCAGTTAGATAATGAACAGATTAAAGAATTAGTTAGAACAAGGTTGTAAAATTAATATTTATCTACTGCTAAAAAAACTAACTGCTTTTTAAAAAGCAGTTAGTTAATAGATAAATTTATATTTTTTTATTTAGGTTTTCTGCTGTAAAGCCAGGCAGCAAAAACTGTAGTGATTGGGGCTACTATTACCAGCCCTATACTACCAACAAGTGTCCTTAATATTTCTGAAACTATAATTCTTAAATTAAAAATCCTTCTTAGGCTTGCTGTTCTTGTCATAAAAGCCATCATTAATGTTAGATATCCACCAGCATAGGCCAAAAGCAGAGTTGTGGTCATAGTACCAATTACATCACTGCCTACATTAAAACCAGATCTGATTAAATCTTTCATTTCCATATCAGGCCGCTGTTCTTTTAATTCTTTAATAGTTGTAGCCATATCCATAGCAATATCCATTGCCGCTCCAGAGGCTCCAATAACTACTGCCGCATAGAATATTTCTCTTATATTTAAGTCAAAATAACCAGCAGCCATCATCTCTCCTACATAAGGAGAGGACATTCCATCCAGTGACAGCTTATTTCCAAAAAAGATTGTTAAAGCAATAGTGATTAAAAGACTCGAACTTGTACCAAAGAAGGAAGCAAAACCCTTTTTAGTGAAACCTGCAATAGAAAATAATATTAAAGCAGATAAAATCAGAAGCACAAAAGATGTAAAAATTAATGGATCTAAACCTTTTAATAATCCAGGAATTAATATTTTCCATATAATAAATATACTGCCAATAAAAGAAAATAGAGCTTTTAGTCCTATATAACGCGCGTATAGTATTAATAATATAATAAAAAGTGCAATTAATATTAAAATCCAGCCCTGTCTGTAAATATCTAAAGCAATTGCAGCTCTAATCTCACCATTTTCTGTTTCTGAAATTGCAATTAAAATTTCATCACCTTCGTTAAAACGATAATCCCAGCCCAAATTTCCAACTAAATGGTTGGACGCATTAATAACTCTCCCCTTATATTTACCTTCTTTAATTTCAACTCTGACTACCTGTTGACCAAATTTTTGAACACCAGAACCGCTTATCTCACTGTCATCGACCTTTTTTACTAAAGCTCTAAGCTCTCTGCTGTCGTTTTGAAAACTTAAATTATAAAATAAAAATGCAAGTGATGCTGTAATAATAACTATTAGAATAATTGCCTTGATTTTTTTACTCTTCATATTTATTCCTCCACGCTGAAATTTAAAGAAAGGTGGGGAAATCTCCCCACCTATTGATTAAAGCTTAACTTTACTATTTGTTCTAATTCAGTTCTACTTCTAATAGTTCTGCAGTAATTTTAGCTACATCAGTATTATCCATTGAATCAGTATATCTAGCTGCACCAACACCATGAGTTCTAATAGGAATAATTTGTCCGGTGTGAGCAGAAGAAGTCCAACCAATTCTAGATCTTCTAGAAGTAATATGAGCTATAGTTGACTGTACAGGACTGATCCAGGTTGCCTGAGGCCAGTATCCACCAGCTTGATCAACATCGGCTCCGGCACCTTCTGCATCCTGAAGATCCATAGCACTTTCTAAAAGTTCCTTTTCTCTATCAGATAATTCTTCTATTCCAAAATCTTCTTTCAGGTCAGCATATACCTGTTCTCTATCACCAGTATACTCAAAACCTTCCTCAATAGAAGCTTTTACCTCGCGAATAGGTGCTAGATCCATAAAGTAATCATATTCCATACCTTCACTTGCGTTTAAACCAAGACCACCAGTTTCGTGGTCACCAGCAACAATTATTAAAGTTTCATTTGGATGTTCTAAATAAAACTTATATGCTGTTTTAACAGCGTCATCAAAAGCTAAAGTATCATGGATGGTTGTAGCTACATCATTATCGTGAGCTGCATGGTCAATACGCCCACCTTCAATCATCATAAAGAACCCGTCATTATCCTGGCTTAATAATTCTACACCCTTTTCTGTCATTTCTGCAATACTTGGTACTAATTTATCATCTCTATCAATTTCATAAGAAACATGACTCATAGTTGGTGTATAAATAACCTGATCTCCAGACTGAGGTTCATAATCTCTGAATGCTGCAGTTTGCTGACTGGATTCAAATACTTGATAACCTTTATTCGCAAATTCTTCAAATAAATTTCTGTCATCTTCACGCTTAGAGTTTTCATTACTACCCGGTAGGAAATGTCTTGCTCCACCACCAGCAAGATAATCAATTTCATTTTCTAAGTAATGTGCTGCTATCTCATTTTCCATTCCTCTATCAGGTACATTAGATCCAAACGAAGCAGGTGTAGCATGAGTTATTCTAGCAGTTGAGATTAAACCTGTAGCCATGTCCTTATCTTTAGCAGCCATTAATAAAGTTTTAAGAGGCTTATCATTAAGATCCAGAGCTATAGTATCTCTATCAGTTTTTTCTCCTGTTGCTAAAGCTGTTGCAGTCTGGGCAGAACCAGGTACTAAAGTAAATGACCCTGTGGTTCTTGTTGAACCTTCATGATC
>JBNJFD010000246.1:0-2753 GCA_051746525.1 Bacillota bacterium | reverse complement strand
AGAAGTAGAACCTTTGCCATTAGTTCCTGCAATATGAATAATATCTAAATCTTCTTCTGGATTATCTAAATGGTCTAATAATAAGTCCATTCTTTCTAAGCCCGGCTTCATCCCAAATTTATCTAATTGCTTTAAATACTCTAATTCTTGCATTATTATCCCTCACTTATTTTATAGTGTACAATTGACAGTGTACAGTTTACAGTTGAAAGCAAAGTCAAAACCGAAATGCAAAATCAAAAAAATAAGCAACCTCGTAATGGTACAGTCCTTGCTCCCACATTTAAAATAAGACTGCCTTGGATTAAGATAAAATTGTTTCACAGCACTTTAAATCTAGTTTGTTCAATGAGTCTTAATGAAGTATAGTCATCTGCAATTTAGTTTAATTTCTGATTTAATTAAACTAAATTGCAGATGACTATACAAGTTTAGACGAATCAAACTAGATTTCTGAGCGAAGAAATTATTTTATCTTAATCCCCAAAGCTACATTTTATTTTTCAAATATTCAAGAATTGGCTGCCCATCTAAATACAATTCTTCTAAAACTGCAAAACCATCATTAACCCTAACTGTTGCATAACTAGCTAGTTGCTGTTTGCGAGTTAACTGCTGATAATATTCCTCCGCAACTTTAGCAACTTCTTCTTCTAAATAATAACGGTCAAAAGGCAAATCAAGCATCACTTTATCTTCTCTTCTATTAATATATAGCACCTTAACCTTGATGTAAGGCTTTTGCTTTGGTGGAGTTTTAGTTAAGTTATCAATTTCAGCAAAACCATTTTCATCTTTTTTCAACTGGGCATAAATCCATTGTCTCCGCTCAATATCTAAGTCACTCGGCAACGGCACTTCAGATTCAGTAAAATTCAATCGCACATAGCGTCCCCGAAAAGCATCATAAGGGTCAATAGGAGTAGTAGCAAATTTGAACACTTGCCCATTTTTTAGAGTTAACTCTCGTTTAGCAATCATTACTGCAGGAACCACGAGTTGGATTACAGCTAACACAATAAATAAACTAATTGTTACTTTTTTATTCATCACTACTCTCCCCCTTCAAATGACGGCTCATAAATAAATTGCTAATTAAAAATGCTATTCCTACTGCTACAAAAACCAATCCCCGCCAGACAAAACTAATATCCAAAAAGAAAAAACGACCTACAATTTGAATTGCTATCATTAAAATCCCTAAATTAGCTAATTTCATCATCTTTTTTTCTAAACCGTAGAGCAAAACTACTAAGGAAATCAACAATAAATATGCATTATAAATGAATAAATTTAAAGAATATATCTTTGCAAATAAGAGACTAATTAACAATAAAAAAGGAGCTATCCCTAACAATAAATCTTTTTTATTACGCTTCACATAATTGCTCCACAACAAATAAATATTACTACCTAATAATAAAGCAACTATTATATAATAGGCTGTACTTCCCTTCGCTAAATCATTTAATCTCCATAAATTAATTTTAGTAAAAGATCCTAATTCATAAATTACAACAAAACTACCTATTAATCCTAATCCCTCTAAAACCTTTGTTTTCAAGTTTAATTGTCGCCCTACTAAAAACAATATACTAAAATAGTTGAGATAAATCAAGCGCCATAACAATGAAGAATATGGAGTTAATTCTAAAGTAGAACCAATACCTAGCAAAATTGTAAAACTGAGCGCCCAAGATAGGACAGTGACTTTACGTGAATCTTTGTTAGAGTTCATTTCCTTAATATAATAAGGAACTATTAATCCCACCAATAACCAAAATAATAACTCAATTTGCCCTTCAGCAATAAAACTCCACCAACCAATACCAGCTAAATAAACTAATCCTGGTATAGTAGTATCTACTATATAAACTAACGGAATACTTAATAACATCCAAGTTAATAAAAAGCTACTTAAATCAGAGGGCAAATGATAAGTTTGGCCTATCAAAGCAATCGCTGCCCCTACTATGAAAGTTAAAAAAGTAGCACTCCCTTCCCGCCATGGAATAGAATCTGGTTTATTGTATAACACCCAAACTACTAAGCCTTGAGTACCTATTAACCCTGTGAAAATAATTCCTGTTCTAATTACTCAGGTTAACTGAGACCAATTATGGGCCAACAATAAAACAATTCCACTCCCAATCAGCACCGCCCCTAAAATACTGAAAATCAGAACTAAATTCTGCTGTTTATCCTTTTCTTCAAGAGGACCATAATAACTTCTTATTTCTTGAGCCGTCTCTTGCGAAATAATGTTTTGCTCTCTTAATTCAGGTAATTCTTCATACAACCAAGAAATATTTTTATCGCTCATATATCCAACCTCCTAATAAATCATTTTCTCTCGTAACACAATAATATATTATTTATTATCCGTTTTATTAAATAATTCTTTTACTTTATCTAATATCCTGTTTTTATTATATCTTTAACATCAACTCTCAGCAACTTAAATATTCAAGTTGGACTCTAATAATCACAAACAGTTTTATTCAGGCTAGAATAATAAATCTATCAAAAAGTCATATTATGCAAACAAAAAACCCGGCTATTACACCGGGAATTAATCTTTTAAACTTGCACGCTTAGAATTTAATTTTTTCAATTTGGTCCTCTCTTAAATTATCAGCCATTGTCCAAAAATGAGCTTCCCCACTACAAATTCTAAAAATTTGAAGTGTTTCTGCATCATATTCAGCAATAACTTCTTTTAAAAATGGTCTTTCCTCTACAAGCCTATCTTT
>JBNJFD010000245.1:0-2755 GCA_051746525.1 Bacillota bacterium | reverse complement strand
ATAAACTACTGAAAGTCTTATACAGCTTGTTAAAAAATGAAACTCTTTATGACTTAGATTATCATCTAAGCAAAGTTGATTGGATTGCTGCTTAAAACTGATTCTATATATTCTAAATTTAAAAGCATTAATTAACTTAGGATAATTATGAGTTTTAAATGTATTAATATTACATTAATTTGAATATACTGTTTAATTTATTATTTTTCTAAATTAAAATTGTTAGATAGTTGACTCTTTACTGTTTACTCTTTACTCTTTACTCTTTACTGTTTACTCTTTACTGTTTTATTGCTTTATTGCTTTATTGCTTTATTGCTTTATTGTTTTATTGTTTTAATTCTCCATTGTCCATTATCAATTATCAATTTCTTTAATTATCTCTTTACTGGTTACTGATTACTTGTCACTGCCTTTTCTGCTTTTCCTGCTTTATGCTCTTTACTCTTCACTCTTTACTCTTCACTGTTCACTTGTCACTCTTCACTGATCACTGGTTACTGATTACTAGTTACTGCTTTTCAGCTGTGCTTGATATAATCCGCTATAAACACCACTTTTATCTAATAACTGATCATGAGTCCCTTGTTCCACAATTTGACCATCTTCTAAAACAACAATTCTATCTGCATTAATAACTGTTGATAACCGATGAGCAATTACAAAAGTAGTTCGATTACTCATTAATCGCTCTAAAGCCTCTTGTACTAAAGATTCAGATTCGGTATCTAAAGAAGATGTTGCCTCATCTAAGATTAAAATCTCTGGATCTTTTAAAATAGCTCTAGCAATAGCAATTCTCTGCTTTTGACCGCCGGATAAACCAGCTCCCCGCTCACCAATCTCAGTATCGTAACCTTCAGGAAAGTCTTTAATAAATTCATGAGCATTAGCAGCCTTAGCAGCATCGATTACTTCTTCTCTTGCTGCATCTAAATCACCATATAAAATATTATCTTCTAGTGTCCCACTGAACAAGATAGTCTCTTGGGGCACTATACCCATTTTATCACGTAAAGAATCAACTTTATATTCTTTAATATTAGCTCCATCTAAATAAATATTGCCTTGGTTGGCATCATAAAAACGGGGAATTAAATTAACTAAAGTAGATTTCCCTGCCCCACTATGTCCTACTAAAGCAATCATCTGGCCTGCGTCAACAGTTAAAGAAATATTATCTAGGGCCAACTCGTCGTCATCATAACTAAAGCTCACATTTTCTAATTCAATATTTCCTTCCACCTCTTCTAATTCCTTGGCCCCTTTTTCATCTTGAATTGAAGGCTGAATATCGATAATTTCAAAAATTCTTTCTGCTGCTGAAATAGCTCGTTGGATAGTCCCTGATAATTTTGTTAAAGATTTTAAGGGATTCGTAATGTATAATAGCAGCGTGAAAAATCCTGTTAATTCACCTGTAGACATATTCCCTTTAATTACATCTAAGCCACCATACCACAACACTATTAGAAAAGATAGTGCTGCTAAAAATTCTGTTACCGGAGTTAGCGTAGCATTTAACTGTGAATTTTTTAGGTTAGCCCTAAAATTAGCTTTATTTTGTTCTTGGAACCGCTCATATTCATAATCTTCCCGACCAAAAGATTTCACAACTCTAATGCCACTAATAGTCTCCTGTAAAATGTCCGATACATTAGCAACCTTTATTTGGGCTTTCTTACTTACTTTACGAATTTTACGGTTGAATTTGTCTACTACAAATCCAATTACAGGAAAGATTATAAAAGCAATTAAAGCTAAAAGCCAATTGTCATAAAACAACTTCCCTATTCCTAAAGCTAATACCACAGCTTTACTAAATACACCTATAGCACCAGAAACAATTGCCCCTTGAATAATTCCAACATCATTAGTTGCACGAGACATAATTTCTCCCGTTTTATTCTGCGAATAAAATTCTAAAGACAGGCTCTGTAAATGCCCATATAAATCAGCCCGCAAATCTTTAATTGCATTTTGCGAAACATAGGCCGTCAAATACTTTTGTCCATACTGAAATAATCCTCTAAATAAAAATAATAATAATAATCCAATTATAATCATAGTTAATTTTCTAGTTCCTGCTGCAGCACCAGATCGCTTAGCTTCCATAATTATTGTATCAATAAATTTACCAAATTCATCAAAGAAAAATACTGATAAAGCAGCACTCCCGATCATACAGAATACCGCTGTAACTAATCTCCCTTTATAAGGACTTAAATACTTCAATATTCTTTTAGCTAATTTCATAAGCAATACCTCCTGTGTTTAGCACCAATTGTGCTACGCGCTTTACTGCTCCACCAGCCCCTAATCTGTTTTCTACTAGCTCTAATTTGTTCTTTATTCTTTCCTGCCGTTGAGATGAAGCTAAAATCTGTAGCGCCTGATTAGCTATTTCCTGACCATTAGCTTCACTTTGCAGTAATTCAGGAACAATTTCTTCCTCTGCAATAATGTTAGGCAAACCCACATAAGGAATTTCTACTAATACCTTACTTAACGCATAACTAAGCCACGATGTTTTATAGATAATTACCATGGGCGTTCTAAAAAAAGAAGCCTCTAAAGTAGCAGTTCCTGACGTAGACAATAACAAGTCCGAATTTTCCATTACTTCATAAGAATGAGCAGGAATCAAATTAATATCTAACTGATACTGCTCAACTTTAGCAGCAATCTCATCTTGAGCAATAGTTTCTGCTACCGGCAGTAAAAACTGCGGCTCATCATATTGCTGAGCTATAAG
>JBNJFD010000244.1:0-2775 GCA_051746525.1 Bacillota bacterium | reverse complement strand
AGACAGTGAGACAGTGAGACAGTGAGACAGTGAGACAGTGAGACAGTGAGACAGTGAGAAAAAAATATATTTTTTGTTGAGACTTGGCATCGCCAAGTCTCAATGTTTCATTAGCGATAATAATATTGCAAATGAATGATGATATTTGATTTTATGTTTTGAATTTGATTTTGATGTTAATTATCCATTATCCATTCTCAATTATAAATTAATAAAATAATGGGTGATGAAAAATTGAAAAGTCATGAAATTGATTATGAATTATTAGGTGATGATATTCAAACAGTAGAGGTAGAATTAGACCCTGGTGAAACTGTAATTGCAGAAGCGGGGACAATGAATTGGATGGATCAAGGGAGTAGTTTTGAAGCTAAGATGGGTGATGGTTCAGAAACTAATCAAGGTTTAATGGGCAAAATATTTGGAGTCGGTAAACGAATGTTAACAGGAGAATCATTATTTATGACGCACTTTACTAATCAGGGCCAAGCTAAGAAAAAGATAGTCTTTGCAGCGCCTTACCCAGGTACTATAGTACCTCTTGATCTTTCTGAATTACCAGGGCATAAATTCACTTGCCAAAAAGATGCTTTTTTGTGTGCAGCTTTAGGAACTAAGGTTGATATTACCTTAAATAAGAAAATTGGATCTGGCTTTTTCGGGGGCGAAGGATTCATTTTACAAAGTATACAAGGCGATGGACTATCTTTTATTCATTTACAATGTAGCAAGGAAACTCCATCCAAACTATGTATTGGGTGGAGAAGCTGACGCGGGCGGAACAGTAGTTAAAAAAAGAGTTGGAAAATGAAACACTAAAAGTAGATACAGGTTGTTTAGTAGGATTTACTGAAGGGATTGATTATGATATTGAGCGTGCTGGCAACTTAAAATCAATGTTCTTTGGGGGAGAAGGGTTGTTTTTAGCAACTTTACGCGGTACAGGAACTGTATATTTACAAAATTTACCGTTCTCTCGTTTAGCTGACCGAATTATTGCTAATGCACCTAGTCAAGGTGGCAATAGAAAAGGGGAAGGTTCTATGCTAAGTGGTTTAGGTGACATGATTGATGGAGATTAATAATTGAAAAAGATTGTGGATACAGTTTTTTTAAATCAAAATAAATAGTAAGTAGTGAAAACAGATTAGGTCATTTTTGGCTTAATCTGTTTTTGTATATTGTATAATTAATTTTAGCTTGTTTTGTCTGATTGTGTTTAACTTATAATTTGTTGGAAATAATTAAATAATATTGCAGGAAAATCAAACAAGCCCTAGAAAATGCTATAAGAGGCCTAAATTTTAAAAATTAGGTTATTTTAAAGAGATTAATATTCAAATAAAAAATGATAATTAAATTATTAGCATCAGAATATACAATTGCTCTATTAATTAAAGATTTAGAAAAGAGGAAGGGTTGATCTAATTTACAAAAGGGAGGTTAAAATAAAATTATTGAAGTTATTATAAATTTTTTAATTTTGCTTATTTGTATGTGGTTATTGATACAAATTAAGAAAAATCCAATTTTTATTGGAGTATTATTTTCAATTTTCAATTTAATTAAAAAATTGAGTTATATGGTAATAGTTCAAGATGTCAGATTTGTTTTAGCTATAGCAAAGATTAATTTTTACTATGTGCTATTAAGTTTTTTGTTTTTTAGTTTGATTTTTTGGTTATTAAAAGAAGAAAATAGTTGGTTTTTACCAATAGTAGTAGGATTATTTTGGTGGGCAGTTTCTCCGATAGCATAAAAATCATAGAAACTTATAGGGAAATAAATTATTTGGAATAAGAAATTGCAAAGACGAAATTAATCAAATGAAGAAAGGGAGAGATTTGATGAATGTACTAATATTTATTATGGTTCTGACAATTATATTTTTTAGTTTTGTTAGTGTAGGTTCTATTGCTTGTTATTTTTTATTTTCTAAAAAGGAAGCCGATTTAAAAGCAACTGGGAAAGAATTTAGATTTACTCCATTAATTAGTGCTATCTTCATAAATATGACTTTTTGGTCATTAAATATATTGGGGGCTATAACTTTAGTTGTATTATCTCATTTTCTAGAATCATTAATTATTAAATTAATGATTTTCTTAGTTGTTTTGGGACTCTTACTATTAATAATTAATAAATTTCTTATAGTACCTATCGACGAAGAAAATTATCAAGAGAAAGCAACTGAACAAGAGATAATTAAAAAATATAAAGCAACGAAATTAAGTGTTTGTCTGTGGGGAATTTTATTTGTACTAGGGTTTTTACAGGCTATATTTATGTTTTCTGATATAGTGTCTTTGACAGGAATAATGTTTGGTGGTCTAGGGTTTATAAGAATGATAAGAGGTTTATTAGTGTTTAAAGTGATGCTAACAAATGAAAAGTTGAAGTATGATGTTAACATATTTCATAGTGCTGAAATAGAATTTGAAGTAATAGACCAATTAAAGCTTGATAAAAAGATAATTGATAGTAATCGGCTTGAAATAATTAGTTATAAGGATAATAGTAAAGAAGTTGACAGAAGAATAAAAATCGCAGAGACTGAGAAAATAGAAGATTTAATAAACGAAATTATGCAGTATAATCCTCAAGTAGAAATAGGTGAAGGGGTTAAAAGTTTAGTTAAAGCGTAAAAGCACACTACATTTATTTTTTAAACCTCTTACTTGACAAAGGCAGCAGTATCTTGTATATTTTTAGTTGTAGTGGTTAAAATAGTGGTAAACAATATTATAGAGTTTAAAAGCTGTGAAGAGAAGAGTA
>JBNJFD010000243.1:0-2794 GCA_051746525.1 Bacillota bacterium | reverse complement strand
AATTTACAAGTAGTTCTAGATTATCAAACATTAGTATAAGGGGGCAAAATGAATGAAAGTATTTGACGTTGTTGGTTTTGATAATGGATATGATTATGTAAAGTTAGTAGTGGGAAGAGGTTCAGAAAAGCGGGTATTATTTCCTTCTGTGACTCATAAACAGGAAAAAGATTTTTCTATCTTTAATATTGATGGGATTTCTGGCCCTGCAAAATTCAAAAAGAATAAGATGAGCCTGACCTTAGATGGAGAAAATTATTATGTAGGAGCCTATGCTGTTGAACAGGATGCAATGGGGGGAGATAAAAACTTTTCTGATAAAAAATTTGCAGAGAGGTCAGAATTAGCTAAGCTCTTAGCTGGAGTATCTTTATTTACAAATGAAGATAAAATTATAATTAACAATTTAGTAGTAGGCTTAAATGTAGAGAAGTATCAAGAATATAAACAAGAGATAGTAGATACATTTAAAAATAAAGATTTCAAATATAAGCTATCTAATAAGGATATACATAATAAGTTAACTATAAAAAATGTAATTTGCGTCCCACAAGGAATAGGGGCTTATTATGACCAGATTTTAGATATGAAAGGTCAACCGCTTAAAAGTGACTTAGCTAATTCAAGATTTGGTTTAATTGATATTGGAGGCAAAACTGTAGATGCCTTTATTTCTCAAGGGACTAATCCAATTATTGGAACTGATATAGGAACTGATTTTGGAATGGCAGATGTTTTCAAACAAGTAGCCCGAGAATTAGAAATTGATATTCCATATAATTTAATTTCTGAAAACTATATTAAAGGTAAAGAAGAAGTTTTTTGGCGTGGAGAAGACAGAAAAATAAAAGGATTAGTTGATGATGCTTTTGAAGAGTTTGCTAATCGAATTCATGAGTTGATTACTGATGAATGGGAGCAGCAGCTAGCTAGAATTAGAACAATTTTATTATGTGGTGGTGGAGCTAAATTTTTAGGCGATTACCTACCAGACCTATTTAATGTTGATGTAAAATTGTTGGATAGTGCACAATTTAGTAACACTAATGGCTATTATAAAGTTGGAGTTTATAGTGCTCGAAAAAACAAAGCGGTTCAGAAGGCAGAAAAGAAAAAAAAGCAAGAGCAAAAACAAAATAATACAGAAAAAGATAAGCAAGAAGAACAAGATAAAGCTAAGAAAGAAAAAAAAGATAAAGCTAAGAAAAAATAAAATAATTGAATTAAGTTTATCTTTTCAGAGAGCTAAAACTTAGCTCTCTGTTTTTTAGTAAAATTGCTTAAAACTGAGTAGTTATTTTTTCAGAAAGGAGCAAGAACTTGTGAAAATTTCTCAATGGTTGAAAGTAGCAACAGTTATAATTTTAAGCTTGCTTATTTTAGTGGGAGGTAGTGTTTATTATCTAAATACTAGTTTTAGGCAGGAGAGAAAAGTAGTAGAAAATAGAGAAAATTTAAAAAGATTAGGAAATGATATGTTAACTACAGTCAATCAATTATCTTCTTTAGCATATAAATACGTCCAGACAGCAGATAAAAAATATGCAAATCAATACTTAAAGATAATAAATGAGACTAAAAAAAGGGACGGAATAATTGTTGAGTTAAAACAAGAAAATATTACTACAGCGGAATTAGAATTAGTTCAGGAAGCAGTTACGAAATCTGATTTTATGATTCAATTAGAAAAAGCTGCTATTGAAGCAGTAGATAATGGAAATATTAGAGCAGCAAAACGTAAATTGTATGATCCTTATTATTCAAGAAGAAAAGAAGCTTTTCAAAGTGCTATTGCTCAATTTCAAGAACAACTAGACCAAAGAACAGCAAAACTAAAAAACCTTACTCAAAACAAAGCAAATCTAATTTTATTTATAACTACAATTTTAATCATTTTAATAGCTATAGGAACAGTAATAACATTTATATTTTTATATCAAAAGCTGACGACTTCAATTAATAAAGCAGTTAAATTTGCTAATCAAATTGCTAATGGCAATTTGGATGCTCTTCCATTAAAAATTGATAGTAATGATGAAATTGCTGAATTGAGTATAAGTTTAAATAGAATGCAGAGTAATTTGAAAAGTACTATTTCTAGAATTTTAGAATTAGGCCAGAATTTAGCTTCTTACTGTGAAGATATAAATAAAGTTGATCAAAAGATTGCTTACACTTCTGAATTTGTTAAAAATGTAGAACAGGGTAATCACAAAACGATTACTGCTATAGAGGAAATTAATTTTTCAATTAAAGGAATAGTAACAGGAACTGAGAAGTTATTAATAAAAGCAGAAGATATTTCAAATTTAGGACAAAACACTTTTGGATTAGTAACTAGAACTGATGATAAAATTAGTTTTGGTGAAGTATTAGTTAATCAAGCAGTAGAAGTAATGGAAGAATTAAGTGTAAGCATTACTAAAGTAGATCAAATATCAGAAAAAATAATGAATTTAGCAGATGAAACTAATTTACTATCTTTAGATGGAGCAATTGCAGCAGCAGAGGAAGGCAATAGTTTAGGTTTTGCTTACGTAGCAGATGATATTAAAGAGTTGGCAGATGAAAGTATAGAAGCAGTTCTAGAAGTAAAGGAGATAGTGAGGGAGGTAAAAAGAGTGGCTAATAAAGCAATTGAGATTATGATCCCTACTGGAGACAAAAATAAAAATATTTCTATGGTGTTTAAGGAAATTGGGTCTTTATCTCATGAATTAACAGCAGAAGTGGAAAAAATGACAGAATCTACAATTGAGCAGGTTGAATCAACAAAAGAGATAAGTTCTGCAAC
>JBNJFD010000242.1:0-2830 GCA_051746525.1 Bacillota bacterium | reverse complement strand
AAAGGTAAAATAAAGGTAAAATAAAGGTAAAATAAAGGTAAAATAAAGGTAAAATAAAGGTAAAATAAAGGTAAAATAAAGGTAAAATAAAGGAAGTGCTATGGGGATCCCATAGCACTTCGCTGTTTTTGTGTATTTTTTTGATTTAAGCTTAAGAACCAAAGCTAACAGCTAATAGCTATTGGCCTGCTCCATAGAATTAACTGCTTTTTTAATAGTTATTAATAGCCAAATTGCTAGTAGACTAAAAGCTGTTGCTTCTGCAATAGGGAAGGCAAACCATAAAATTGCTAGACCGTATAATTCTCCTAACCAGTACATTACAGGTAATAAGATAACAATTTGCCTTAGTGAGGAGATTAATAAACTAGGAAAACCTTTTCCTAAAGCTTGAAAAGTTGTAGCCCCAATAATATTCAATCCCATAATCAAGTAAGCAAAACTAATTCTTTTTAAAGCAGTGGAGCCTATTTTAAGTAGTTCAGGGTCTTTATTAAATAGTCTAATTAACTCATCAGGAAAAATTTGAAAAACAGAAAATCCAATTAAAGCAAAGCTTAAAGCTAATAGACTACCAAAAGCAATTGTTTTTTTCATCCTTTTCGGATTGCCATGACCATAATTATAACCTACTAAAGGCATAAAACCTTGGGTTAATCCAAAAATAGGTAGAATAATAAGAGACTGCATTCTAAAATAGATACCTACTACAGCAATAGCAGTGCTATCATAATAGCCGACAATTTTGTTCATCCCGGCAATCATAATACTAGTTAGAACACGCATTAACATGGCAGGGAAGCCAACTTGATAAATATCTCTAAGAATACCCCAATCAAGGTTGAAGTCTTCTAAGTTTAGAGTAACTTCATTATCTCCTCTTAGGATAATATAAATGATAAACAACCCTGCTACTCCTCGACCAAAAACGGTAGCATAAGCTGCACCTCTAACGCCTAATCGAGGGAAAAATCCAATCCCAAAAATTAAAAAAGGGTCTAATACAATATTAATAATAGCCCCAATCATCATTGTCAGCATGGGAGTAAAGGTGTTTCCTTCTCCACGTAAAATATTATTGAAAATAATGGGGACATAAACAGCAATAGACCCCATCATAATTATTTGCAAATATTGACTAGTTAGGTTGATCAAAGTTTGATTATCAGTAAAGAGGCCGATTAAATCTTGGCCCCAGAAAAATCCAGCAATCATTGTAATCACAGCGTAAATTAAAGCTAGAAAAAAGACATGTTCAGCTGTGTTATTAGCTCTACAATGCTCCCCTTTTCCTAGTAAGCGAGAAATAAGAGAGTTAGTTCCAATTCCTGTTCCTGCTGCTACTGAAATAATAATCATTTGAATCGGGAAAGACAGTGATAGTGCTGATAATGCTTCAGTGCTCAACCTACCTATATAAATACTATCTACTATATTATATAAGGCATTAATCATCATTCCAATCACACCTGGAGCAGATAGTTTAAGTAATAAAGGAACAATTGCTTCTTCTCCTAAACGGTCGGATTCTTTAGTTAATTCCATTAATATACCTCCATTAGTTAGTTTAAACAATTATAATTATAAATAAGATTAAAGGATTCGTCAATGATTCTAATTAACAAAGATTCTTAATTTCTTTGTAGATTATAAAAGAAATCAAATGAATTTCTTAACGGATATTAGGCTGATTACATATGATATAGTAATTACAAAGAAAAAGGGGGGGCTTTAATGTCTGGATTTTTGGGTGATTTATTTGGAGGTTCTGATAGTAGTTGTATATTTATTATTTTCTTAATTTTAATATTATTATTACTAGGCGGCGAAGGTTATTAAATAGTTATTAGCTACTACTTACAACTAGTAAAAAAGGAGGGTTCCTAATGGGAAGCCACGGTGCTTTTGGTGATAGCTATGTATTTGTTATTTTCTTAATTTTAATTTTATTAATGTTAGGAGGATATGATTATTAATTAGATATGATAAGCCACTTCTTAAATTTGATATTAATTTAGAAGTGGCTTTTAATTTTGATTTAAAACGTTTGTTTTAGATAATGCTTTTCTTGACAATAATAAATAAATATATTAAAATTATAATATAAAATGTTAGTCGTCTGATGACTGTCGCTGATTATAAAATTGCTTTGAATAGGGGGCGATATATATGACTACAGAAAAGCGGGAAGAATTAATTAAAAAAGCAGCACTAGCAAGAGAAAATGCGTATGCTCCTTATTCTAATTTTAAAGTAGGGGCAGCTATTTTAACTACTGCAGGAGATATTTATACAGGGTGTAATATAGAAAATAGTGCTTACAGTGTTTCTAATTGTGCAGAGCGAACAGCTATTTTTAAAGCTGTTTCGGAAGGGCAGAGAGAAATTGAAGCAGTAGCAGTAGTAGTAGATGAAGAAAGTCCAGCTACTCCTTGTGGTTCATGTAGGCAGGTTATTAGTGAATTTGGAACAAACATAGAGGTTATTATGGCTAATCTGAACGGAGATATAATTATAAAAGACATACAAGATTTATTATGGGGAGCTTTTAAATTAAACGATTAAATTTTTATTATAGAAACTTATTAGATAATTTTAGCAAAGAAAATAGTAATCAAGAAAGGAGTAGAAGATGAAAAACGTTATATTATCTACTTTATCAGGTCTAACAGTAGGTGCTTTATTTTATTTTTTGAAATTGCCTATTCCTGCTCCTCCAACTTTGTCCGGAATAATGGGAATTGTAGGTATTTATCTGGGATTTATATTAATGAGAGCGATATTCTAATTTATAATAAATTATTAAAATTTTATAAATTGCTTTAGAGGT
>JBNJFD010000241.1:0-2844 GCA_051746525.1 Bacillota bacterium | reverse complement strand
TCTTGATTTTTTAGGCATGCTGCGTAATAAATATTTATTAGCTAAAGAAGGAGAAGATTATACTTTTCACAATGTTATTTTAGCAGGGGTTCATGATGTGAAAAATTTAAAGTTAAAGCTGCGTTCAGATGAAGAAGAAAAGTTTAATAGTCCGTGGAATATTGCAGTTAAATTCAAAGTAAAAATGAGTTTTGATGTTTCAGAAATTGCTAGTATGCTGCAAGAGTATAAACAGGATAGAGAAGCAGAAATGAATGTGCAAGGATTGGCAGAAGAAATTCACTATTATACCTCTGGTCATCCTTATCTAGTTAGTAAAGTAGCTAAAATAATAGATGAAGAGTTAGAGAAAACTAACTGGGAGCAATCTGATGTACAGCAAGCAGTTAAGATTTTGCTCAATGAACGTAATACTAACTTTGAAAGTTTAATTAAGAATATAGAAAACAATAAAGATTTACATCAGTTGATTTATAAGATTATTGTAGAAGGCGAAGAATTAACCTATAATTTAGATAATCCAATTATAGAATTAGGTGAACTGCATGGGATTTTAAAGAATGAGAATGGGATTGTAAAAGTACATAATAGGATCTACGAACAGAGAATATATAATTATTTGAGTTCAAAACTAGAGACTACTCTCGACATGATTACTTATAATTACAAAGATAATTTCATTAAAGAAGATGGTTATCTAGATTTTGAAAAAATCTTAACTAAGTTTCAGGAGTTTATTAAAGAACAATACAGTAGCCAAGATCAAGATTTTTTAGAGCGAAAGGGAAGATTGATCTTTTTAGCATTTATCAAACCAATTATTAACGGGAGAGGATTTGATTTTAAGGAAGTTCAAATTTCTGAAGAAAAAAGATTAGATATAGTGATTACCTATTTAGATGAGAAGTATATAGTAGAATTAAAAATATGGCGGGGAGAAAAATATCATCAAAAAGGATTAAAACAATTAGCAGATTATTTAGATAGTCAAAATGTTGAGCAGGGATATTTAGTTAACTTTAATTTTAATCAAAATAAAGAATATAAACAGGAAAGAATTGAACAAGATAATAAAGAAATATTTGCGATTTGGGTTTAAAAAATTCAAATATATGACTACCAGACTGATGCTCTGCATTTAGTCTGGTATTTTTTGTTTTAATTTTCCCATACTAAGAATAAATAGTTGTAAGAAATAAATTCCTAATTTATTTTTATGATTTTGAATTTAATTGTCAACTATAAACTATCAACTCTAAACTAAAACAAGGGTGTGGGAGAATTGATTAAAATTATGTCTGTAATCGGAACGCGTCCGGAAGCAATTAAAATGGCACCTATGTTGCAGAGATTAAAGCGAAGCAAACAACTAGAATCGATACTTGTTGCCACTGCTCAGCACCGCAAACTATTGGATGAAGTTCTTAACTTATTTAACTTAGCACCAGATTATGATTTAGATATTATGTCTTCAAGACAGTCTTTAACTAAAATCACAATTAAAATTTTAGACAAGTTAAAAGAAATCATATCTCAAGAACAACCGGATTTAGTATTAGTTCACGGTGATACAACGACTACTTTTGCTACTGCTTTAGCTGCTTTTTATCAAAAGTGTGCTCTAGCACATATTGAAGCCGGCTTGAGAAGTTATAATAAGTATGAACCTTATCCCGAAGAACTAAATCGCAAGTTAACTAGTGGGGTAGCGGATTTACATTTTGCTCCGACTCAAGAAAGTTATAATAACTTGCTAGCAGAGAATATATCTGCTGATAAAGTATTCATTACAGGCAATACTGTCATTGATGCTGCTTTGAGTGTAGTTGATAAAAATTATAAGTTTAGAAATGCTGAATTAAAGCAATTACCACTAAAAGAATATAAAATCATTCTAACTACCGTCCACCGCCGTGAAAACCTGGGCCAACCGCTAGTCAGCATCTGCCGTGCTCTGCGAGAATTAGTAGTTTCCAATCCGGAGTTAGTAATAGTAATCCCAGTGCATCCTAATCCCAAGGTGCAAAAAGTCATTTATGCTCACTTAGATAGTGTAGAAAGAATTTTTCTTGTTGAACCGCTAAACTATCGAGATTTTATCAATTTAATGGCTCGGTCTTATCTAGTCTTAACTGATTCTGGCGGTCTGCAGGAGGAAGCTCCTGCTTTAGGTAAGCCGGTATTAGTTTTGCGCAGTACTACTGAAAGACAAGCCGGTTTAAAAGCCGGTACCCTGCAGTTAGTAGGAACGAAATCAGAACAGATAGTAAATGAGGTGCAGAAGTTATTGTCCTCTCAACAAGCCTATCAGCAGATGATAAAGCAGAATAATCCTTATGGTGATGGTCAAGCTAGCCAGCGAATAGTAGATTATCTGCAATATTATTTCAATTTAGTTGCAGTTGAGCCAGAACAATTTGAGTAAGTAGCAGTATCGACTCTGGGATTCGCGACGTTTCGCTACTGCTCCTTTACTTTTCCCTCTTACCTAGATGTCGCTAATCTCATGTTATAAGATAAAAAACATCCTCTGAATCTTACCATCAGAGGACTTTTCAATTTTATGCTAAGTCATTTATCTCTTCTGCATTTAAATCCGTGAATTTTTTTATTTTTTCAATACTCTCGCCTTCTTCTAACATTTTCTTCGCTACTTTTATTTTCTCTTCTTTCTTTCCTTCTTTTTTCCCCTCTTTTTTCCCCTCTTTTTTTGCTTTTTTGGCAGTTTCCTGTAGATTAGTAATTTGATCATGTATCGCTTTCTGCCTGCTTTCATAAATTTCCCTTGTTTCTTCATCATGACTCAATACTTCTAATCTTTCTGCTGCTTCTTTAAGCTCTTCT
>JBNJFD010000240.1:0-2847 GCA_051746525.1 Bacillota bacterium | reverse complement strand
AGAACAGGCTCAACAGGTATATGATAAAATAAAAGAAAAGTGTAAAGAAACTAAAGAAGAAGAGATACCAATCTCCATTGCTTTAGGTATAGCAACTAAAGAAAAAACTCAAGAGGGGCTTTATCAAGTTTTAAAAATAGCTGAAGAAAGAATGTATAAAAACAAGCTTGATGAAAGTCGAAGCACTAAAAGTCATATAGTAAAAGCATTGTTAAAAACGCTAGGTGAAAAAAGTAATGAAACAGAAGAACATGCTTGGCGAATGCAGGCTTTAGCTTTTTCGATGGGAGAAAAACTTGATTTGTCTCAAGATAGATTAGATAAGCTATCTTTATTAGCTACTCTTCATGATATTGGGAAAACTATAGTACCTGCTGAAATATTGACTAAACCTGGGAAATTAAATGATGAAGAATGGGAAATAATTAAGCAGCATCCAGAGACGGGTTATAGAATAGCTTCTTCTACAGAAGAATTTGCTTATGTGGCTGAAGAAATTTTATCTCACCATGAAAAATGGGACGGTAGTGGTTATCCACGGGGATTAAAAGGATCCGAGATACCAATGCTAGCCAGAATCATAACTATTGTTGATGCCTATGATGTAATGACTAATAGCAGGTCTTATAAAGACCCTATGTCTAAAGAGGAGGCCATAGCAGAGTTGAAACATTGTTCTGGAAAGCAGTTTGACCCACAATTAGTACCACATTTTATAGAATTAGTTGAATAAGAAATACAAATAGTAAAAATTCTGCGAAGATTTAATTTCGGAGAATTTTTTATTTTTTGCGGATATATTTGAATAAAAGTTAAAGTTTTAGAGGATTTTATTAGTAATTAAGCTTATATTATGTTATAGTAAAGAAGGTACTAATTAAATAGGGAAGTGAAATTATATATGGAAAAGAAGAAATTTGAAGAGTTGAATTTGTCACCAGAAATTAACAAAGCAGTTGAAGATATGGGTTTTGAAGAGGCTACGCCGATTCAAACTCAAGCTATTCCTCATCTGTTAGAAGGAAAAGATGTTATTGGTCAAGCACAAACAGGGACGGGGAAGACAGCTGCATTTGGAATTCCAATTTTGGAAATGATAAATGAACAGGATAAAAATGTACAAACTTTGATTTTGTGTCCTACTAGAGAATTAGCTATTCAAGTCTCAGAAGAGATTAGAAGATTAGCTAAATATAAAAAGCGGATTAAAACTCTGCCGATATATGGAGGTCAACCAATTAAGCGTCAGATTAGAGCGCTTAAAAAAGGTGTTCAGATTGTAACTGGTACTCCGGGACGAATAATGGACCACATGAGAAGAGGAACTCTAAAGTTAAACAATTTAGATATGATGGTCTTAGATGAAGCAGATGAAATGTTAAATATGGGTTTTAGAGAAGATATTGAAACTATCTTAAAAGGTATTAAGGGCCAACGGCAGACGATATTCTTTTCTGCAACTATGCCTAAATCTATTTTAGCATTAAAAAAGAAGTATCAGAACAATCCAGAATTAATTAAAGTTGTTCATAAAAAATTAACGGTTCCTAATATAGAGCAGGCTTATTTTGAAGTGAAGAGAAGAGATAAAGTAGAAAGCCTTTCTAGATTAATTGATATGTATAGCCCTGAATTAGCGTTAGTATTTTGTAATACTAGAAAGCAAGTTGATGAATTAGCTCTTCATCTGCAGGGGCGGGGTTATTTTGCTGATAGTCTTCATGGAGGAATGAACCAGCGTCAACGAGATAGAGTAATGGATAAATTTAAAACTAAAACAGTAGAGATACTAGTAGCAACTGATGTAGCAGCACGGGGAATAGATATTAATGATATTGAACTGGTATTTAATTATGATGTTCCGCGGGATGAAGAGTATTATGTGCACCGAATTGGGAGAACTGGTCGAGCTGGTAGAACAGGAAGAGCTTTTACTTTTGTTTCTGGTAAAGAAATTTATCAATTAAAAGATATTCAGCGTTATACTAAAACTAAAATCAAAAGAAAGCAAGTACCTTCTGCTAGTGATATAGAAAGAGTTAAATTAAAATTATTGCTAGAAGATGTTACAGAAATTGTAGATGGAGGCAATCTCTCTAAAGAAATTGGAGCAATTGAAGAACTAGTAGAAGAAGACTATACTTCAATGGATATTGCTGCAGCATTATTAAAATTAACAGTAGAACAGGATAAAGAAGAAGAAGTAGATACTACAGAGGATTTTGGGAATACAGGTGCTGAACCAGGAATGGTAAGGCTGTTTATTAATGTAGGTAAAAAACAGAATGTAAGCCCAGGAGATGTGGTAGGAGCAATAGCTGGAGAAACTAGTATATCGGGTAATTTAGTAGGATTAATTGACATTTATGATCGCTATACTTTCGTAGAAGTTCCCCGACAGCATGCGAAAGAAGTGCTAAAGGTGATGAAAAACAACAGAATAAATGGGAAAAATATTGCCATTGAACCGGCAAATCCTAGGTAAAATAGTTAAGAGCAGTGATGAGTGACGAGTGATGAGTTAAAAGCAGTTAAAAAAATATGATAAAGCAAGCTAGAGGGTTGACTTCTTAAGAAGTCAACCCTCTTATTATATTAATAGCTTTTTATTTTCACTTAATTATTATAATTATTTTTTTAGGGATTAGCAAATAATAGTAGATCAACCCTAATAGTAATCATTTTTAATAAAAGAAGGTAAAATAATTTTTTTATTGAATTTAATAATAGAGGTTGTAGAATTTAAGCTGTTAATTGTTAGAATTAATAAAACAAGGAGGGGTTTTATGTATGATGTTAGTATTATTGGAGCTGGGGTTGTAGGTTCGGCTATTGCTCGTGAATTAT
>JBNJFD010000239.1:0-2861 GCA_051746525.1 Bacillota bacterium | reverse complement strand
TTTTTTATGATATACTCTTATCGAAAAGATAAATTAAGCTTCGCAAAAATACTTACGTTTTAGCTAATACTTGCGATTCTAAAGTAGAAAACTTACCCAAATAACTACTGAAATTTTCTTAGTTACACTATCTATTTAATAATGATTTTAACTAACCATAGATCAATAAATACTATACAAAATAAATGCTTTCATTTATACTCTGAATTTATAATACAACTCAAAATTCTAAAATAGAATAGTTAATTATCATTAAGCAAATTGAATTCTACAATGAATTTAAGGATTTTATGAATTAGAAAGGAATTTAAATAATGAATTTTCAAAGTAAAATAAAAAAACTGATCAATAAATCTTTCCAAAGAGGGATGATTATAACGGCTTTATTAACGCTTATTTACGCGATCGTTGTAACTTTATCTGTTGAACCTGGAATGAGAGATTGGCCTTTAGCAATAGGTGTTGTTATCCTCTCAGTGATAATTATTTTAATACCAAAAATATTAAGTAAATTTAAAATTTCTATTAATAAAGAGGTCAATATTTCTTATGCTCTTTTAGCATTTTTATTCACTATTATCGGTATCGGTCTTTACGAAAAAAATATATTCTTTTGGGGTATTTTAATTAGTTTATACATTTTAGCTACCCTTGCTCAAAATCACAAAATATATTTGATAACTATTTTAATTATTTTTATAGGTACTTATTACTCTGTTTTTCAAACGCCTGGCATGAAACTTATCTCTAAAATAACTATTAGTATTATTTTATGTATCATGTTATCTATCAGTTTTTTCATTAGACAAGCCTTTAATAATATTTTGGATTTACTGTTGCGTAAAATGGAAGAGAATAAAAATGAAAAAGAAAAAAGTAATGAAATTTTATTGAATACACAAGAAAATTCTCAAATTTTATTAAGCGCTGCTGATCATCTAAAATCCGTAACGACACAATCTTCCATTGTATCAAAGGAAATAGCCGAGTCAATTGAGGACATCGCCAATAATGCATCGCAACAAGCAAAAAAAACAAAAGAAAGTATGTCTAATATAAACCAGCTTAACGACTTAATCAAAGCGAATTCTAGCAATAGAAAAAAATTAATGAGTGCAATTGATTCGATTAAAGTCTACAATTCTGAAGGCAGTACTTCAATAGAAAATCTAAAAGAAAAAGCAGAAAAAAGTAAACAAGTTGCTGTTGAAGTTATGTCTATCATCGAAAAAACAAATGAGAGTACGGAGGATATAAAATCAAAGAGTTTAAATATTGCTAATATAGCTGAGCAAACGAATTTATTAGCATTAAATGCAAGTATTGAAGCTGCAAGAGCAGGAGAAGCTGGCAAAGGTTTTGCAGTTGTAGCTAACGAAATTAAGAAACTTGCTGAGGAAACGAATACATTTACAGATTCTATAAGAGAAACAATAGAGAAATTATCAAGTAGATCACAAAAAACAATTAGCAAAATGGAAGAAACCAAAGATATTCTCGTAGAACAAGATGTTGCCGTAAAAGAAGCAAGTGACAACTTTACTAATATTAATCGCTCTACTAGAGTTATAATAGATGCTTTAAAGACTTTAGATAACTCAGGAAAAGTAATGGAAAAGAAGAATGATAAATTAGTTCAGTTAGTTGATCTATTAACAATTATCGCACAAGAGAATGCTGCTAGTACTGAACAAACATCTGCCTCAATTGAAGAACAAACTGCTTCCATGGTTGAAGTATCTAATGCCAGTGGAGAACTTTCAGAATTAGCCCAAGAGATGAACAGACTTGTATCGAAATTTGACTTAGATGATTAATGATACAGTTTTAGGTTCTTGACCAAAAAATATTTTACTTGACTCATTAGTAAATTTAAACTAATCACTCCAATTGAATTCCAGAATCCAAATTGTTTATATGCTAGAGTAATAATTGATTCAACACGGATCTCAAACTAGAATGATATTTCCTAAAATCATTCTTTTTAGTTATCTTAGTTGAGTAAAAATCTTTCGGTTTAACTATTAATCAGTTTCAATTATTGCATCCATAGCAGGATTATTTGGATGTAAAATTGCATACAATATCTGTTAAAACTAGTTATTCTTCTTATAGTCTGACAATATAATTGGTATTTCAGATGTCTTAGTAAACTCTTTTACTGAATTATTTTTTCTGATTAAAAGTTTATTATCTTTAAACACTATTTTAGTATCTCTAAAACTTTTTATATCAATAATAATTTCATCTGTTTCTATGTTTTCATAAGTTCCTGACTCAAAGGTCTGATTCAATCCATTAAAAAAAATCACTTTATTATTTTCTTCAAAAGTGAAACTATAAGCTATTATATCATCAGAGGTATAAGTTCCTCTGATGATAAATGATTCATCTTTAATATTTGCAATAAATTTTAAAGACAATAAAAGTAATACTATTAAAAAGATTAATGCAGTTATTTTTCTTTTTTCTTTTTTCATGACTTCCTCCGATAAATATCTAGAATTCATTTTGAGAACTTTTTCTAACAAGTTCTTTTACGGTAATTCTATATGTTGGAATTAATTTTCCCTCCTAATGAACCAATCATTTACAAACAATTGGTTTTTATAAACTACTTTTAAAATTACTCACAGTTATTATTGAGGATCAGGAAAATCAATAATCTCTATTCTTAAAATTGAAATGGTTTCTATTTGTATTAAGTTTGAAATAGTTCATCATATGTTCTTTATAACCATCTGTTTCACTTAATAAAAACAAATTATAAATTTCCTCACCATACTGTTCTTCAATTTCATTAAGTGCTAATTTTGAAATTCTATCTATTTCTCTATTAAATTGGCATCTTACATCAATTA
>JBNJFD010000238.1:0-2861 GCA_051746525.1 Bacillota bacterium | reverse complement strand
AACATTTAAATTCATTATTTCCATTAAAGAATAACCGAACATATCTCTAAATGATTCATTAGTTTCCAAAATATAACCTTCCATATCCATAATCCAAAAGGCATCCATAGAAGTTTGTAAAATTGTATTTATTCTATTCTTCTGTTTCCTTAATTCATCAATGAAATTTTTATTTTCTTGATATGTTTTCTTTAATTTATTTTCTTTTCTTTTATAATCTGTGATATCATGAGCAAAAATTAAAAAAAGTGTTTCCTCTATTTGATTAAATAAAACAACTGTTATCTCAAAATTCTTGTCTTGTCCCTGAGCCGTCCTAAATACACTTTCCGTACAATAACTACTATTAGCCTCAATTGTATCTAGATTTTTTAATATTTGATTTTCAACTTCTAGATCTTCTAATCTTATCTCTAATAGTTTTTCTCGTGAATAATCTAATAATTTAAGCAAATTCTCATTACAATTTAAAATCTGCCCTTCTTTATTAACAATTAAAAATGCATCAGCAATAAAATCTAAAAAGTCTGGACTTTCAGAAACATAATTTAAAAATAGCTCTTTATAATCCATATCGCCCCTTCTCTCCTAATATAATATGAAAATAATATAAAATAATCATCCTTACTTTTAAAAGCAAGGATGATTATAAATAAAAAACTATTCACATTCAGAACAATAACCAAAAAACTCAGTTCGATGATGGTTAACAGCACCATCAATTTGCTCTTCTACTATCTGATCCATTTTTTCTTTAACATCAATATCTAAATCAAACACTTTCCCACATTCTAAACATCTAAAATGATAATGGTTTTCAGGTGTGCCATCAAATCTACTATGCTCACTACCATAATTCAGTTCCATAATCTTACCCATTTCTTCTAAAACATTTAAATTCCGGTACACTGTTCCTAAACTTATATTAGGGATATCTTCTTTCACTTGTTCATAAATCCAATCTGCCGTCGGGTGACAATCCGTACTTTTCAGCACCTCTAAAATTTTCTTGCGCTGCTTTGTCATCCTCCTCTTAGTAACTCCCATAATTTATTTCGACCTCTTTCTTACTTAGGATAATTGTTAATAATAATTGTTATCAATATTATAGCAATTATTATTGTTATTGTCAATGATATGACTGTAAATAATTATTATCATTATTAAAAAGAAATTTTCTTTTTATCACTGAAATTTTAATAATAAATACATAATTAGTTTAAACTAATTATGTATTTAACTTAATCAAACTAAAGGGGGAATCTTTATGACCAGAAAAAATGAAAAACATAAAGTTGCAATTATTGGAGCTGGTAGTGTTGGAGCTACTACTGCTTATGCTTTAATGGTTCAAGGTATTGCTTCTGAAATAGTTTTGATTGATATTAATAAAGATAAAGCTGAAGGAGAAGCTATGGATTTAATGCACGGCGCTTCTTTTGTTGACCCGGTAGAAATTTATGCTGGCGATTATTCAAATTGTGAAAATGCAGATATAATAATTATTACTGCCGGGGCCAAGCAAACCCCTGAAGAAACAAGGTTAGATTTAGTTAAAAAAAATACTGATATTTTTAAACAAATCATCCCTAATATT
Source organism: Bacillota bacterium (assembly GCA_051746525.1). Taxonomy (GTDB): domain Bacteria; phylum Bacillota; class Halanaerobiia; order Halobacteroidales; family Halobacteroidaceae; genus Halanaerobacter. Next base: position 1,264 of record JBNJFD010000238.1, on the reverse strand, counting down.
ACTAGATATAATGAAGAAGCCATTCTATTAGTTGTTACTAACCCAGTTGATATTTTAACCTATGTAACTTTAAAAATTTCTAATCTTTCTAAAAACCAAGTGATTGGTTCAGGTACTGTATTAGATAGTTCTCGTTTCAGGTCACTAATTAGCAACCACTGTAAAGTAGCAGCTAATAATGTTCATGGTTATATTATTGGAGAACATGGAGATAGTGAAGTCCCCGTCTGGAGCTTAACCAATATTGCCGGAACTAATCTTGATAATTACTGTCCTATTTGCGATTATAACTGTGATAATGGCGAATTAAAAAATATAGGAGAGCAAGTTAAACATTCTGCCTATGAAATAATTGAAAAAAAAGGCTCTACTTTTTATGCCGTTTCGCTAGCAGCAGCTAGAATTGTACGCAGTATTCTCAGAGATGAAAATTCCATCTTAACTATTTCTAGTTTAATGGCAGGTCATTATGGAATAGAAGATATTTGTCTTAGTCTTCCTACTATTGTCAATTCTTCTGGAGTAAATAAGATTTTAAACCTTCCCCTAAATGAAACAGAGAAAGAAGCCTTTATTCAATCAGCTGAAACTTTAAAAGATATAGCTGCTAATTTAGATATTTAAATTTTTATTTCTTGACAAACAAAAAAACTAATGTTATATTAGTTAATGTTGCACGAAAATAGTAGCAATAATTCATTCACTATTTATTAAAAAGTTCTTGACAGCTTTTAATAAATCACTTATAATAGCAATTGTCGCATGAGATTCCAAAGCATAATTTAATAATTTCGGAGCATGGCTCAGTTTGGCAGAGCACCTGGTTTGGGACCAGGGGGTCGCAGGTTCAAATCCTGCTGCTCCGACCATTTTATCTCATGCGCCCGTAGCTCAACTGGATAGAGTAGCAGACTTCGAATCTGAAGGTTGGAGGTTCAAGTCCTCCCGGGCGTGCCATATGATTTTTTATTTCACGGGCCATTAGCTCAGCTGGTAGAGCATCGGACTTTTAATCCGGGTGTCGGAGGTTCAAATCCTCCATGGCTCACCATTGAAACTGTCAACTAATATTAGGCCCCCATCGTCTAGTGGCCTAGGATACTGGGTTTTCATCTCAGCGGCAGGGGTTCGAATCCCCTTGGGGGTACCAATTAAAGCAGTTAACAGTTAATAGTGGAGAGTTAAAATCAAAAGCATAACAAACATTTGATTTTGACTTTGTTTTTTAACTATCAACTCTAAACTATCAATTTTCAACTATATA
>JBNJFD010000237.1:1656-2861 GCA_051746525.1 Bacillota bacterium | reverse complement strand
CAAATAACGCTTGCATAAGCAAGCGCTTAAAGATAGTCTTTTAAATTAGAAATAAGAATCAAACAAACTTCCACTATACATTGATGAAAAGGGAAATGTTGACTGACCAGATTGATCATATAAACTAAAATCACTCAACTGAGAATATTGAGAAGTTGGATCGGATAAATCATTTTCTACTTCCTCATTCACTTCGGATACAACACCAGTTACACTGCCTAAAGTCTCTTTAACACCCTCATAATCTTCCTCTAAACTTTGACTGAGTTTTTCTTCATCAATACTCAATGAACCATTAATTCCTGTATCAATTCCAATTGAACTTAAATCATTTTCGTTCCTATCGATAATCTGAACCAGTTCTTGTCCTGTTTCAAATGAATCGCTGTGGCTAAAATTATCTTGTAGAAAACTTACTGTTTCGTTAAATTGATCGACAAAAGATTGAGTTGCTTCTATGACTGCTTCATTATCTGTACTAGCCGTCACAGTAGCACTACCGGTCGCTTGCAAATCAAGACTTACTTGTCCCTCATCAATTTCTACTTGATTACTAGTTGATACTTCACTCGTCCCATCAACATCATATTCGGCATCTCTAGCAGTACGAACTGTATTATCTAAGTTAGTTTGAGCAGCTAAATCACCACTAACGTTAGAAACAGAAAATTTATCGCTTGTACCAGTTTCACTAGATTCAAATTGTAATTGGATTGTTCCATCATCATTAGTTATTATATCGGCATTAACATCTAATTCAGAATCGTTAATCTTTTGCTCTAAATTATTTAATACATCTGAATTAGTATCACCAGACAACACACTAACTGATAATTCTTCAGTTTGATCACCTTGACTAATTTGAATAGTATTAACTCCAGTAGTGAAACTATTTTCAGCATCACCAGTAAAACTAGCACTTTCATTCAATTGGGCTCTTGCAAGTTGATTAACCTGAATATCATATTCAGTTGTACTAGCTCCTGAATCAGCACTAGCTGTTAACACATCAGTATTAGAACTAGAAACTATCCGCTCATTAAAAACTGAATCTGTTTCTTCAGTAATCAATGATTTTGCTTCTGTACTTAAATCTGAAAATTGAGACCTGAATTCAGTTAGATATTCGGTGTCGAGTGAAGTATTATAGATTGAAGAAGGATTACTAAAAAAATTTTCTGCTGGTTGAGTTCGCGTGTTCAAAT
>JBNJFD010000237.1:0-1556 GCA_051746525.1 Bacillota bacterium | reverse complement strand
ACTCTTGAATACTTTCAGCTAAATTAATCATTACTATCATAGTACTGAACTAGGGTGAAAATTAACTTACCATTTATCTCAAATGAATTGACAATTAAGTTCAAAAAATAATTTATAAGAATTTCTTTTAGCTTAAGAAACTACTCCTATATATATTATACTAAGTTTTAACTTAAAAGTAAACGTTAACCACTCCAAATTCAAATAAAATATCTAGCCCCTTCTATTAGCAACTATTAGCCCAAACCCAAAAAAATAATACTCAAAACATCTACAAAGAAACCACTACTATTAACTAATCTACTTTTAACTGCTTACTCTATATTATCCACTTAATTTTTTTTAATTAAATTTTGTAATATATTAAACAATATTACTCTTGATTTTCTTTAGGTTTTTTCGGCTACTATTTTTATTCTTATACATATTTTTGTCTGCTAAATCAAAACTAGCCAGATCATGCCCCAATAAAGTTTCACTTTGATAAATAGGCGAATCAACTATTAATAATTCCTGTTCAGGAAAAATTTTTTGACAAAATGCAAAAAACGGGCTATTTTTTAGTTTTTAAAACATAAAAGCAGGTATATAGCTTTTTATCTTCAAAATATAAATTATAGGGTGGAAATGACCTTGATTAATAAAGAGTTCACAAGTTAATAGGATGCTACATTTAGATGAATTAGAAATGGAGTGTAATTATGATTGAAAATAATAAAACAGTTTCTTTTTACAGAAAAATATTACTAATAATCCCCGCGACTTATATAATTTATTGTTTGATTTATTATTATTTTGAAGGAATAACTGACCCGATGGATATTGGAACTCGTATATTTATTATAGTATTATTTTCATTTTTTTATTTTCTTTCATACCGAAATATGTGGCTGAAAGAGAATATTGAAAAAGTAACATATTTTTTAACTTTGCTGCCTATAGTACAGCTTTTTTATTATAATTATAAATTAGGATTTGAATTAGAATTAGCTGTAACTACAATTTTTGTTATTCTTTTATTTAATTTAATTTTTAAGGCAGGTAAAGTTAATTTAAGAGTTAATCTACTATTAATGTTATTGTTAGCATTAATTTTAAAAGCATCTGCAGGAAGTCTGGTTTTTTCTGCACTATATTTTGCTTCCTATATGTTAATAGCAGGGTTGAGTTATTTTATAAAATATTATTATGAACAACAGCATAAACGAATTAAAGAAACTAGAGAATTATTAGAGAATCTATCTAATCAAGCCCCAGGAGTTTTTTATCAATATCAGATATTTCCTGACGGAGATTTAGCTTTTCCATATATTTCAGAGGGGGTCTATGAAATATATGAATTAACAGCAGAAGAAGTGAAAGAAGACCCTTCTAAAGTATTTAAAAAAATTCACCCTCAGGATTATCGAAAAGTTATTAATTCTATTAAAAAAGCTACAGAGAAATTAAAAGTTTGGCATCAAGAATATCGGGTTTTATTACCTGAAAAAGGGCAAAAATGGCTTGAAGGAAGGGCCAAACCCGAAAAGTTAAATAATGGTAGTGTGTTATGGCAT
>JBNJFD010000236.1:0-2862 GCA_051746525.1 Bacillota bacterium | reverse complement strand
TTATTATAACTTAAATTAAAACCTCTTCTAGTGATAGAAGAGGTTTTTTGCTATCTGTTGTGTTATTTTGCAGGATTTTTAAGGAATTAATTGAAATAAATAATAGTAAGCTCATTTATTTCTTTAACATTATATATTATTTAAAATCTAGAAAGCAATAATGGAGGGTATAGAATGAAGAAATCAATTTGGCGTATTATTTTAGCAGTATTATTTATTGGAATAACCTGGTTTTTTGTTTCCTATCTTAAATTTCCCGCAGATATAGTTGTACAGAGTATATTTGGAATAGTTGTAGGGATTACTGTAATTGCTGGAGGGGATTTATATAGAAAGCTGCGCAAAAAACAAAAACAAGTTAAAAATGCGACTGATTTTTTAAAGCAGTTTGCTGCTGATAAAGAGGATGGGGCAATAAAACAGAGTGATTTTTTAAAGATTGATAAATACTTTAGTGATAAAGGAGAATTGAAAGATACTTGGAACCAATATGAAGATACGATTAGAAGAATAAAAGATAATACTGTGGGCGAACAAAAAAAGAATTACTTTGCTACAATTGAAGCGGATTACTTTTTTGATGAAGAATTTATAACTAACAACATTAATATTAAGTTATTTAATTACATACCACAGTTATTAATTGCCTTAGGTATTTTTGGAACTTTCTTAGGTTTAGTCTTAGGATTAGAAGGTTTAGAGATAGAAAATGCTTCTCAAACACAGAATAGTATTAAATCATTAATTAGTGGAGTTAATTTATCATTTTTAACTAGTTTATATGGGATTGCTTATTCGATTTTATTTACTTTCTTTCAAAAGCTATTTATTGGTAACTTAGTCACAGAGGTAAATGCTTTGGCTAATCAATTTGATCTTATTTTTCCTAAGAACACACAAGAGGATGGAGTCAAAGAATTATATAATGAATTAGAAAAACAGACTAGTTCAATGGAAAGTATGGCAACTGATTTTGCTGAAGTAGTTGATAAAAAAATAAGTGCGACTTTAGAAGAAAATCTCGGGCCAACTCTTGAGAAATTAGGAGAGTCTGCAGAAAGATTAGCTGATATTTCTGAAAATACCAACCAAAATGCTATCGAACAATTAGTAGAAAACACAGGTGAAATAATTAGTGAAGCAACTCAAGATGAAATCAGTAAATTAACTGATTCTTTAAGTGGTGTTACTGCTAAAAATGAAGCATTATTTAATAATTTTGCGCAATCGATTTCGAAAGTAGAAGACTTAATTGATAATCAACAGCAAGTAATTGAGCAGACTAATGATTCTGCTGCTAATGTGCAGCAAACAAATGAGAATGTAGAAAATATAGTAGGGGAATTAGAACAATCCCTAGAAAAGATAAATAGTTTTTCTAATACTCAACAGGAAACCATTGATAGCTTTACACAAATAATGTCTGATATGAAGGACTATATGGAACAGCAAAGTAAGTCTAATCAATTAATTGCTAATACTTTAGAAGATAATTATGAAATTACTAAGCAGCAGCAAGAATTGAATGAAGATTTAAATAATACCACGAATAATTTACGAGAAGTAACTAATAATTTAGATCCAATCTTAAATAATTTAAAAGATAATATGAATGAGTTTGATCAGTTATCTGAAAATATAAATAAGCGCTTAGTAAGCTCGATTTCTGATTTAGAAAAGCATTATGATAAAATCAATGATGCATTAGGAGTTACTCTGGATGGCTTAGAGTTAACGGTTGATAAATTAGATAACAATGTTCTTGAAAATCTGGATGATATTAATCAAAACTATAACCATATCTCAGAACAATTAAATGAATTTAGCCAACAGAGTACAGAACTAATCAATTCTTTACAAGAATTTTCTTCTACGCAACAAGCAGCTCATGATTTATGGAAATCTTATAAAGACAGCTTTGATAACTTAAATCAAGAATTAGAAGAAGGAGTAGTTGAATATACAAGTAATGTGCGAAGTGGTGTTAATAATATTTTAGGAGAGTATGATAGTCATATTGAAAATGTTTTAGAGAACTTTAATGCTACTATCAATCAATTTACTGATACAGTAGAAGAGTTAAATGATCTATTATATGATTTAGAAAGGATCGACAAGGAGAGCGGTAAATAATGTTTAATAAGCCAATTAAGAAGAAAAAGAAAACTCAAGATGAAGAAGTAGATTACTGGCTGTCATATAGTGATTTAATGGCTAGTATATTGATTATCTTCATTTTACTATTCACATATAAAATTTTAGACTATAATCAAACCTTAGAAAAGAAGGAAAATAAGATTAAAGAATTAACTAAATTGCGACAAATGGTAGTCACTAGATTAGTTGAAGAATTTGGGAATGAAATACAAATTGATCCTAAAACTGGGGTTATAAAATTAAAGAGTGATATATTATTTGATTATGATGAGAGTGAGTTGAAACCAGAGGGAAAAGAATTTTTACAGAAATTTGTACCGCGTTATCTTAAGGTTTTGTTAGGTGATGAGCAAATAAAGAATAATATCTCTCGAATTGTAATTGAAGGCCATACTGATGATGAGGGAAGTTATTTATATAATTTAGAATTAAGTCAAGAACGAGCTTTTAATGTTGCTAAATATATTTATAGTGATAGCGTAAAAAGTAATTATAAAGATGATTTAGAAGAGTTTATAGCAGCAATAGGCAGAAGTGAAATGGATTTAATCACTAATGAGCAAGGAGAAGTTTTAGAAGATAAAAGTCGGCGAGTGGAGTTCAAATTTGAGTTGAAGAATGAAAAAATATTAAAAGAAATATTGAAAGAAGTTGAAGAATAAGTGAGGTGTGATAACTCGTGTCTAATTCAAAATATACACTGCC
>JBNJFD010000235.1:0-2883 GCA_051746525.1 Bacillota bacterium | reverse complement strand
TTTAAATCATCATTATTAATCCGATGAATGTCATTTTTTAAAGATATCTTTTCTTCTTCAGTAAGTAAACTATACTTTTCATTTTCTTTACTTTCTGTTTTCATATTACCCCTTCTTTCTTAATTTCTAATCTGAGAATAGTTAAAGTGGATATTTATTCTCATTTTATATAAATATTTACACATAATTATATAAAACCCTTTATTTTTATTCTATCTTTTCTAAAAAATAAAGGGTTTTTTTAGCCAATGAATCCAAATCAGATACTGTTATCTTTTCTACAGGTAATGAATTCAAAAAAACTCGTCCATATCTTTTATTGATCACTCTTGTATCTAGAACAAATAACCACCCTTTATCTCTTTGATTTCTAATTAGTCTTCCACAACCCTGCCGGAACTTAATTACTGCTTTGGGGAGCATATATTCCATAAAGGAATTACCACCTTGCTGATTAATAGCTTCTAATTTAGCTTCTATAAAAGGTTCACTAGGTACTAAAAAAGGTAATTTAACAATCATTAAACAACTCAGTTGTGACCCTGGTATGTCAACCCCTTCCCAAAAACTATCTGTTCCTAATAAAACAGATCTATTCTTTTTTTTAAATTGTTGAACTAAATACTGTCTAGCTTTTTTTCCCTGACAAAATAAATTATCAATTTCTAATTCATCTAAGTTATCTAATAACTGATTATAAATTTGGTTTAAACGATAATATGAATTGAATAAAATCAAAGTCCTACCTTGAGCAGCTTTGATTATTTTTTTTATTGCTGTTAAAACTTCTTCCATGAAATTATCACTTTTCGGGGAAGCTAATCCCCTGATTATCCCTACTTGCAACTGCTGCTCGTAATTAAAAGGGCTACCTAGATTTAAGGTTTTAACCTGTCCTTCGATTAGACCTAGATTTTTTTTAATAAATTCAAAAGACTTGTCCACTGTTAAAGTAGCAGAAGTAAAAATAACTGTTTTTAGTTTCCCAAGCAACTGTTCTTGAAGATGCTTAGCAATATCTAGCGGAGCTGAATGTAAACTATAGCCATTATATTTCTTTTCCAACCAATAAACTATCTCTTCTTCTTTTTTAAAGTTTGTCAACTGCTTTAAAATAGTTTTAGTTTCTACAATGATTTGCAACTTCTGCTCTAACATTGTAATCAACTGTTCATAATTTTCTAATTGTCCTTCTCCTAAAGATAACAAATCTAATAAATCATCTAGCCCCTGCTCTAAATCACTAAGCTTTAATAATAAATTCTCAAACTTTACAGCTATATTTTTAGTCCACAAATCATAAACTCTAATCGCAGAAGTCAAACGTAATTTATCTTTTGTATTAAACTGCTCTAATAAATTTTCCACCTCAGGAGTTAATGCTTTAGTCTGCTCTAATATTGTCTGGATTAAAGGCACTAACTTCTGGTCAATTTTATTTTGGATAGTTTGCTTAATACTAGCATTAAGAACAGTACTTTCTGCTCTAATTTGTAGTAAATCACCTCTTGTTTTATAAGGGTTATATAAAAATTTCAAAGCTGTAATAATTTCTTGACTACTAATCATATCACCAATATATCCTGTAGCTATTTCTTCTACATTATGAGCTTCATCAAATATGACTCGCTGATAATGAGGTAATACTGCCATCTGTTCATCAAAATCACCTTTGTTCCGCAAAGAAATATCAGCAAATAACAAATGATGATTAGCTACTATAATATCAGCATCACATAATTTTCTTCTAGCTTGAGTAAAAAAACAATAATCATAATTTAAGCATTTACTTCGCAGGCATAATCTACTCTCAGAAGCAATATTACTCCATAATAAACTATCAACTTTGAATTTTAAATCAGAACGACACCCTGTTTCAGTATTAATAACCCAGTTATCTATTTTTTCTAATTGTTCTAACTCTTCATCTGTTAATTCACTAGTTACCTGATATTGATTTAATCTTCTTAAACACAAATAATTTCCTCGACCTTTAGCTAAAACAGCCTTACAATTTAAATCTAATGCTTGTTGTAATAGCGGAATATCTTTATTAATTAATTGCTCTTGAAGATTAATTGTATTAGTTGAAATCACAACTTGTTCTTCTTCTTTTAAAGCAAATAAAATACTAGGAATTAAATAGGCAAATGATTTCCCAGTTCCAGTCCCAGCTTCAACTAATAAATGTTGGGCTTGATTAAAAGACTCTGTGATTTCTATAGCCATTTTTTCTTGTTGTGGTCTATATTCATACTCTTTTAATATTTCACTCAATTTCCCAGTTGATTTAAAATAATACTTTACCTCATCTACATCTAATACCTGCTGCATTATTAATTTCTCCCTCTAAATCTTTTTTTCAAAATAAATTCTCCCTGCAAAGCAATTGATTTTAGGTTGAAATTAGTTTGAAATAGGTATGAACTAACAGCCTAACTTCTAATAATCGCTCTAAAACTACTTTATTAACTGCTGTTAGCCTATAATCATAGTTAATATCTTAACAAAATAATCGAAAACTTACAATAAGGATTTAAATAAAATACAACAACAAACAGGGAGGAATACAGATGTTTGATGATTATGAAATTAAAAAAGTTAAAAAAACATCTAAATTATCTGAAACACATGAATTTAAAAATCCAGAACAACAAAAACAAAAGAAAAACAAGAAAAAGAAAAGTTCAAATACTTTTTGGGATGTCCCCCAACAATACACCGACCATAATAATTCAAATCTCAGCTATGATTATCTTGAGCTGGAAAAAAAACTAAAAATAGAAATTGACAAATGGGGGGTTGATAGTGTATCTAATCAACTTTTAGAGTTAATTAAAGAAAACTATCAACAGTATAAAAAACAACATCAATATCATCAGA
>JBNJFD010000234.1:0-2887 GCA_051746525.1 Bacillota bacterium | reverse complement strand
TTCTTAACTAAGAATTTATAGGCTTTTTTGGTATAATTAACTGCCTTTTGAGGGCTGATACTTCTACTTTTTAAGGCGATGACAACTGCATCATAGGCTGAATAATCATAATTTGAATTTTCGGGTATCCCATTAACAAGGACTGTTTTTGCACCAGCAAGATTCAAAAATGATCCAATATCACTAGCACCTGTGAAATCATCTGCTATAATACCAATTTTATCTGTCAAAGTTAAACACCCAATTTCTTTTGCATATTGAATTTTTTTCTTTAGCTAAATTCTTAATTAAATCATTTAATTTCTGACGAAAATTCATCGAACCACCTCTTTTACTTTTATACTAATGTTGTATCTTGTTTTAGTTTAAAAGTAAAAAATTATTACTGTTGATAATTTCATCTTTAATACTTTTTCTATCAAATTTTTAACATCCCTCTATAAATTAAGATTATTGCGTTAATACTCGCTTATTCACATAATGCAACCTCATTTCCTAATTCAAGCAACCCTTAATTAGCTCTTAACTTAGGTAGTTGAATCTGTGGATAGTGAAGAACGAACAAACCGGGAATATTTTATTAGGTGAAGTACGGTCAATCCAAATTTAGCAGTCTTTCATGTAAATAATCTAAAGAATCTTCTTTGTCTTCCAATTCTACATCAAATGCCATTCTATATATTTTTTCTGCCTTTTCAGGGTCTGGAACAACTCTAGATATTCCGTATATATCTCCCCAACCAATATATCCCCAAACCCAATTGGGGTATTCATTAACTATTTCTAAAAACTTTTCGTCACCTTTATTTATTTTACCTAAATAAAAGTATGAAGACGCTTCTGCTCTTTTGATATCTCTAATAATACTTTCTTTCGAGTTAGGTAATAATTTTAATATATCCTGACAAAATTTTATTCTCTTTTTAAAATAAACTTTATTTTTTAGTCCAGCATTATGCAAATACATTTCCATATCATCTATCCAACTACTTAAATAAACATTACCTTTAAAATCTTCACTGGCTTTATCTATATCTTGATATCCATTTTCTCCAAAACGAAACTTTAAATAATCCCATACCTTCAACCAAATATTACATGCCTCAACATCTCTATTATATTCTACTAAATCATATCCTTGAATAATATTTTCATCAAGTTGTTCATCACACATTATATTTTCTTCTGAATAACGCTCACATAATACCCAAGCCGCCAACCAAAGAAAATATTTATCATAATTCTTTACATTAATATTATAAATTTTAAACCAGTGTTCTGAAATCGCTTCTGCAGAATGATATTTTCTAATTCCTTCAATAAAATCTTGTTTATTAAATTCTACTCCATAATACTTTAATCTTGTTATTATAGCATCCGTTGAAAGTTCTTCTATATCCTCTTTAAACCAATGTCTATTTCGTTCTATATTTAAATCAGCTTTATTTATGCAACATTTCTTATATTTCTTTCCACTTCCACAAGGACAGGGATCATTTCTACCTATTCTACCCACATTAATCACTCCGTTTTTTAGTTTAAATTATATAATAATATCCGGACACCTTATACCGCTCTTTTTATTTGTCTAAGAGTAATTTAAAATATTAATACTTATAACCTAAGTATAATTTAAAGCAGTATTTTTCTATTTTCTAACTTTTCAAAACTAAGGTCGTATTGATTTTTTTCAATTTTTAATGCTTTAAAGGTCATATCACCTTTTTTAATCTGATCAACTAATAATAATCCTTCAATTTCTACTTCAGCTTGACTTATGTCAAAATATTGTTTGTTGCTGTCCTTAATCAAATAAATATAATCCAGAAGTTCTTTCAGCCCTCCTTTAGCAGTTTCATGATTCCTGGAATATTTTACTTCAGCCAAGACAATCTTTTTTAAACTATTATCACTTCTGTTTCTAATTTCAATTATTATATCTGGTCTGCCGCTCCAGTAACTGCTGTTGATTTCAGAGTTAAAAATATTAGATATTTTTTTAGCATTTTTATAGCTTAAAGCTTTTCTCTTTAGATAAGAATTGCTGCTGTTCTTTATTTCATTTAAATCTACATTCCAGTTTAATTCATTGGAAGCGGTTGAGTCATGATAAAGTCTGTACTTATAATTACCTCTAAGCCATTCAGCAGTTAGATTACTGCTGCCATCTAATAAGTTCAATTTATATCCTTTTGCATTGGCTCTAATCAATTTTATTACCCAGTAGAGCTCAAATAGAACACTGTCTTTTTCTGGTTTAATAAAACTATTTCTTAAAAGTTCAAGTATTTCTTTGCTTTCTTCATTATTATCTTTCCAACTGTTATTTTCAATATAGTCAAAATAAAATTCTAATAATTCAGCGGCTCTTCTATATAAATAATTTCTGCTTTTTTTACTGTCGGCAATCATTCTTTCACTAATTATTGTATTATCAAGACTAATTCTCTTCAAGTAAACATTTTTACTCATAATTTGCTCAAACTTTTTGAATAAGCCGTCATTATTAAACCAGTCTGAAAGCCAGCTGTAGTCATTCCAGCTGCTGTTCAAATCATCATAAAGAATATTATTGAGGACATTTAAAAACTTTTTTAAAACCAGATTTTCTTTAATATTAAAATCTTTATCTACCTGCTGGCAGACAAATGTATTACTATTGGTGTAAGCATTTTTACTTCTATTAGAAATTGTTGCCTGCCAATCTATTCTGCCTCTGATTTCTCCATTGACCTCTCTATTTGTTTTTTGAGTAGAGGTTTTAATATTTCTAATTAAATAAGGTAAGTCTTCGATAAATTCTTTAACTTCTTCTTTTAGTAGAAAATGAATTCTCAGCAGCTGCTCAAAGTTATTAATATTTAAATCCACTTTTTTTAAAAAAGAA
>JBNJFD010000233.1:0-2899 GCA_051746525.1 Bacillota bacterium | reverse complement strand
GCGATGGTTGGATATATAACTCCAAATTTTAAAGAAGCATTGAGAAAAAGTTTAAATGATCCGGAAAATAATAGATTAGAGCTAGAATTGTATGTATATGTATTTGATCGCATAGAAGATGAAGCAGAAAAAGAAAAGAGGAGAAAAGACATATTTGAGTTTGTGCAGTATTTGAAAGAGGAAGGTTTGTTTAAATATTTAGAGATGGGAGTTATCTTTATAGATGAAAGAGTACTAGCACCTAGCTATGATGAATTTAATCGACAAATACCTTTGGCTGATAAAATAGAAAAAGTAGTAGAGGGAGAAAAAATAGAATTGCCACCGTTAGAGTTAAGAAAGAAAATGTCAAGTGAATTACAAAACGAGATAAATGAAATGAGTGAAAAAGAGTTGTTGGCTAATATGAAGGTGATAAAGAAAGATGAATTAAATTATAAAACTTTAGACAAATATTATGCTACTCATTATGGTTTTATATATTCAGTAGGAATATTAAAAGAAAAGTATAACTCATCGTATGAAAAATATAAAAAAAATAAAACTTTAGAACATTATTATTATAAGAGTCAATCTGAAGTAAAAATTGGGAGGAACCTAGAATATATATTAAATTAGAAAGGAGTCTGATATAATGCAAAATAATAATAAAAGAGCATATGAAGTACAAAATGGAGATACATTATGGGACATTGCAGAAAAAGAATTAGGTGATCCAAATAAATGGAGAAAAATAACTAAAAGTGATGGAAGTAGTTTTACAGAAAAAGAAGCTAAAAATTTACAAGCAGGTGAAATCATAAGTTTACCTTCAATAACTCATAGGGAACTATTGACTTTTTCTAACTTAACAAATTTAGAGTGGCAATTTGTAGATATAGCCGGGATAAAACAGTCAAGAAAATCAGGTCAAAAAGGGGAAAATATTCAATCCACTACACTCAATGACCTTTTATCAAATCCTAAAGCATTTGTAAGAGAATATAATGATGGAGAAAAAGAATACAGATATGGAGTAGATAAGAATGGTGACTTTTCAAATAAAAACAAAGGCTTAGCAGAAATGCGTCAAGAAGCAGGCATAGCTATGGAATACTTAGAAAAAGAGAAACAGGACAATGAGGAAGGCAGTTTCTTGAAAGAGTGGGAAGTAGTCTATGGAGCTGATAATTATAAGGTAGTTAAAGATTACATAGACAACTTATTTGAAGTATTGAGTCCTTATTTTGACCTACCGGAGCAAAGCCAAGAAGAAAAGGAAGATTTCTATCTTAGCCGGGAAGAAATAGCTGAAGCCAAGCAAAAAAAGAAGTTCTATGAGATAGGTTTTAAAGTTTTCGCAGGAACTTTAGAACTTATAATTGCTAAAAAAGACTTAGACGGAGTAACTAAGAAAATTGAAGATGGAATTTTAAGTAATGTGGTTAAAGAGATTAGTACTAATCAATTAGAGACTTTAATTGCGGAGACAGACTCCATTCCACTGCGCTTATTAGCAGCAGTTTATTTCAGCCAAGATTCAGTATTAGAGATGTTTCAAGGAGCTACTGCTGGAATCAATAAAGGATATAAAGAAAAATTTCAAGAATTAAAGAATTCTGATATATATTCAGAACTATTAGAGAGATTTAGTAAAGAAGAATTGGCAGAGTTAGAGTCAAATTTAAAGCAAAATGTAATTGCTCAAATCAATCAAAAATTGACTATGTCTGATACGGGATTTAGAGTTGTTGTCTTAAAGAAAGATAAAAACTTAGTAATTGCTTATAAAGGAAGTAGACCAGATGAAGATAAATTATTGCCTGAAGAATTCAATCATTTACAGATTGTCTATTCTAAGATGAAGCGGGAACATAGTAACTGCAATATATCTTTTACTGGGTATAATGCAGGGGCAGATTTAGGTTTTCTTAATACTTTATTTGCCGATGAAGATAATAATGCTACTGCAAAGTTGTTTTATAGTGATATAAAAAAATTACAGGGATATTATAATTTTACTCCTCATGACATAAATAAAAGTTATCAAAATAATCTACAGATTTATATTGAAAGTGCTGGAGGAATAACTAAAGAAGTAGCTTCACATCTATTTACTATTTCTTTAATAGCAGCCGGGAAAGTCATTTTAGATAGTACGGTCAAATTTGCGTTCTTTACTAATGGTTTGATTACTTTAGCAGTTTCTGCTTTGATTTGGAGTATGATTGAAACTGTTAAAAGTTTATACGGTGCTGATAATATTCAAAAAATTTATGATAAATTAATTGAATTAGGTTTTATAGAAGCAGAAGAAAGTTTGTCTTTATCCGTTAGTGATTTTTCCGGTGGAAGTGAAACAGTAAAAAATCGTCTTGAGGCTAATAAGATAAAAGGTTTTATTCAAGATAAATTTATAGCTGCTGAATATATTCCAGTAGAAGCAAGGACAGGAGAAACGCTAAAAATAAAAAAAGCCGATGCGTTATACTTATTATTAACTGGGAAAAAACCGCAGAAACTTAAAGAGGATATTTATGTGATTCCTTATCACCAACGCGGGGAATATAATTTAGGGTTAGAAAAAACTGAGGACGATATCTACCAAATTAATTCTAGAATTTTACCGGGGGTTTCTATTTTGGGTAAAGATCCCTCGCCGCTGTTAATTGAAGATAAAGAAGAATTAGCTCAAGGACAGATGCTAATTAATTTAATGAAAATGATATATAAGATGCAGAGGCGCTATAAAGATAAAAGAAAAGAGCTCTTTTCTTTTATTTATCCTACTAAAGATGGAGTAAGAGTTGCAAAGTCTGTCCCTCCTGCAGAACAGTTGCCTGAAGACCTGCAGGCTAGTCATAATGAATATATTTTCATGCCTTATATAGAGAAAGATGGTAATATAAATGAAATAAAT
>JBNJFD010000232.1:0-2900 GCA_051746525.1 Bacillota bacterium | reverse complement strand
CCTAGTTGCTTAACTAATTTGAAAGCAGAAGCGACTTCTCCTACTTGTTGAGGAAAATGAGCATCACTACCTAAACTAAATTTAACACCTTCTTTCAGAGCTGTTTTCACAAACTCTTCTGTTAAGAAACCATGTTTAGCATTTATTTCTAACGCTATCTCTGCCTCAGCTGCTGCTTGAGCTAATTCTCTAGTATCAATATCAACTTGATAGCCGGGATGAGTAATAATGTCAATGGAATAGTTGTCTATAGTTTTTAATAATAATTCAGTATTAGCTTTCCTCACCTCAGCATCTTTCCAATTGAATTTATGACTTAACAAATTATTAATAATAATCCCCCAAGCTGATTTTAAATCAGTCGGTTTAACAAATAAATGAAAACCAACTAACACTTTATCTAACTCTTCTAAAATATCCCGAGGAACATCAAGTTCTCCCTTTAAATTAATGATATTAGCTTCTACAGCTGCAAGAACCTTTATATCTGAATAAACTTCGTTATATCTATCAATTTTCCTCTTTATTTCTAATAAAGTATCAGCCTCTTTAACTCCAAATTGTCTAAAACTATAACTGCGGGGACCATGGTCAGCTATAGCAATTTCTTTTAACCCTTTTGCGCGAGCTACTTCTATATTCTCGGCAATACTACCTTGACCATGGCTGTAATATGTATGCGTATGATAATCTGCTATTAACTGCACTATCTTCGCCCCTTAATATTTTTTATTTTTCTTTCTAATACTAGTTTAGACGAAAATACCTAATTTTGTTCCTATAATCCCTAATAACAACATAATAAAATAGCCTTCAATTGCAGTTATCTTAAAGAATCGCAGCGCTGCAAATAAAGCTACCATTGACTCCGCCCACAACACATATTGAAAATCATTGCTAATATAGGGACTACTAAAGTTCATAAATAAAGCTGCAATCAAAACTACTATTACAGCTATAGCAATTCTGAAATACTTCTTGAGCTCAATAATCTTACTTTGATTCCATAAATAATAAATTGAAAACCAAACAAAGGGGAATAATAAGCTCGCCCAAGACTCACCATTTAAAATTAATGCTGCGCTAAATAAAGTAGTTAATAGATAAGAATAATACCAAATATTATCCCTTTTAAAAATCGGAAAAATACCTTGTACAAAAATAAAACCTAAAGCTACAGCTGGAATCAATCCCCCTGCTACTGTAATATTATCTAAAATTTGAGCTGGAATCCAGCCTAATAATTCTTTAATTAAAGGAGCACTTAAAAGCAATAAAAGATTAAATAAACCTACGGCATAAATATACCATTTTTTAGTAGAAAAATTACCGACACTCTCTTGAAAACTATAAACTAATAATACTACTAAGCTTAAGGGAAAAAACAAATTCAAATTACCAGTTAAAGCTACTAAAGAAGTAGCTAATAAACTAGTTAATAAACCATACTGTAACCCAGCATTAAAATCAACTAAATTACTACCCCATAATAATTCTACCAACACCCCAATCGTAACTCCTGCACTTAAGCTCCCTTTACTTACATTTAAAAACTGCGGACTAAGTAATAGTCCAATAGCCGGTGCTAATAATATTGGATGAAAAAATATCTTAACTTTAAAACTTACTTGATGACGCAGATAAAACAATAAAGTAATAATTACAGCTAATAAAATTTTAATCAACATTATAACCACCTCAATATTTTACAATATCCCTAGTTATTACTTCAATAATTAATTGCAATATCCTCCAAATAATTAAAAATGGGCTACTAAGAGCCCATTAAATATTATTACCACCTTATATTTTTTTACTCTACTCTTGAATTTTTTCTTTGTTAACAACAAATTGCTGCTAACTTTACTGATTAAGATTATAATGTTCTCCATTATGAACTTCAAAACTCCAATTAGAACCTTCATTATTATCCCAGTTATTAGCAGAGTCTTTAAAGCAAAAGTTAAACCGGTCCGTAGTATTAATTTTAAGTTGGGCCTGCCAAGTATCCTCATCTTCTTTTTTCATTTTAATACTTGTGATATCACGCCAACTATCATTAACTCCTACGCCTGCATGTAAATAAACTTCTTCTGCTCCGAATTTAGTTAATAATCCATTATATGAAATAGTAACTTTCTCTCCCGCAGTAATTGGCGTTGGCTTTACTTCTATTTTAGCATCATTCATTCTTTTCCCTCCTCTAAATATAAATATTATTATTTAGTATGGAGAAATCTAATTCTTTTTATCAAAAATAACAGCAAAATATCTAATCTAATACTAAGATGTCCTAGCTTAATTAAATTAATTAAAACGATTTACAGTATTGAAAATAAATTTAATTGCTGTTCCTAAAACTGTAATTAAAAACACTGCACTAAACCCAAAAATAATAACTAACTTCCAAGATAATCCTAGTTCTGGACCAACAGCCCGTAATGTTGCTAGTTCACCCTGGTCAATATCAAAACTACCTAAAATCTGCTTTTGAGACAAACCTTCGGGAACTAAAACATCTAGCACATTAGGATTTATATCTTTATCTGTACCACCACTAAATTCCCATTCTCCACCTTCTTTAGTTACTTGCCGATAATTATCATAACTAAACCCATCTACAGAACCGATTAATACATAATAATAAGCTTCTGATAAATCTCCTAATACCTTCTTTGGAATAGTAACTGTGATTAAATTATCCTGTTTTATTTTAACTACAGCATCTTTTATAACATTATAATTTTGTTCTTTACTAGCAATTGTAAACAATTCTACATTCCAACCTGTAATTTTAAGTAATTGATTCCAAGGATGCTGCTTCTCAAATTTAACATTAGCTCCTTGTTTAAAGGTCTTCCTACTACCGCCTTCTGCATTATCAATATATACTTGAATTA
>JBNJFD010000231.1:0-2904 GCA_051746525.1 Bacillota bacterium | reverse complement strand
AATTATTACAAATTCTTCTCCTCCATAACGAGCAACTAAATCTCGAGGACGATTAACATATTCTTCTAGTGTTTTAGCTACCTGTTTTAGACAATCATCACCAGCTAAATGACCATAGCGATCATTAAATTCTTTGAAATAATCTAAATCAAGCATAATTAAAGACAGCGGATGTTGTTCTCTTTTACAGTGTTTCCATTCCTTTTCTAATACCTCATCAAATTTGCGTCGATTAGGAATTTGAGTCAATCCGTCCAGATAAGACATATTTTCTAATTTACTATTAGCCTGGGCCAACTCTTGATTTAAAGAATTTAACTTTTGATTGAATTGTTTCAGCTGATACTGACGATACAAAACAAATAATCCGATTACCCCCACCACAGCTAAAATTGTAAATAATAATGAATAATTGAATCTTTCCTCATATTTTATTGTCAGCCAATTATTAAAAATTTCATCCTTTTCCCTTTGCTCAATTAACCGTAAAGTCTTATTCATAATATTCAATAGCATCTCATCTTCTGGATTAACTCCAATTCGCAAAGCCATTTCTGAAGATAGTTCGCCCGAAATCTTTAAGTCAAACATATTTTTTTGCTGAATAATATAACCTAAACGCGGCACAGTATTAATCATGCCAAACAATTCACCAGCTTGCACCTTTTCTAATCCCACTTCCGAGTTTTTTACTTTTATAAAATCAATCTGGGGATATTTATTTTTAACCACTTCATATAACGGACAATTGCGACTTAAAGCAATCTTTTCATCCTGCAAAGCCTCTAAATTACTCACATAGATTTCATTCTGCCTCGTTGCAATTACAAACGGATATTCAACATAAGATTCAGTAAATGATAAATTTTCATCTCTTGGTTTAACAGCAGTAGATACCATATCACTCTTTCCTGCTGTAACCTGTTCTAATGACTTCTGCCAAGACTTAGTTTCTTTAACTTTAATTTCAACATTCAATCGTTCTTCTAAAAGATCAAAAAAACGTGCCACTGTACCCTCATATTCTCCTTGCTCATTTATTTTTTCAAAAGGCATCCACTCTGGATTAACCGACATTGTTATCTGCTGTTTATTTCTTAAATAATTTTGTTCTTCTGTCGTTAAAAAACTCATTTCAGACTGCTGTCCCTGTACCCATTTCTCTTCTAATTTTACTATTTCATTAGGTGGTAAACTAGCTAAAGCATTTTCTAGCATTTGATGCAAAATAGGCCAATCATCTCGTACCATAAAATGTAAACTACGGAATTTGTCCTCTTCATAACTTCTAAACTTCCCCGCAATTTGAATTCCACTAACTAAATTCTTCTGCATAAAATATTCAACAGTCGCTGCAAAACCTATCACTGCATCAGCAGTTCCTTGTTCTAGCTGAGCAACAGCCTCTTTCATATCATTGACTGCTAAAAGTTTTATCTGAGGATGAGTGCTTCGCAAATATTCTTCATAAGCCCATCCTTTGGGGACTGCTACAACTTTGCCATATAACTGCTCTATATTAGAAATTTCTGTGGCATCATTTCTTGTTACAAATACAGTCCGACTATTATAATAAGGAGCAGTAAACAATGCAAACTGCTGTCTGCTTTCAGTTTTATAAGCGGAAGGCAGAATATCAATTTCACCCTGTTTTAATTTATTCAATAATTCATTCCAAGTACCATGCACATATTCTATTTCTATGTCTAATCTTTCAGCCAACTCGTTTATTAAATCAACACTTAATCCAAAAGGCTGCTCACCAACAGTATAGGCAAAAGGCGGCCAATTCTTATCACTACCAACTTTAATCACTTCATGTTGCTCGACAAACTCTTTCTCACGAGAAGTTAAATCTATATCTTCAGCTGCAGCATAACTACTAATAAAGCTAAATAATACAAACAATATTAGAACTAATATTATGCGAGGGTTTTTATCCATTCTACCCCTCCTCTTATTTTAAATAATCCAGTATTAATTATTATTACTATTTATTAAATTCGACATGATTTTACTTTTTCCTGTATTAAAATGAGATTAACTATCTTTTTTAAATAAAAACTAAGAGCCAACCTATAACTCCTGAAATAATAATTACTATAATTGGATGTAAATCAAACTTAACTAGTAAAATTAAAACTAGAACTGCCATTACAACTTCTTTAACACCAGTAATAGCTTTTTTACCCAAAGAAATAACTGCTGCTAAAATCAGTCCTACTACAGCCGGTCTAATTCCGGCCCAGGCACGTTGGACAAATTTGTTATCAGCAAATTTACTAAAAATTGAAGCGATAATTAATACAATTATCAATGAAGGAGAAATGACTCCTAGAGTTGTAGCTAATACACCGGAAATCCCTGCTAATTTAAAACCAATAAAAGTAGCATTATTAATCGCAATCGCTCCCGGCGTCATTTGTGAAACTGCTACAATATCCATAAATTGCTCGGCAGTTAGCCAGCCATGCTGCATCATTTCTTCTTGAATCAACGGCAGCATTGCATAACCACCGCCAAAAGTAAACAAACCAATTTTAAAAAATGTAATATATAATTTAAGTAGTATCATGGTTATACTCCTTATCTCGATTAATTATTAATCCGATTACTCCTGCTACTGCAATTAAAACAATGGGCGACAGATTAAAATAAAGAACTCCCACTAACATGCCTAAAGTATAAAGAATACTTCTAGCTTCAATAATTGCCTTCTTTCCCATTTTAAAACCTGCCCAAAAGATTAAAACTACTACACAAACTCTAATCCCCATAAAAACACCATTAATATATTGATTGTGCTGCAAGTTCAATAAAGGCTCAGTAATTAGGCTAATAATTACAATCGAAGGTAAGCTAATCCCAGTTACAGCAGTTAATGCACCTAATATTCCCTTCAGT
>JBNJFD010000230.1:0-2908 GCA_051746525.1 Bacillota bacterium | reverse complement strand
GTTTTATTTTGTTGATTTGCCGGGCTATGGATTTGCTAAGGTTCCTGATCATGTTAAAGATGAATGGGGAACGATGATTGAAACTTATTTATTTAATCGCCGCAATTTAGAAGGTGTAATCTTATTAGTAGATGCACGTCACAAACCAACTGACGATGATCAAATGATGTATGATTGGTTATTAGAAATGAAAGCACCTACTATAGTAGTGGCTACTAAAGCTGATAAAGTAAAGAAAAGTAAAATTCAAAAACAAGAAAAATTAATCAAAGAAACTTTACAAATGGCTGATTTTACGAAATTCACTTTCTTTTCTGCTGAAACAGGGAAAGGGAAAAAGGAAGTATTTAAATTTGTTCAGCAATTTGTTAATTAATAATCAAAATAAGGGTAGTAGGGGTTAATTTCTCTACTGTCCTTATTTTTTTAGATGCAGGAGGAAAAAAATGGATAGAAAAAAAGTGTGGTTTTCTGTTTTTAGACCATTCTCATTTACTGCTACTATAATTCCAGTTTTATTAGGATCAGTATTAGCAGCAGTCAAAGTAGGAGACTTTGATTTTTTATTGTTTGGGGTAGTACTGGGGGGAGTATTACTGCTGCATAGTGGAACTAATTTGATTAATGATTATTATGATTATGAAAACGGGGTAGATAGTAAAAAATATCCTGGGGGAAGTGGTGTCTTGCCAGGAAAAGAAGTAGGAGCAGAGCAAATAAGAGGTGCTGCGTTATTTTGTTTTGGATTATCTGCGTTATTAGCGGGATATTTGGTGTATGAATTGGGAATAATAATTGCTGTGTTTTTTGGAATAGGGTTAACTGGAGGCTACTTTTATACTGCTGGTCCGATTAATTATAAATATTATGCTTTAGGAGTACCAGGGGTTTTTATTTTATTAGGGCCAATTTTAGTAGGGGTTGCTTATTATATTCAAGCTGGTAGCTATAATTTACGGGTATTTTTAATTTCGCTGCCAGTTGCTTTATTGGTAAGTGCTATTTTACACAGTAATGACTTAAGAGATATTGAACCAGATACAGAAAGTGGGATTAAAACTTTAGCCAATATTTTAGATGAGAAGTTAGCAGTACAGCTATATTTATTATTATTGGGGGTAAGTTATTTTTTAATTTGTTATTTTATTTTGAAGGGGCTATTATCATTTTGGGCTTTAATTACTTTGCTTACTTTACCTCGAGCAGTAGATAATATTACAAATATTTTTCCTGGACATAAAAATGTAAGTCACAAGATTGAACAATTGGAGAGAGAAACTGCTAAATTACATTTTGAGTTTGGGTTGCTGTTAGTTTTATCACTATTAGGAGCTAATTTTTTATAGAGGATTCTCGGCTAAATTTATAATAATTTTCATATTTTAAGTGTTAGTATCTGTGCTAGTATTAGTTATTTTAATGCTTTTGACTTTATGATTTTGAATTTAATTGTCAATTATCCATTATCAATTCTCAATTATGATGGAGGTGGCAGTAAATTTACATTTGTGCTCAGTACTATGAATTAAGTAATTAATTTAGCCGAGAATACTATTTATAGGGTGGAGATGTGGTGAAAAATAAAATTAATTTACTATTAATTATAATAATTACTAATTTAATTTGGTATTTTATTTTTAATAGTTTTGTGTTTAACTTTTGGTTGCGCATAGTAATAGCTATAACTGTTTTGAATTTAATGGTTTTAGCCTATCAAAATTATGATTTTAGTTTTAGTTTATCTGAACTTAGCTGGGGGTTGATTTCTGCTGTAGTTTTATATGTAATTTTTGCCATAGGGAAAAATTTGAGTGGGTTAATATTAGCTAAAAGCCAAGAGCAAATAATGAATGTCTATGCTTTGAAAAAAGATTTTAATCTTTTCATGATAAGTAGTGTACTAGTAATAGTTGGAGGAGGAGAAGAATTATTTTGGCGTGGTTTTTTGCAGGAGAAATTAATGAAAGGATTTGGAAAAAAATCAGGTTATATACTTGCTAGTGTGATGTATGGATTAGTACATCTCTGGACGGGAAATTTTATTTTAGTTTTAGCTGCTCTAACTGCTGGATTATTTTGGGGTTATTTGTTTTTGCGAAATAAATCTCTGACTATGGTCATTATTTCTCATATTACTTGGGATTTATTAATCTTTGTAATAATTCCTTTGGATTTTTAATTGACAAGTTAAAGAATAAATTATATTATTATAATTGAGAATAAAATAATGTGAACAGCAATGATGAAGAGGAGTAAATTAATCACTTCTGCTGAAGAGAGGCTCACTCATAGTCTGAAAAGGGGCTGCAGAATATTAATTGAAGTAGCTTCGGAGCTGTCAAACTGAAACAAAAGTAAGTTTGACCGGCACTGACCGTTAACAGTTGAGCGCCGCTAGGAATTAAGGTGGTACCGCGAAAGTTAACTACTCTTTCGTCCTTAAGTAAGGATGGAAGAGTTTTTTTATTTTTCGCTAACTTATATTATAGCAACTTTTGCTTAACTTTCTACTAGCTGCTCATAGCTCAAACCTCATGTCTCAGAGCTAAATGGGTACTAGCCCATTTTTAATTAATGGTAGGTGAACAATATGCTGAGAGATAAAGTCTTTAATAAGTTTCCTGAGTTAGAAACAGAACGGATGCGGTTACGGGAATTAAAGTTAAGTGATGCAGAAGACTTGTTTGTGGTTTTTTCTAATCCTAAAGTGATGAAGTATTATAATTTGTATCCTTTTGATTCTTTGGCCCAAGCTAAGGAATTAATCAGAAATTATGTAGAGGCTTTCAAAAATCAAAAGTTACTGCGCTGGGGATTAGAACATAAAGAGAAGGGTAAAATAATTGGCAGTTGTGGCATCTATGATTGGCATGAAAACTTTTGTCGGGCTACAATTGGCTATGAATTA
>JBNJFD010000229.1:0-2971 GCA_051746525.1 Bacillota bacterium | reverse complement strand
GTATAAATACATCAAAACAATTTGATTTATACCTACTAAAGATTATTGGGCCCAGAAAAGAGTATTAGTCACGTCTTTTGGAATTAATAATCAAGGAAAGGAGCAAGGAAGAAATCAAGTTGTTAGTTAAAAGTGAAACCTGAAAAAATTATCTTTTGAGTAATAAAGCGTTAATTAGTGGGAAATAAACTTGACATGGTAAAATAATATTTGTATAATTATAAATATAAAAACATCAAATTTATATTTATGCGCACAAGAAACTGTGAAATATAGCCTATATTTGGTCACCTTGGCTATATGGAGTTAATGGTGAAACCGGCCCATATTCTCAATGAAAACAATTGAGAATATGGGTTTTTAAATTTCAAAACTAAAAATTTTACTCTTTCAGTACCGACCAGTCAGTACCAAGACACAGCCATCATCCCTTTAAGAGAGTTTATTTTAACACTGCAATACCGACTAGTCAGTTCTGACTTTTGGTTTTTAGTTTTAAAGACATGCTTAATACGTTAATAAGATTAAGTAGGGCTTTATAATAATAGATAAGAAATATAAGCTTCCCTACCATCTAAAATTATATTTTATGGAGGAGATAAGATGTTAAAAGGAAGAAGATTTGTTTTGTTGGTAGGTCTAAGCATATTTCTATTATTAATTGTAGGTTGCAGCAGTGGCGGTGACGATTCTTTAACAAATAATTCTGACAGTCAAAGTGCTAAAGGGTTAAAAGTTTCTTACAATGTTCCTGAGGATTCAGAGTCAGAAGTTGAGAGTTCTGCTGCAAGTAATAGCTCTGAGATGAAAGCAGAATTTAAATTGTATGAAGGTAATGACACTAGTGGAAAAGCCATTAAAACTAAAAGAGTAACTCTAGACGAAGATTTTATAACTTCTTTTGGTAGTGATAGCATTAAAGCTGGGAAAATATATACAGTAGAAATAACTGCTACAACAACTGAATCGGACAAAACATATGTTGGTCGAGATACAACAGGAGAAATAACAGAGGGAGCAATAGCTAATTTAACAGTTGATTTAGAAACGATGGAAGAAAAAGAAGTTCAGTCTACTTCTTTCTGGTGGGATTGGTGGGGCCAGGATACAGAATTAGAAATCAGCTCTGAAGAGGGTGGTTTTATTACAATTCCTGAGCAATCAGGTGGCTTAAGTAATGAAGAAGGAACAACTATTGAGCGGGAGAAGAGTTTTGAAATTGATAAAGGGGAAGTAATTAAACTGAAAGCAGTTCGTCCATATATGACTTATGAAAATAAAGATGATGTTAATCGAGAGTATATGTCAGATCAGAGTCTAGAAGCGAGTAGAGATCATTGGGTTTTTGAAGGCTTTAAATATAATGGAGAAATGCTTCCTCAAAAAGCTGTGACAGTTGTTGATAATCAAGCTGAAGAACAGATGGAGTATATTATTGAAATACCAGTTGATGATAGTGATGCAGAAATTAAGGCTTGTTTCAAGCATGTATATAATGAATTAGATTATGGCATCTATTGGTTTAAAGATAGTAGAACTTCAGAAAAAGCTGTGGCTGGGCGTGATAATCCTTATTATGATCCTAATAAGCCGACAGTTATCTTTGTTCACGGGTGGCAGCCGTCAACTAAAGAAGCAGAGTATGGGTTTAGAGAAATATTCCACTTCACTCAAGAAGATAAAAATGGAATGGAACATGAATTTGCTGGTGCAGAAGAGTGGATAGAAAAAGGATGGAATGTAGGCGCGTTTTATTGGAATCAATTTGCTTCAGAAACTTTAGTGCAGCAGGCAGAAACTAAAATTTGGTCTGATGGTTATATGGATTGGCAGAGTAAAAGTGATGGAAATGATCAGTCCATGCCTACTGATTTGCGAGGAAAAAATGTGGTAGAACTATTCTACGATGAAACTAAAAAAGTAATGGATGATTTTAAAGGTAATAATTTAAGACTTGTTGGACATTCCTTGGGAACACAAGTAGTAGTTGGATATTCTCAACTAGCTGCTAATGAGAATAAATTGGTTCCTGATCGTGTTGCTTTGGCAGACCCTTATTGGAGTGAAGGAGATATTTCTAATTTTGATGGACATTTAGGTGGCTTCTTTAATAAAGAGATGAAAACTTATGATATTGTTAGAACAATAGTATCTGATTTATACAAAGATATTATTTTCACTCAATATGATACTAGTGTCATTTGTAGTTATACTGGTATAACAGGCAAACCGCAATTAGCATTTGGTAATGCAAATCCAGAATTAAGGAAGTATACAACTTATGTGGATGTTAATTTTGATTATTATAAGTCACTGCTTGATGTGGATAATGCATTTGATATAGAACGATTATCTTCAGGTGATTTATTTGAATTAGGAGAGGCGGGAGCAATGAGTGCTCATGATACTGCGCCATTCTGGTACTTTGAAACTTATAATACTGATCCTGAAGGACCAATTGATTTATATGATGTTTCAGCAAGTGTGTCAGATGAGCAAATGAGAGAATGGCAGATGAATGATACGAGATTTACTCAAACTGTAGGTACTGAAACTGCTAATCCAGAAGATGATTTGTTTAAAATTGAAAATTAATCAGAACATAAACTCCTGTGAATATTCACAGGAGTTTATTTGTTTTGTAGAACTATAAAGATATTATTATAGTGAATTTATAAAATGATTATAATAAAAAAGGGAATTAAAGAGAAAACAAGAAATAATATGTTAAAAGATAATTTTCATCTAGTAAATAGCAAAACAAAAAGGGGTAGGTTAAAATGGAATTTCAGCTAACGACTATTCATGTAGATAATTTAGAAGAATCAAAGGAATTTTATCAAAATATTTTGCAGTTGAAGGAAGTAAAAAAATTAAATCCTAGACAGGGAGTCGAGATTTCTTTTTTACAAGACCAACAAGGAGGAACAATTGAATTAATAGCAGGAGAAGATATTTCTAGTGAGGGGGA
>JBNJFD010000228.1:0-3038 GCA_051746525.1 Bacillota bacterium | reverse complement strand
TGATTATTTAGTTGTAGGGGCTAATCCTGGTTCTAAGTATGATCAAGCACAGGAGTTGGGAACAACTATTTTAAACGAGGAAGAATTTAAAGAAATGATCAAATAATTATAAAACAATATAAATTTTAAAAAATAAGAAGGAATTTACAATCCTCTATAGAAATAAAACTCTAAGCACAAGAATTGTATCTTGTTAAATTAATTTTTTAATAGGGGGTAGAGAGTTTATGGTAGGATTTAAGCGGAAGAACATAGTTTTGATTGGTTTTTTAATTTTATTGTTATTTTTGGTGGGGTGTTCAGATGAAAATAATGACATAGCTCAAAGTGAAATTAAGACTGAAGCTGAAAATGGGCAAATTTCATTAGACCCCGATAAAAATCTTTATGAACCTGGGGAAACAGTTACTGCAGAAGCCACTTCAGATAGCAATTATGAATTTGCAGGTTGGATAATTAATGGTGATAAAACAAGCGAAGAGAATCCGACCCAAATTAATATGGAGCAAGCTATTGTGACAGTAGAAGCAGCATTTGAAAAGACTGGCTCAGACGGATCTGACGGCTCAGATGATGATTCAGATGATGATGATTCAGATGATCAAGTGCAGAATTATACTGTAAAGGCTAGAGTTGCTGATGGTTCAACAGATGTTGGGGCTGTAGAAATTATTAATGCTGAAACAAATGAAACAATTGATAGCGGTTCTGCTGTAGAAAAAGGAACTATGATTAAAGTAGAAGCAAATGCTAAAGCAGATAATTATCAATTAACAGAATGGTCAATTAATGGTGAAACAATAAGTGGAGAAGGTAATAATCCTTATGTAATTGATAGTTTAGATGAAAATGTTGAGATTGAGGCTGCTTTTGATGACAAAGTAGATATCGAAGCTGAAACCACTGGTATTATTTCGGGAGTAGAAATCAAGGCGTATGATATAGAAGGTAATGAATTAGGAACTTTATATCAAAATAGCGAACCTTCTGATTTAGAAGTTGATGCTGGTCAAGAAGTTATTTTAACAGCAACTACTGAATCTAATGAGCAGGGATTATATGCTTGGAGATTAGATGGGAAAAAGAAATATGAACAGGTGTTATCAGAAATTGACGATAAACAAGGAATTAAAATTGAAGCTTCTAAAAGCTTTATAAATAATGACAGAATTGAAGCTATGTATAGTCCAATTGTTTATGATAGTGATTATGAAACTGATATAGATACTATTTGGGGGGCTGTGAGAGAAGGTAAAGAAGAAGGTAAAATTTATGGTCCACTTACAGAAAAAGATTTATCTGAAGTTACTTATTTAAATGCAACTGGATACGATATTAGTGACTTAGATACAGTAACTGAGTATTTAGATAATTTAAGAACATTAATTTTAAGAAGAACAGATGTAAGTGTTGATAATAATGATTTAGAAACAATTTCTAAGTTAAAGAAGTTAAAAACATTAAATATAAATAATCCTGATGATCGTATGAGTGTAAATAGAATAGATGGTTTTTCTAAATTGGACAAGTTGAGTGATTTAGAAACTTTACGAGTGCGGTATAATAAAGTAGGAAATGTTGATTTCATTCAAAATATGACAGATTTAAAAGAGTTAGATTTATTGGGTAATGATATTAGAATTGTACAGCCGTTAGTAGCTTTAGAAGATAATTTAGAAACAGTTAACCTTAAATATAATAAAGGCGTTTATATTACTGAAAATTCTGACGAAGCAGTTCCAGCACCGACTACTGTTCCAATTGATGAATTAGAAGATTTAACTGGACTGTCAAGATCTGATTTTGATTCAGACCAAGCAATGAGAGATAAAGTGGAATTGATTGCAAGTGGTAATAATAGTGACTTACACCGTTTAAGTGGATTAAAAGCTCATCAGTATCCAATTGTAACTACTAGTTCTCAAGGTGACGGTAGTGGTAGAATTGTTCTAACTCCTGGTCGAACTGAAGGAAAGTATTACTATCCACAATCAAGAGTAACTTTGGATGTACAAGCAGATGAAGATTCTCAATTTGTAGAAGGAAGCTTAAAAGTAAATGGTTCTTCTTATACTCCGGGAGAAGAAATAGTAGTTAGTGGCAATCTGACTATTGAAGCTAAATTTACAAAAAGTGCAAATTAAATTTATAATTGAAAATAGAAAGGAGCGGTGCAATGAAGAAGTTAATTTTAATCACCTTAACTTTAGTGGTAATGTGTTCAGGGTATGTTTCCGCGGAAACTAACCTTGAAGTGGACTTTGGTTTAATTGAAGGACAGAATATAGATGAAGATACTATTCCAGGTGGTAAAATGACCTTAACTACTGATTCATATAATTATAAGAACTTGTATGATTTGGTAGAAATCACTTCTACATTTGGAATTGATGACCCAGATTATAATTTTGTTTCTTCAGATATTTTGTTTTACTCACAATTTCAAGACCAAAGAACTGAAGGGAATTATGTAGGGGTAGGGTTTAAACAATTATTTTTAGATAATTCTTATGCTGGAGGTAATTATTTCAGTAGTGATATTGAAGGGTATGGAATCCCAATTGGAGTAAAATTAGAAGAAGATTATGGAAAAACTAAAGCATTTGCTAAAGGAAGTATTTTTAAAGGGGTTTATACTATGACCTTTCCCGGCGAAGATATTGAAAGTGAATTTAGTGGTGTGAGTATTGATGTAGGAATCAAATATAAATTAGAAAGTGTAGATCTAAAGCTTAGTTATAAGCAAGAAGACTATTCCTTTGATAAAGATAACGATATAGTGGGTAGTACTGATTTTGATGATGACTATAAAGGAATCTTTTTAGGAATAGATTTTTAAATAAAAAATATATTGGTCAGCAAGGGGTTATTTTGACCTCTTGCTTTTTTTATTTAAAGTTTTCGTATGGTACATATGTACTAATAAGGAGGGGTTCTCCATGGCTGATAATAGATTAGAGGTGTATGCTTTAGGATCATTTTATATTAAATTAGGTGCTAAAAGAATCAGAGAAAAACATTGGAGATCAAACAAGACA
>JBNJFD010000227.1:0-3043 GCA_051746525.1 Bacillota bacterium | reverse complement strand
TAAATGTTAAAAATCCTAAAAATATTAAAGTAGTGCCAGTAAAATGTCAAGGAGAAGTAGTTTGTGACGAGGGAGAAGAATGTCCAGATTGTCCTGAAACTGCTGATGATAATCGCCCGGAAGGATGTTAAAAGGGTAAGTGCTAATAATTTTCTTAAGGATAGTGCTTTTTCAATGCTTAAGATTGAGAAAGCACTATTTGATTTCAAATGTTTATTCAGACAAAAAAGTGGGGGTGAGAACTATGCAGGAAAATTCTGAGGTGATAACAGTTAGATATAAAAACTATGTTAAAGTTAGTAATCAAGAAGAAAAAGAAATTGATTTGGCAGATATAGAAGTAGATATTACTACTAGTAATTCAACTTCTAATCAAGATAAGCAAAGTAATGGGCAACCAAATTTTTTGGCTTTAACAGTATTATGGTCTTATTTTACTGCTTGCCAACAGGGATTATTATCTGTAACTGAAACAGCTCCTTGGGAACAAATTGAGGAGGTTCAAAAAGATATTGAATTACAAAGTAGTAAATTTGATTACCAAGAGTGGCTATCATTTTTAAATCAAGTAGTTGATAAAAATTGGACTGAGTGGATTAATGAACCAAAAGAAATTAAACAAAGAGCATTAAAGGCTTATGAGCAATTAGATAATGACAAGATTATTTTGTCGGGCCAAGGGGAAGAGAAAAAGCAGATAAAAGATTTAACAGCGAAAGTAAAAAAGCAAATAGAAGATAAATTAACTAAAATAAAGTTAGAATTGAGTCAAAACGATAATTTACTTTAAGCTTTTTTGTTTTTGCTTACAATTAAGTTAGCAAATTAATAAAGGAATCGTGAAAATAGAACAATTTCCCGCATTTTGCCTTGGAGAGATATAATTGATTCTCCCAACAAAGAAAATCTCAAATCATAAGTAAGCTTGGAAAGTGTAAGATACTTAAAGAAGGGAAGGTTTTAAAGATATAAATTAATTGTTGGATTGTAGTAGGATTTTCGATTAGTTTCAGTAAGAACTGGAAACTGCTAAATATAAAAATGAAAAAAAGTAACCAAGCAACTAATTTTAATAACAAAAGTACACAGCAATCAAGTAGTTGTAACATTGGACTTGCTCCTTTATTATTTTATTAGTTATAGTATTTGGAAATTAATTTATTTTATACAGAGATGGTTATTTTTTTGGGGATTAAATACAATCATTATTTAGTCACTTATGAACATAAAATAATATTCTATAATTAAATGTTAATCTTTAAGCAGAGAGGAACTTTTGTTATAATAACAATAGAGATTAACAAACATTTTGTAAAATCCAGATATACAAATAAAAAAATTATTGTTTAAACTCAATGTATCCAAACTTAAGGAGGGCTAATATGGGACAAATTGTAATTCCTTTAGCTAATGGATTTGAAGAGACAGAAGCAATCACAAATATTGATGTATTAAGAAGAGCAGGTTTAGATGTAGTAACTGTTTCCTTAGATAGTTTGACTGTCCATGGAGACCATGGAATTGATGTACAAGCAGACAAAAGTATTTCCGATCTTGATTTAGATGAAGTTGAAGGGGTAGTATTACCAGGAGGTATGCCGGGAGCTAAACATTTGAAAGAAGATAAAAGAGTAATAGAGTTAGTTCAGAAATTGGATCAAGAAAATGGTTTAGTAGCAGCTATTTGTGCAGCGCCAATGGTTTTAGAAGAAGCAGGCGTTATTGAGGATAGACCTGCGACAAGTTATCCAGGGTTTGATGAACAGATGCCGTCGTGCCGTTATCAGCAGGATCGAGTAGTAGTAGATGATAATTTAGTGACTGGACGAGGTCCTGGTGTTGCTTTAGAGTTTGCTATTAAGATTGTAGAGTTAATTGTAGGTCAGGATAAAGCAGAAGAATTAAAGGCAGCAATGATCACTAACTTTTAATTAGTTTTAGTCGAAACTTTAGCTTAAATGTAAGGGCTGGCTTCTATGAGGGGAGTTGGCCCTTGTTAAATTTGAGTCTGAGTATAAGTATAAGTCTGAGTCTAAGTCTGAGCAAACCATTACAAACCTCAACCTTAAACTTAAACTTAATTCTAGGGAGTGAAAAGAATGAAGATGTTTGTATTTAAGATGAAGATAATTGATAAGCAAGAAGAGAGTTATCTAATTCAGATAAAACGAGATCATCAAACTACAGAAATCATGTTCACTCCTGAAACTAAAAAATTACAATATTGTGGTCAAAATGAAGTTGCTGAACTGTTGCAAGAGCATGAACATCAATTAAAGAAAGTACTACATACTAAACGGCCTGATAGTTATTATGTTGGCTTTGAGTTAACTTTTTCCTTTCGCTATGATAAAGATGTTGTAGGTTTTAATAATAAAGATAAATTAGTGGTGCTTGATAAACGAGCGGCAGAGAACAAAAGTTATATTAAAGATAACTATGAAGCAGATTTTCCTAAAATTTATACTGACGGAAGTTTTTTAGAGAAATTCAATACAGGGGCTTATGCTGTTATAATTAAAACTGCTGATCAAGATTATGATTATTATACTCAGCAGGTGGAAGTAAAAAATAGTGGGTTGATAGAATTATTAGCTGCTATGAAAGGTGTAGAACTATTAGAAAATCAAAACAAATTAAGGTTGATAACTGATAGTCAATATGTGAGAAAAGGCTTAACAGAGTGGATAGTGAATTGGAAGCTGAATAATTGGCGGACTGTTAATGGTGATAAGGTTAAGAATATTGAGTATTGGAAGAAGTTTGATCAATTAACAGCAGGTAAATATATAGAATTTGCTTGGGTAGAAGCTCATTCTGATCATTTTGAAAATGAATTATGCGATTTAATGGCTAAAGAAACTGCTTTAAATTCCTAATTATTGCAAAGGGATGGTTTATGTGGTAAGATTAATAATTGATAAATAAAAGAATTAAGGAGTGAAGTAGTTATGAATAATACGAAAAAGTTAGCCTTAAATGGCTTATTAGTTGCGCTTGTCACAGTAGCAACTTATTTAATTA
This sequence comes from Bacillota bacterium, assembly GCA_051746525.1. Lineage (GTDB taxonomy): Bacteria > Bacillota > Halanaerobiia > Halobacteroidales > Halobacteroidaceae > Halanaerobacter. The sequence goes on along the minus strand of JBNJFD010000227.1, from coordinate 19 downwards.
GAATACCAATTCCTGCTAC
>JBNJFD010000226.1:0-3051 GCA_051746525.1 Bacillota bacterium | reverse complement strand
GGGATTCGCGACGTCTCGCTAAACCTTCCTATAACTTGTCCATTCTCTAAAACATATATATGTAATTCTTGACCTTGCCTAACCTCTCAGCCTAGATGTATAGCAATAGGTAAAACTTTGATATCATCTCCGCTTTTTCCCCTGCTCCACACTGGGCGTGAGATTTTCAAACTCACCTAGCGTTCTATCTAGTTTTAAGCTACTTCGATGCCATCATTTCCTAACTTTGAACGAAACTTATTGAGCTTACTTAAAGCTTTTTCATCTAGATAAACCTTAATCCTATTATAGTAGTTATTAATTATTTCTTGTTTAGTAGCATGAATTAATTTATGAATATCTTTATCAACTAAAATCAAATTGTTATAATTATCATTTCCACCCATGTGTTTTGGCTTCTTATGATGACATTCCATTTCGTCAATAATTAAAGGCAAACCTGTAATATAACAACAAGCATTTTGACCACAATATCTAGAAATTCGATTGTCATTATATTCAACTGACTGGTTTTTAACTGGGTCTCTAATTAGTTCTTTCAGTCTTTGAGGTCTTACTCTCTTTAATTCTTGATGAATTCTTTTCCTTCCCTCCACTGTGTAATTACAAGTCTCTTGTTTAAAATTCATCGGAGGACTTGTAGTTACTCCACCTATTGGAAAGATTTTAATCCCTGCTATGATATGCTTTTTATAATTGTACCTCCCATAATATTTTTCAAAGGTTCTAGACTTATAGCTTCTTTCACAAAATAAAGCTCGTAATCTGTTTTCTAAGGTTCTATTGACTGTAAAGGCAATTTCATTAAAATCTAAATTAACATCTGTAGCCATTGAATAGTAATTTTGCACCCCTAAAATCATTGAGTTTAATTTATTTACCTCTTTTTCTTTAGGGTTCTCTTTAATCTCTTTAATCTGTTGTTTTAACTTATATGCAATCTTACTCTTCACCTTTTGGCTAATTATAGACTTAGAAACATATTTATTACCTTTCTTCTTAGCTTTTATCTTTATTCCAAGAAATTCTGTATAACTTCGTTTAAGGTTAGTTATTTTTGTTTTTCTTTTATTTACTTCAAGATTTAATCTTCCTTTCAACCATTTAATTATTGCTACTTTTATTCTACTTGCCGTTTCATAGTCTCTACAAAATACCTTTATATCATCAGCATATCTAACTAAATAGATTTCTTTTAGGTTACTTTTCTTTAACGCTGTTATTCTACTATTTCGGCTTGAATATTTATGCTCGGTTTCAAATGTCGCAAATTGATTACTTATCCACCAATCAAATTCATTCAAGACTATATTTGATAATAAAGGTGAAACGATACCTCCTTGAGGTGTCCCTTTATCAGGAACTCCTTCACCTTTTATCTCTGCTTTTAACAGTTTACTTATTATAGATATCAAGTTTTTATCTCTTATTCCTAATGTCCATAATTGTTTTAATAACTTAGCGTGTGAAACATTATCAAAGAAACCTTTAATATCTATATCTACCGTATAATATAGCTGATTACGATTTATTAAATGCATACTTCTAGCTATTGCGTGTTTTGTGCTTCTATTAGCTCTAAAGCCGTAACTGTGATTATGAAATTTAGCTTCACATATTGGCTCTAAAACTTGTTTTATGCATTCTTGAATTATCCTATCTTCTATAGTCGGTATTCCTAGAGGTCTTTTCTTCCCATATTCTTTAGAAATCATAACCCTTTTTACTGGGTGGGGTTGATAGTTATTTAATCTCTTCTTTACATATTCTATTAACTTATCAATATCCCATTGACCAATATCTTCTATTGTAGTACTATTTACTCCAGAAGTTTTACTTCCTTGGTTATTCTTGATTTTTCTATAAGCAAGTAAAATATTCTTTCTTGAAGTGATTATACTCATTAAATCTTTAAACTCTTTACCTTCCTTACTTTTATCATAAAGTTTATCAAAAACTTCTTGGGTATTATAATACTCGTTATATCTTAAATCCGTTTTCTTAATCTTTATTTCCTCAATAGTTTCTTTCTTCTGTTTAGTCATAAGTCGGCTCACTTTATTATAAAATTTTGCCTCTCTTAGTCTTACAAGAACCTTATTTTAAATGTGTATCTTATAGTTTAAAACTATGACTTGTGGCTATTTAATGCCACTACTCTCACTAATACAAAGATAGATTATATAATTCTTTCTCTATCACCAGTTCTTTAAGATTAAGCTCTCCTTGTTATTAGCTTTCTTTGTTCCAAAAGACTTTACCCGTGCATATATCTTTAGACCATTCCTATAAGCCTGTATCCTTGATATGACCTATAATCATATAAGGCTGTTCATATTAGCGAATCTTACTTAACCTCAGATACCTCAAACTCCGTTGATCTAACCATTTCTAGTTATTTGAGGCTTTAGACCCGTACTTTCGGAATTTCGTCAGTCTCTCACAGAGACATTCTAGTCTTGGATATTTTTTGGGAGTCCGGCTTATCACAACCTTAACTACCTCTAGCTACATTTCCTATAATTAGGGATTGCTCTCAGCCGACTTCACCGAGCTCTACCACAATCCGAAACTTAATTATCAAATTGCAGTTCGGAGTATCAACTTTAACCCTTCAGGGCGTTACCCCTTCATTTGATTAATCTAGTCTTTTAGTTCTAAAATATTTATCAGTTTTAGGTAATTCTTTTCAAATTACAACAAATCACACCGCTAACCCTATGTTATCTGACGTGCGTACATAATACATATTATGTAAATTTTAATAACAATCTCACTACACTATTTATACAATCTCTACAAAATTCTGCTAACCAAATCTCAGCTTCATTATCAAAATGAGAATCACTAAATTGATTTCTAGAATTCCCAATTGCATATGTTATTGTTGTAATAAGAATAATAATTTGTTCAGGATAATCAATACCTTCACTGTCAAAATGATTTTCTATATATTTTCGTATTTCTTTTGCCATACTAGTTAAATCATTTAAATCTGTTTTTTGAGGAATATTTTCTTTTATAAAAGCTTTATAAAACCCTTCAAGACAG
>JBNJFD010000225.1:0-3060 GCA_051746525.1 Bacillota bacterium | reverse complement strand
CTCTTCTCTCTTTACTCTTCACTCTTTTCTCTTCTCTCTTTTCTCTTCACTCTTTTCTCTTCTCTCTTCACTCTTCACTCTCTTCTCTCTTTACTCTTCACTCTTTACTCTTCACTGCTCTTTACTGCTTTTCACCGCGCATCACGATAGATTTTCTTTAATTTCTCTGGTTTAACTCCTAATACATACAGCAACTTAATTTTATGCATTAACCAAATAGTTTTCCACACTCCATACTCTTCCCAGCGACGGGCTGAAGTATAAATCTGGTGATTTAATTGAATTAACTCTCCTCTTTTAGCCAGCCTCTTGGAAAATTCCCAATCTTCCATTAACTCAATTTCAGGATATCCACCTAATTCTTCAAAAATATGGCGGCGGACAAAAATACCTTGGTCTCCAAAAATTAAATTTAAATATTTTGCTCTCAAGTTAGAAGTCCAAGAAATAAAGCGCAGCGGCCAGCTATCATCATCAATCTTTAAACTGAAGGACCCTCCGATAATATTCTCATCTTTCAGTGCTGCTGCTATAGCTAACAATGACCCCTTCTCTAACCAAGAATCACTATGCAGAAATAACAATATCTCTCCTGCAGCAAATGAAGCACCATAATTCATCTGGTGCCCCCGCCCGGCCTTAGTTTGGCAAACTTTATCAGCTAGTCCTTCTGCTAATTGAGGAGTTTGATCAATACTACCACCGTCAACTACTATAATTTCTTTATTCCCAGCTAAATCATTAACATGTCCTAATACATCTACTATTGTTTTTTCTTCATTTAGCACAGGAATAATAATCGAAATAAGTTCTTGCATGTTTAAACCTCCATCAACCATAAATTATCAACATCAAGCACCAGCTCTACCTTTTCTTTTTCCTGCAGCGTTGAAGGCGGCAGAGCAGTTACCTGTAAAATCTGTCCATTGACCAGTACTTCATAAAAAATTCGTTCTCCTACAAATCTTTTTTCACAAATCATTCCTTCTAAATGAACTTGATGATTATCATCTCCATTAGTAGAAGCAAATTCTATAAATTCCGGTCTAATCATTACTGATAATTCTCTGTTACTATTTAAATCAATTCCATCAGCAGCTAAATCTGATTCAATTGGTAATTTACCGGCACTACAATCAAACTTGTCATCCTGTATCCGACCGGTTAAATAATTAGCTTTTCCAAAAAAATCAGCTACAAATTTAGTTTGCGGATGTTTATATAATTCCTCTGCAGTACCATATTGTTCTATAACTCCATTATTCATCACTGCAATCTTATCTGCTATTAACATTGCTTCTTCACGATCATGGGTGACAAATATAGTTGTCATCTCTTCTTCAAGATGTAAATTACGGATAAATTTCTGCATTTCTGACCTTAAATTAGCATCAAGATTAGAAAAGGGCTCATCCAAAAGTAAAACCTCTGGATTAATAGCTAAAGCTCGGGCCAAAGCTACCCGCTGCTGCTGCCCTCCTGACAAATTATGAGGATAACTTTCCTCATATCCAGACAAACCAACTAAATCCAATAAGTTTTTTACCTTCTGCTTCTTTTCTGCCTCACCCTCACCCCTCATTTTTAAACCAAAAGCAATATTTTTTTCTACATTAAGGTGGGGAAATAATAAATAATCTTGAAAAACTAATACAGCCCCTCTAGTTTCTGTAGGAACATCTAATACAGAATCACCATCAAATAAAATATCACCTTGATTAGGAGCTAATAAACCAGAAATCAGATTTAAAGTAGTAGTCTTACCACAACCAGATGGTCCTAATAGTGCTACTAATTCACCAGGTTCAATAGTTAAATCTAAATCTTTAATTACTGTTTCACCTGTAAATTTTTTAGTTAAATTTTTTAATTCTATTTCTACCATATCGATTACTCCCTTTATTTAGTTCAGTAAAGAATAAAAAGTAATTTGACTTTTACTCATCACTCTTTTCTCATTACTCATTACTATAAAGTTTTATAAAATAAAACTTTATAAATAAAAGTGGTCACTTCGTTCCTCGCCGCTTTTAAATAACCTTTCCATCAGCAGAGTGAAAAATAAAGCTGCTCCAATAAAGACCAAACTATAAACTGCTGCCAACATCCGGTCTCCATTATTGACTAACGGAAATAAAACCATAGGAAAAGTCACTACTTCCCCACCGCCAATTAAGAAGGTTAAAAAATACTGACTAAAAGAAACTATAAAGACCATTATCCCCGCTGAAAAAATCCCAGGATAAATAAGCGGTAAAGTAATATGAATAAACCTCTGCCACATACTAGCTCCTAAAACTTGTGCTTGAGCCTCTAATTTATTACCTACTGCTTCAAAAACATGAGTTAAAATTCTAATTGAATAAGGAATTGTAGGAATTAAATGAACAATTATTACTCCCGGTATACTATCACTTAACCCAAATTTAATAAAATTAATATGAATCCCTAAAGTAACTGCTAATGGTGGTACAATAATTGGGGCTAAAACTAAAATTTTAATAAATTCCTTACCTGGAAAATCATAAATCCCCAACGCCTTTCCTGCTGGAATACTAACTAATAACGATAATAATGTTACCCCCAGTCCAATTAAAAAACTTGTTTTTAATGCATCTAAAGCTCCATTAACAGGATCGATAAAATATTTCCAACCCTCTATAGTCCACTCCTGAGGTATTAAACCCGGCCAGGACCAATCACCAGCAAAAGCCCATAATGCTAATACTAATAGCGGAAATACTAACACAAATACTAAAGTATAAATTAAAGTCAGCCTGATTAATTTAGATCTATTTTCCATCTCTTAATCCTCCTAATTGTAACGTAACACTAAATCAACTGATTTTTTATAAAAATAAATTAATGCTACACAAATTACTGTTAATACTACAGCAATTACCATGGCATAAGGACGCTGCATTAAATCAGAACTAATATACTTCTGATAAGCCATAACTGGTAGAGTTTTGGGATAAGTTGGCCCTAATAAAAAGGGAATCTCAAAAGCCCCAAAAGAAAAAGCAAATACAATAATAAAAGCAGATCCGATACTCGGCA
>JBNJFD010000224.1:0-3071 GCA_051746525.1 Bacillota bacterium | reverse complement strand
TAGAAGAGCCGTATACTCTGGGCTGGAGGAAACCTAAAAATTATTATCATATTTTATTTCAAGTAGTTCAATTTTTAGTATATCTCAAAAGAGAATTCCCTAATCAGAAAAAAATAGTTAAGAAAACTCGCTTTAGTAAGTGTATGCAGTTAATTGACCATATTTTTGGAGAGCAGGCTCATTATATAGTAACTGTGCGGCATCCTGCTGCTATTAATGCTTCTCGTGTAGAGACAGGTGCTACAGGAGATGTAGTGGATGATTTTCAAAAAGAAGCTAATCGTACGCTTTATCTATGGCAGAATGTATATCAGGAAATAGTGCGGGATGGAGTACCACAGGGCCAAATTGAGCCGGTGCTTTTTGGTCCGCAGATGGATCAGTTTTTAAATGCTTTTTTTGCTCGCCATAATTCCGACTTGCAGCCAGAAAAATGTAAAATAACACCACGTGATTATGATCGAGAATTTTGGGCACAGGAGTATATAGTTAATTCTATCGATTGGGTAAGATTTATGTGGCAGGTACATGATTTAGAATTTCCTATCCCCCAAGAGATTCTTTGATAAAGGCAATGATAATTATAAAATAAAGCAGGAATTAAATTAGGAGTAGTCAATATATTTTATGAGGGATAGAAATAAATTGTCAAAGTAGTACTATAAAAGCAAGAGTGCCTAGAAGAAATATTGAGGGAAAGGAGAAATAAAGATATTGGAACGGGATTTTGTAACACCAAAAGTAGTAATCAGCAAATGTTTAACCTTTGCAAAATGCAGATATAATGGAGATATTATCAATGATGATTTCATAAAACAGCTAAAAGGGCAGATTGATTTCATCACTGTTTGCCCCGAAGTAGAGATTGGCTTAGGAGTGCCGCGAGATTCAATTAGGCTAGTCAAAAAAGAGGGGGAAGTGCGCTTAATTCAATCTGCTACAGATAAAGATGTAACAGTAGAAATGAAAGGTTTTGCTGCTGATTTTTTTGCATCCTTATCCGAAGTAGATGGATTTATTTTAAAAAACCGTTCTCCATCTTGCGGTAGTAGAGATGCTAAAGTTTATGATAAAAACGGTGTTCCTTCTCAAAAGGATAGCGGCTTATTTGGAGGTTTAGTCAAAGAAGAGTATCCTACCAAAGCAATTACCAACGAAGGACGGTTAAAGAATTTCAAACTAAGAGAACATTTTTTAACTAAACTATATACTTTAGCAGATTTCCGTAAATTAAAAGAAAATCCCTCAATGGGCCAATTAGTTAATTTTCAGAGTAGAAATAAATTATTATTTTTATCTTATAATGAAGTAGAAATGAGAAAATTAGGACAAATTACTGCTAATCATGAGGGCCAAGACTTAGACACAGTTCTAGATAATTATGAGCAGCATTTAAGCAAAGTATTTGCCAAACCGCCTACTTATACTGCTAATATTAATGTTTTAACCCATGCCTTTGGTTATGTATCCAATGATTTATCTAAAAGTGAGAAAAATTTCTTTTTTGATAAATTAGAACAATACCGCAATGGGAAGGTGCCTTTAAGCGTTCCTAATAGTATTTTGAGTGCCTGGATTTTAAGAAATAAAGTAGATTATTTAAAACAGCAGACTTTCTTTGCTCCATATCCTAAAGAATTAATTGAAATTAAAGATTCAGGGACAGCGTATAAAAGAAATTGACAATGGATAATTGATAATGGACAATTAAAACAATAGAACAATAGAACAATAGGCATTATAGTGGTCGGTGGTTAAAGTTGTGTAGAGACTTGGCACTGCCAAGTCTAAGTCTTGATTTTGATTGTATGTTTTTGAATTTAATTGTCAATTGTTCATTGTCAATTATCAATTAAATACAAGGGAGTGATGATTATTAAAGGAAGTAAAAGTAAATTAGAGGGTTTGTTAAAGCAAATTGAATTATATGAAGATTTATTAGAATTATTAAAAGAGGAACAGGAGTTATTAGAAGCAGGAGCAGACACTACAGAATTAAAAGAAAAGCAGCGGGAGTTAAGAGATGAGATTAAAGGAATTGATTTAGAATATGATCTTAAACGCAGCGAAAAGTTAAGATTAATTACTAAGAATGATATTGATAAGTTGAATAAATTTGAACCTTTGTTAAAAGAATTGTATCAACTAGATCAAAAAATAAAATCAAGTTAAATTGTTAAAAAATCATCGCTGTGATGGTGTTTTAGCAATATCAAACATAAAAAAGATTATCTAACTAAACAGCAGAAAAACAATTATCTGATTTGGCACAAAAAAACAAAAAATCAGCTATCAACTCTTGATTTTAAGCTGAAAAATAAATATAATTGATATGTATTTGCTTAGGTCTGTGGTTGAAAGTCGAAGCCAGTCGCAGGCGAAACGATCCACGTAAGATAGCAGTAGCTATTGATCATGGTGCGGCTTAGAAGTGAGACCTACCTAGAGAAACTAGAGAGAATAAGAGTAGAAGCAAAATGCTTTTGCAAAGTTCCAGTGGGCGAGTGTGGGGGCAAAAACCAGGTCAGCTAAGCAAGTACATAATTAAGTTTAAATCTAGAAAGGGGTTAAACATAATGAAAAGAATAATTTTAGCAATGTTAGTATTAGCATTAGTTTTTACTGTTGCTTGTGGGGGAGAACAGACGACTTCGGATCAAGTACAAGAAGAGGAAACAACTTCGGAACAAAAACAAGAAGAGACAACAAATTGGGATCAAATACAAGAAGAAGGAAAATTAACAATTGGGATGAGTGCTGATTATAAGCCATTTGAATATACTGATGATGATGGAGAGATTGTTGGTTTCGACGTAGATATTGCTAAAGCCATTGGGGATCAATTAGGAATAGAAGTTGAATTTGTAGATACTGCTTTTGATGGTTTAATTCCGGGGTTAAAATCAGAAAAGTATGATTTAATCATGTCAGCTATGACAATTACTGAAGAAAGAGCTAAAGCAGTTGACTTTACTGACCAGTATTTTAATGCGGGCCAAGTAGTAGCAGTAATGGCAGATAATAATGATATCAAAGGTCCAGAAGATTTAGAAGGTAAGAAAGTAGGAGTT
>JBNJFD010000223.1:0-3072 GCA_051746525.1 Bacillota bacterium | reverse complement strand
TAATCTAGTTACAGGACTAAAGTTAATCTTTTGACTCACTTTTTCCCCTCCCTGCTCACTCTTCACTGCTCTTTCTCTTCACTCTTCACTCTTCACTCTTCACTCTTCACTCTTCACTGCTCTTTCTCGTTACTGCTCTTTCTCTTGTCAGGCAATGACGTAAAAAAAGGTGTTGACCCATCTGGGAAATCAGGATTAGTACAGCCAATACAAGGCGTATTCGCCTCTACTGGCCAATTAACATTAATCCACTGCCGATAAGGACAATCAGCAGCAGTTTTAGGGCCCACACATCCTAAACTAAACATGCACTCTCTATCTCCTAAACTTGCTGCAAAATTACCATTATCAAAATACGATCTCCTCTGACAGTGGCGGTGAATAGTAAAACCATAAAATAATGTAGGACGATTATGGTCATCCAGCTCAGGGCGACCATACATTAATAAATGAGCTAAAGTCCCCACAAACCAATCCGGATTAACAGGACACCCACTAACATTGATTACTTCACAATCCAACACTTCGCTAACAGCTACACTATGACTAGGATTAGGTCGAGCAGCCGTAGGACCACCAAAACTAGCACAAGTTCCAATTGCTACTACATATTTTGCTAATCCACCTAACCACTCTACGGCCTCTAAAGCACTAACATCTCCCTGCTTAGTAGTAAAAACTACATTATATCCTTTCTGCAGCGGAATAGCCCCTTCTACTACTAAAGTGAATTGAGCAGCTTTTCTATTAACAGCATTCTTTAAAATTTTAACTGCATCTGCCCCTTGAGCAGCCATAAAAGTATTACTATATAATAAATCAATTAATTCTGTAAACACCCGGTCTAAATAAGGATAAGTTGTATTCATTAGCGAAATATTATTATCACCACTATCATTAGTCTCCAGCCAAATCACTGGTAATTTTGTCGAGTTATGACTTTGATACTGACCTACTGCCTCTAAAACCTGCTGCGATAAAGAATACTCATCTTGATTTTGAGCTAAAGAATGTTGGCGGCATAAGCTAATAAACTCCTGCTGCTGCACTGCAGCACCTCCTTAATTATGACTTCTTAATAATACTATGCATGATACTTAATTATTATTAAAAAAATTAACTGCTACCCAGAAGAATGCTACAAATATTAAAGCTTTAACAGCTAAAATTTTTAAACTCGCATATCTATAACAATTCTTTAATATTTATTAACTATGGAAACCATAGCTTATAAAGTCACAGTTATTGGTATTGGAAATCAATTATTAGGAGATGATGGTTTAGGAACAGAGGTAATTAAACAGCTACAGTTAGAAGAGTGGTCTGCAGCAGTTTTGTTTTTAGACGGCGGCACTTACCCTGCTTATTATTTACAAGAATTAAGCCGTTCGCAGTATCTAATAGTAGTTGATGCAATGAAAGGGGGGGCAAAAAGCAGGGACAATTTATCAACTAGATTTAGCCACTATAGCTGCTGCAAGAAAAATTACAGCAATTACTCACAACTATTCTTTGCTGCAGACAATTGCCTTGGCCCGTAGTTTAACTGCCTTACCCCAACAGGTAAGCTGTTTAGGAATAGAAGCTGCTTCTTTAAAACCCGGCACTGAACTTTCCGCTCCAGTCCAACAGGCAGTCCCTATTTTGATTCAGCAGATTAAAGAAAAAATAACTAAATTACTCAAAAAATAATTTAGGAGCAGCTTCAACTGCTCCTAATCTCAGTCCAATATACTTTTAGTTTAAATCTAATAATTCTGCTTTTCTTTACTCGGTCTTAAGAAAAAGAAAATAAAAGCACCAATTAAAAGAAAAGTTATTACTCCTGCTGCAGTCATATTAAAGTAATTCGGGGATTTAACTTTTAAATGCACTTCATTCTCTTCACCAGGCTTAAAATCCCAAGTTAACTGTTTCCCATCCTCAGCTACTGACGTAGCATTATGCTCTTCTGCTTTGACAGGTAAATTAATTTTAAATCCAAAATCAATTTGTTCTAGCATTGTATCCCTCATATTATCTGCCATTTGGTCTCCTGTTGATTCAGCTGCTAATTCTTTCATATTTACTGTGTCATTATAAGTATATGTATTATAGAAAACACCATTTTCAACCTCTAATCCGGCTAATGAAAGACCAGAATCGCTTAATTCTTGATTAGAACCCTGTTGATTAGCCTGCAGTATCTCTTGAACAGATTCAATCTCTGCAACATTTTCTACTTCTTTACTAGCATTAATACCTACTAAATTATTATTATTAAATCTCTCCACTTGATACTCCTGTTCTTCAAAGGCTGCTCTCATTTCTGCTAATGGATCCTGCTGTTGCTCCTCTTTCATCATTTGATAAACCAAAGAATTAAATCCAACAGAATAATTAACTTTACCACTACCATCCTGATTAACTGTTAAATCTGTCCGAAATTTAATGCAACCCGTTAACGTCAGAGCTAGGGCCAATACTAAAGAAAAGACAATAACTTTTTTCATGATTTCAACTCCTATTTACTTGTTTTTTATTCTTATTACTATATTTCACTTAAACAGCATCAATTACCTGCACAAAAAATTAAAAAAAGCCCTAGGGAATAATTCCCCAGAGCTTTTAAAGGTCGCAATTTATGTTAGTTAGAGCTTATTTATAGCTTAACAACATTTTCAGCTTGCAATCCACGATCTCCTTCTACTACTTCAAACTCTACAGCTTCGTCTTCGTCTAAAGACTTGTATCCTTCTTCTTGAATTGCAGAGAAATGAACGAATACATCTTCTCCTTCTGCTCTTTCAATAAAACCATAACCTTTTGATCCGTCAAACCATTTTACATTACCTTGTTCTTTCATATTATAAAATTCCTCCTAAATATTTGAAAAACAGCCAATAAGAATATTTTATCAGCCTAGATAAAGAATAACACAGGATAAGCTCTTTGTCAAAGGATTTATTTTAAAAATATGCTTAGCTACTCCAAATTTAAATTTCTACTCCTAGAGTAACTCGAATCAAATAACCAATTATAAAACTTATAAAAGCTACTCCTAAACTTAACACAGCCATTTCTATAAACCGT
>JBNJFD010000222.1:0-3072 GCA_051746525.1 Bacillota bacterium | reverse complement strand
ATCCCCCCATGATTAATTGATAATTAAAACCCTAGAAACAATAACTGTAAAACTTTTTTATTTTGTACTTTATACTTTATGCATTGTCCATTATCCATTATCAATTGTCAATTTCTTTTCCTAGTTTCACTCTTGTATAATCTTCATCTTCCCTAATTTCTTCTATTTGATAACCTAATCTCTGATAGAAATGTAATAATTTTTTCTTATTATAAGCAGAAATTAAAGTTATCCGCTTTCCCCCTGCAGTTTTAACTCTCTGCTCAACTTCTTTAATTAATTTTCTTCCTATATTCTTCCCTGAAAATTCATTTAACACACCTAAACGACCTAAATGATATTCTCCATTTTCCAACGGATAAAACCTAACTGAAGCAGCAGCTTCTCCATCAACATAGGCAATCAAAACTGTTTTTTCTTTTATATCTTCAACAACATCTTTCTTACTTTCTTGTAAAGCTGGAACTAAAGAAGAAAAAGCAGGGCCAAGATAATCTTGGAATGCCTGCTTAGTTAGTTGATATACTAAATCACTATCTTCAACCCCTGCTGTCTTAATCTTAATTTCCATCCCTAATACTCCCCTTAATATAATTGACAGTTTACAACTGCTTAACTATTCATTATGCACTATGCCGTTAACTTTTAATGGTAGACCGAATAAATCAATAAATCCTTCAGCAGATGCATGTTTAAATTCATCTGACTTTTCATAAGTTGCTAATTCTTCTTGATATAATGACTGCTCTGATTCTCGTCCCACAACTTGGCAATTACCTTTAAATAATTTCACTTTTACTGTCCCCGTTACATATTTCTGAGTTTCATCTATAAAAGCATCTAAAGCTCTACGCAGCGGAGAGAACCACTGACCATAATAAACTAATTCTGCATACTTTTGTGCTATTTGTGCTTTATAATGGGCTGTTTCTCGGTCTAATACTAAATCTTCTAATTGACCATGAGCTGTCATTAATACTGTAGCAGCAGGAGCTTCATAAATTTCTCTCGATTTAATTCCTACTAAACGATTTTCTACCATATCAATTCGTCCTACTCCATGTTTAGCAGCAATCTCATTTAGTTGCTCTACTAATTCAACTGGGCCCAGTTCTTGTCCATTTAAACTTACTGGTTCACCTTGTTCAAAAGAAACTTCTACATATTCTGCTTGATCAGGTGTTTCTTCTAAATGATTAGTAATTTGATAAACTTCTTTTGGCGGTTCAAGGGCTGGGTCTTCTAATTCTCCACATTCAATACTAATCCCCCATAAATTTCGATCTATACTATACGGATTTTCCTTAGTAGCACTAACTTCAATTCCTGTTTGATTAGCATAATCAATCTGCTCTCCTCGAGAACCAAATTCCCATTCTCTAAGTGGAGCTACTATATCAATTCCCGGAGCTAATGCTTGAAAAGAAACATCAAAGCGCACTTGATCATTTCCTTTACCTGTACAACCATGTGCAACTGCATCTGCCCCTTCCTGCTTAGCTACTTCAATCATTCGCTTAGCAATTAGAGGTCTAGAATAAGCTGTAGCTAAAGGGTACTTCCCTTCATATAACGCCCCAGCTTTTAATCCTTTAAACGCATATTCTCGTAAAAACTCCTCCTGCAAATCATCAACATAAGTTTCCACAGCTCCAGTAGCTATTGCTTTCTCCTTAACTGGCTCTAATGGTTCATTTTGACCTACATCTGCTGAATAGGCTACCACATCTACATCATAAGTATCCTGCAGCCATTTAATCGCAATTGAAGTATCTAATCCTCCCGAATAAGCTAATACTATTTTATTAATATCTTTTTTCATTTTATTAAAGCCTCCCTGTAATTTATAAATGTACATTATTTTCTTGTTTATAATTATACATATTTTTGTATGATTATACAAGAACTAATTTAAATTAAGCTATTAATACTTTAACACCTGTAAATAATAATTCAAGATAATCTTGCTAAATACCTTTTATCAAAAGCAAAAAAACTCTTTAAAACTTGCAAAAAATCTGTTATAAATACAAAGTAGGCAGCCTAATATTAGACTGCCTACTCTAAGCTATTTTAATTCCCCATTAATTCCAATTGTTTTAACTTCTACTTCTAAATCTGAATCAGCTATTTCTAGAGCTTGTTTTACAATTTGAGTCATCCCTCCACAGCAAGGCACTTCCATTCGAGCTACTGTAATACTATTTAAGTCATTGTGTTTAATTATTGCTGCCAATTTATCAATGTGTTTTTGAGCATCGTCTAATTTTGGACAACCCATAGCTACTGTTTTATCTTTTAATAACTGCTGATAGTTGCCATAAGCTACAGCAACACAATCAGCTGTAATTAATAAATCAGACCCTGCAAAATATGGTGCCTGAGGTGATAATAAATCTATCTGTACCGGCCACTGCTGTAATTGTGATTTTACATCTTTGGTTTCTTGGTTATGATTATTGCTTTCTTTGTTTTTATCCATATTCATCATTCTGCTACCTGGGCATCCTCCCTGATGACTATGACTATGATGACTTTCTTTTTCATCTCCGGCATGTTCTTCTTGAGCTTGCATCATTTCTTGAGCTGCTTCTGCTCCTCGTAAATTTTCTACATGTTCTTTAGTAGCTTCTACATCAAATTCTGCTGCTTCTCTTTCTTCTATTTGCAAAGCTCCCGTTGGACATTCTCCAATACAATCTCCAAAACCATCACAAAAGTGCTCATTAACTAACTTAGCTACTCCATCTACAATCTGTAGGGCTCCTTCATGACAACCTGTTACACATTCACCACAACCATTACATTTTTCTTCGTCAATACTAATTATTTCTCTTGTTTTCATTATAATCTCTCCCCGTTTATATAGTTTGATTTTAAATTTTTAAGTAAATCATTTGCTTTTTTTCTTACTGTTACTAATATAATAACTTCTTTTTTGGGTTTTGGCTATGATATGTATCACATCAATTAAAAATTTCAATAAATTAATCCTTGAGAAGATATAATCTCTAAGCAACAACTAAAAAAGACCCCTTACGGGGTCTAAGTTTTAATTACCAACCACACAAG
>JBNJFD010000221.1:0-3094 GCA_051746525.1 Bacillota bacterium | reverse complement strand
AAATTTTCCTTCTCTGGCAAGAGCGAGAGCTTCAAAAGCAATACCCTTAGCATTACCAGCTGCAGTTATTATTTTAAAAACTACTTCTTCATTAGTCATAACCTCACCCCAAAATAACAATTTTTTGAATATCATTTAATTCTTCGATAATTATTTATGCAGTAGTAGCTTTTTCTACCTTGTCTGCTTCTTCTGCATTAGCTCTTTCTTCTTTTAATTTTTGATTATCTAATAATTTCATAAATGGATAATATATAAAGCCTGCTACAGTCATTGTAACCAATTGTAAAATTACTGCTCGCCAATCACCTGTTGCTAAAAAACCACTAACTAAAGGTGGTGTTGTCCACGGTATTAAAGTATAAGGTCTGGCTACTAATTCAAGTCCCATTGCAATATATGTTATGGTAGCTGCAGACAATGGAGCCAAAATAAATGGTATTAACATAACAGGATTCATAACTATAGGGAGTCCAAAAATTATTGGTTCATTTATATTAAAAATTCCAGGACCTAAAGAAGTTTTACCTATAGCTTTAAATTGCTTTGATTTCGCTGTAAAAATCAATAATAATGCCAAAACAAAAGTTGATCCTGAACCTCCCATATGAACAAAAATTTCAATAAAAGGTTGATTAACAATATTTGGAAGAACTTCCATCCCAGCTTCCATAGCATTAGTATTCTGATCTAATAAAGTTAAAAGTACAGGACCAGCAGTTCCAACAACAAGACTGGAACCATGAATACCAACAAACCAAAAGATACTAATTGCCAGGACTAAAACTGCAACTCCAGGAAAGGTTCCACCTAATCTTAAAAGTGGTGCTGTTAAAATACTGTTAATCAATTCAGGTATTGCAAAATCAGTAAATGTTATTGAAATCTGATTAAAAATCCAAAGTGATGACAAAATAATAAAGCCTGGTATTAAAGCTGTAAATGATCTTGATACATTAGGAGGTACAGCTGCTGGCATTTTAATAACAAAATTTCTTTTTACAACTAAGCGTTGAACCTCTACCGAATATAATGCTGCTAAAATTGCTATAAATAACCCATCTGATCCCATCCAATTAGATGGAATATTTCCATTTTCAGTTGCAGGAACTAATAAAACAAATGCTGCAAGACCTAAAACAGCTGATTCAAGGGGGTTCATTTCATATTTCTTACTTAAAGAATAAGCAATTGTAAATGCAGCAAAGAGTCCCATCATTCCAAAGGTTGCACTCTCAATAATTAATATCTGGCTTACATATGGATCAACAAGTTCTTGTAGTGCCGGTATAGGTGGGAATGCAACAATTAAAGCTACAGAACCAATTATAAGCATCGGTAAAATTGCAATTAATCCATCACGAACAGCCTGTAAATGTCTCTGCTCTCCAACTTTTCCTGCTACAGGTAAAAACTTATCTTCTAATATCTGAAATAATTTGTTTTTCATTATAATATCCTCCCATTTATTAAGTAAGTTTATTTATCAAGTAAAGATAATGCCTGGTCTAATACTTTTGCTCCATCTACCATACCGTAGGCCGCTGAATCTACCACATCAAGAGCAACATTTTTTTCTTCTGCAATCTTTTTAAATGTTTTTTCTTTATATTTAATTTGAGGTCCTAAAAGAACAACATCATAATTTATTACAATATCTTCGAATTTATTTGCTGACTCTGCCTTAATCTCAAATTCTAAGTCTCGATTAGCTGCCTCATCTTTCATCTTTTCTACTAACATACTTGTACTCATTCCAGCATTACAAACTAATAAAATTTTTATCATATTATATTCCTCCTGTTTTATGTTGAAAAATTTTATTCAAAACTTTTAAATAATTCAGCCAGTTCTTTTACAGCTGTTTCTTCATCATTTCCATTTACTATTAATTTAATTTTATCTCCATATGAAGCTCCAAGGGTCATTAAACCCATAATGCTTTTAGCATTAACAATGCGATCATCTTTTTCAATTTCAACTTCTGATTCATAATTTTTTGCTTCACTAACAAATTGTGATGCTGGTCTTGCATGCAGACCAGTCTTATTTTTTAATTCAATTAAACAGCTTTTCAAATTTCTACCCCCTTTCTTTTTGTTTTGATTTGTTTTGAATAGATAGTTATTTTTATCTTCACTTATTATAAGATGCAATAATCATACCAAAACTATATTTTTTTAAAAAATATTTGTTTTTTTATCATAAATCCTATTATAACAATGTTAATATGGTTCTTTATATTGAAATTTAGATTGTAAAACTATAAAAATATACCTATAAACACAAAATTAGTGTGCAAAATAGATCTGCACACTAACTGATATAGTTACACATTAACTTTAAACTATATTTAATTATATAAAAACATTTCAGTTATATAGGCCTTTTCATCATCAGTTATTTCTAAATTATACTCAGTTTCTAGTCTTTCCATCTCAGAGTTGACTACTGCAAATGAGTTTTTATTCTTTGTAATAAACTCATTTAACTTTTCATACTCCTTTCTATAACCAGCCTTTTTGGCATTTTCAAGCAGATAAGCCATATGCATAATTATCCCGATTTTTACACCAAAATCTAATCTATCATTAATTTTATTTTCAATATTATTTATTGCTATTCTTAAATCATCAATAATTTCAAAACTATTAAAATTATTAAATTGATCCTTTAGTGAAGTTTTAATATTAAATATCATTTCTTCATTTTTTAATTTTGTACCTAATTTTTCTATTCCATCTTGAGCCAGAATATCTAAAGCAGAGATATAAGGAACTGATTCTAATTCTAGAGGCATGGTACTTACAACTGCTAATATATTATATTCTTTTTCTAGTTTCTTAATTTCTTTTTCTAAATTATTCTCTTCCATTAAGCTTAAATTAATTATTCTATAGTTCAAATCACTGTTTAAATTATTTTCAATTATATTTTTTAACTCCCTGGCAGCCCCTTCACCAGTATAACAGGCTGTTACTATTGCAATATCATCCAGATTGTTATTTGTTGTTTCACTAGAACTTAAATTATTATCTCTTTCAGTTTCAACTTCAAAATTTTGCTGATAGCTTTCTCCTCCAATTTCATTAAC
>JBNJFD010000220.1:0-3107 GCA_051746525.1 Bacillota bacterium | reverse complement strand
AGTAATGAGTGATGAGTAAAGAGTAAAGAGTAAAGAGTAAAGAGTAAAGAGTAAAGAGTAAAGAGTAAAGAGTAAAGAGTAAAGAGTAAAGAGTAAAGAGTAAAGAGTAAAGAGTCAACTATCTAACAATTTTAAGAGTGATGAGTAATCAGTGAAGAGTGAATAATTTTCAGTTGAATGATGCTCATATAACTAGTTGCTGATTACTCGTTACTGCTTTTAGAAAGGGGAATTATGAAAAAAGGAAGAGTAGTTAGAACATATGGAGGATATTTCTTTGTTTATG
Source organism: Bacillota bacterium (assembly GCA_051746525.1). Lineage (GTDB taxonomy): Bacteria > Bacillota > Halanaerobiia > Halobacteroidales > Halobacteroidaceae > Halanaerobacter. The sequence continues at coordinate 2,821 of JBNJFD010000220.1, read as the reverse complement.
ATTTTGTTAGCGAAGAAACTTATAGATGTAAGATTAGAGGACGTTTAAAACAAGAAGATATTGAAGTAATAGTGGGCGATGAAGTTGAGTTTCAAGAATTAGATGAGCAGGAAGGGATTATTGAAGGCAGGTTAGAGCGAAAAAATCGATTGTTTAGACCGTTGATTGCTAATGTAGACCAAGTTATCATTACTAATGCAATTAAAGAACCAGATTTACATTTTAAGCTACTTGATAAATTATTAATTTTGGGTCAAGCTGCAGAATTAGAAATTGTAATTTGTATTAATAAAGTTGATCTTTTAGGTTTGGAAAAAACAAAAGAAAAGATGGGCTTTTATGAATCAATTGGTTATCAAGTAATTTATACTAGTGCTCTAGAGCAGATGGGTATTCAAGATTTAGAAGAAACTCTAACAGATAAGGTGTCAGTTTTTGCTGGTCCTTCTGGTGCAGGGAAATCTAGTTTATTAAATGCTATTCAACCTAATTTAGAGTTGAAAACAGATGATATTAGTGATAAAATTAAGCGCGGTAAGCATACTACTCGTTATGTAAAGTTATTAGATTTAAAGCAAGGAGGTTGGGTAGCTGACACACCTGGATTTAGTATATTAGATATCAGTTTTATTGAACCGCGTAATTTGCAGCATTATTTTGTTGAATTTAATGAGTATTTAAATAATTGTAAATTCAATTCCTGCACCCATAGTCATGAACCGCAGTGTGGCGTAAAAAAAGCAGTAGAAGATGGGGAAGTTAGTGAACAGCGTTATCAGAGCTATTTGGAGTTGTTAGAAGAGATTGAAGAAAAATCTACAGAAAGTTGGAGGAGATAAAATGATTAAAGTTGCCCCGTCTATTTTGGGAGCAGATTTTAGTAAATTAGCAGCAGAAATTGATACAGTAAAAGAGGCGCAATATTTGCATATTGATGTCATGGATGGTCATTTTGTACCTAATATAACACTTGGGCCGGGATTATTAAGTGACATTGCTGAGCAGGCAGAGCAAATTTTAGATGTACACTTAATGATTGAAAATCCTGATCAATATATACCTCAATTTGCAGCAGCAGGGGCAGATATAATTAGTGTTCATGTAGAAACGTGTCCTCATTTACATCGAACAATTCAGAATATCAAAGAACAATCTGTTAAAGCGGCTGTAGCTTTAAATCCAGGAACACCTTTAGAAACTATTAAATATGTTTTGCCTGAATTAGATATGGTTTTAATTATGACAGTTAATCCAGGTTTTGGGGGACAGAGTTTCATCCCAGAAATGGTTGATAAAATTAAAGAGTTGAAAAATATGATTGAAGTAGCTGATTTAGATGTTGATATTCAAGTTGATGGAGGGATTAAACCTGAGACTACTGCAGTAGATGTAGTAGATGCAGGGGCGGATATTTTAGTAGCTGGTTCAGCTATTTTTGGGGCTGATGATAGAAAAGAAGCTATTAACAAATTACAAAATACTAAGAATTAATTGGACTAGTAGTTGAATTTATAATCTAAAAGTTGTATAATAAAAAAAACAAAATATTTCTTCGGGAACAGGTGTAACTCCTAACCGGCGGTCATAGTCCGCGAGCCTTAAAGGTTGAGCTGGTGAAATTCCAGTACCGACAGTATAGTCTGGATGGAAGAAGAAAATTATGCTAGAGTAAAGTTCCTGAAGCTAAATTAAGGGAACTTTTTTTAATTTTTGGGAGAGTGATAGGAATGTCTGACAAAGATTATATGAAGCGAGCTTTAGAATTAGCTAGCCAAGCTAAGGGAGATACGAGTCCTAATCCTTTAGTAGGAGCAGTTATAGTAAAAGATGGTAAGATAATTGGGCAGGGTTATCATCATTATGCTGGAGGAAATCATGCAGAAATTAATGCTTTAAACCAGGCTGGAGAAAAAGCTGAAGGTGCTACTTTATATGTTAACTTAGAACCTTGTACTCATTTTGGCAAAACTCCACCTTGTTCTGATGCAATTGTCGAATCAGGATTAGCTAGAGTAGTAATTGCCATGGAAGATCCTAATCCTAAGATTGCAGGAGCGGGGATTGAAAAGTTGAAAAATGCAGGGATAGAAGTTGAAGTTGGGATTTTAGAGGAAGAAGCTAAAGTTCTAAATGAAGTATTTATTAAATATATTACTACTGATAAGCCTTTTGTTATTTTGAAAAATGCTATGACTTTAGATGGTAAAATTGCTACTAAGACTGGTGATTCTAAATGGATTAGTGGAGCACAATCTCGTGATTTAGTTCACCAATTACGTGACCAAGTAGATGCTATATTAGTTGGGATTGGTACAGTGTTAGCTGATAACCCAAGATTGACTACTAGATTACCTGAAGGAGCGGGTTCTGATCCAATTAGAATAGTTTTAGATAGTGAACTAAAAATACCTGTTGATTCTAATCTGGTTGTTCAAGAATCTAATGCTGAAACGATAGTGGTGACAAACCGAAATTCTAATCAAAGTAAAAAGGAAGGATTGATTAGTAAAGGTGTTAAAATTATTGAAGTGGGGAACTCTAGTCGCATAGATTTGCATAAGTTAATGGTAGAATTAGCTCATGAAGAAATAACTAGTGTATTAGTTGAAGGTGGAAGTGAAATTAATTCTTCATTCTGGGAGGCTGAATTAGTAGATAAATTATATTTATTTATTGCTGCTAAAATAATAGGTGGAGCTGATGCCGTACCTGTAGTAGGTGGCACAGGAGTGGAGAAAATAAAAAAAGGAATTAATATTGTAGATAAAGAGATTAAAGAGCTTGGTGATGATTTATTAATTGTAGGATATCCTGAGTACAG
>JBNJFD010000219.1:0-3115 GCA_051746525.1 Bacillota bacterium | reverse complement strand
TCCACTACATATTTAGTTTTTATTCAATAATTCTTCTAATTCTTCAGGAGTTAATTCTTGAAATTCTTTATTTTCTTGTTTTTTATTTTCTTTTAAGGAAGCTAAAATTTCTTCTCTTGATTTACTTCTTTCATCCAGATATTTCTGAATTGCTTCCTCTTTATTTTGATCATTAGTTATCTTTTCTTCTTTTGTTTCATCAATAATTTCTTTATCTTCATTTATTTCAGCAGTTTCTTCATCAATTCCTCTTTTAATTAAATGTTCTTCCTTTTCTTGTTCTTCACCATATTTTATAATTCTTGGTGTTACAAATATAACTAATTCATTAACATTTTCATTTTTATTTCTGTTTTTAAATAATTCACCTAGTATTGGAATATCTCCTAATAAAGGAATCTTGGTTATTACTCCGTCATTAGTAGTCTGGATTAACCCCCCAATAACTATTGTTTCTCCATCCTTAAGTCTTAATCTTGTTTCCACTCTTCTAGATTTTTTAGATGGTGGTTTTTGTTCTTGAGGATCAAAAATTTGGAAACTACTTACTTCAGGAATGATCTGAAGTTCGATTTCATCATTTTCTGTAATCCAAGGAGTAAATTCTAAAATAACTCCTGCTTCTACATAATCATATGAATACTGCAAAATACCATCATCATTTCTTTCAATATCTGTTACATATGGCTCTTCATCAAGAATATCCATAGAAGCTGTTTCTCCATTTAAAGTCATTAAACGGGGATTAGCTAAAGTTTCAGAATCTTCGCTTTCATCTAGAGCTTTAAAGAACTGTGGCCAATCATAATCTAACTCAGTAATATCTCCATCTAAATCTTTGATAAACTCAATACTTGAAAAATCACTTAAATTTTCTATACCAAATTGTCTATTAAAATTTGATGATATTTCTTCTACTCTAGTTTCAATAACTACCTGGTATTGAGGCTTATTAATTTCATTAATTAATTCTTCCACACCATCTAGTTTATTTCTTGCACCATTGACTATTATTTCTTTGCGTTTAGCATTTACATGTAATTTAACATCTGGATAAAACTTACCAATGATTTCAGAAATTTGTTCTGTATCTACATAATCAACACGTATATTTCTAGTCGCTGGCTCTAAACTCTCATCATAAGTTTTAGCCATTGAGATTGCTTCTTTTACTTCAGCTTCTCTACCACTGATTGTTAAAGTATTTGTAAGTTCATTTGGGCGCATCGAAAGATTAGAATTCACTCCCTGCAACTTGCTTGTTAAATCAGCAAGATCAGTATTTACTACCTGATAGCTATCTGTATAAACTTCTTCTCTTTCAGCGCTTTGGCCATCTTCTGAAGCAAGAAAATCTCCAGGTCTTTTCTGTTGAGCAACTGCTGATGAATCAAGCCGCTCTATCATCTCTCTAATTTCAACTACTCTATCCTCTTCTCCCTTTAAAATAAACTGTCTTCTAACAGGATCAGCTGTAATCTGAGTATCAGGGAAAATATCCTTAACTATTACTGATATATTATCCAGATCATTTGATTTAACTGCTATAAACTCAGTCACTATATTAGCATATATCTCATCTATTCTATCAGGGGAGGCAACAACAACCGTGTTCTCATCCCACTTATAGGTTAATGACCTGGTCTGGGTAATTAAATCTAATGCCTTATTAAAACTAATGTCTTTTAAATGGATTGTAATTGTACCACTAACATTGCTATCAGTAATTAAGTTAACATTTGCCACCTCAGCAATTGCACGTAAAACATCTGTCAAGTCTGAGTTCTTAAAATTCATTTCATTAATTCTTCCCTGTGCTCCTACTGCTGCTGTAGCGGATAAAACAAAAACTAAAATTAAGATTAATGCAGTTATCTTTTTATTATCTCTCATTAATTTCCCCTCCAATCCTCAGCTGAAAAGTAAAACCTCGGTTTTTAACAGTTATACTATTTTGACTAATTGCTGATATTATATAATTATTTTTTTCATATCTTCCGCGTATAAATTCGACTCCATCTACAGTATTAAGAACTGCTATTCTATCATTACCGCTTGTAATAATACCACTTAATCTAAAAGGTATACCACTTTTTATATCTTCAATAGTAATCACAGGCTCTGCTCTTTGCCCTTCTGCATTACCTCCAGCATTTCCTTGCTCTGTATTTTGAGCAGCTTCAGCAGCTTTTTCAGCCGGATCTACATATTCTACAAACGGATTTCTAAATGTTCTTTCCTCATTTTCTTCTGCATCTTCCTGAGCCATTACACTAAAAGAAAAAATTAAGAGGAGTAGAATAGATGTATATAAAATAAATTTATTAGTTTTAAACATCAGCCTCAACTCCTTCCAAAGTAATAAGCTGATCATGATAAATAACACCCATATTAATTGTCACACCATCAGCAGAATTTCTCTGAATATCTAAAGAAGTGAATTCAAACCAGTAATTCCATTCTCCAAAATCTTCAAAAAGGTTTGTAACTTCTCTAAATCCACCATCTATGATAACAGTCATTGATATTCCATCAGCTATTTGAGAAGGCCTATATAATCTAAGTTCAACATCATTATCTTTAGCTGCTTCTCTAAACTCAATTAATAAATCAATAACATCTTTATCTAAGTAAACCCCTCTGGCTTCTAAATCAGCAACTAATAATTGGTATTCTTCTTTGATTTCCGGCAGTTTCCTGGCAAAACCAATTGCTGTCTCTAAACGTGCTGATTTTTGGCTTTTTTCTCTTTCTAAATTTGCTACTTCTTCAGTTAAAGGCTGATAGAAATAAAAGTAATATACAGCTCCAACTGCAATAATAAAAACCAGAACAAGCAGTATTTTTTCTCTATTACTCAAGTTACTAAACATACTACTCACTCTCCTTTTCTACTAATTCAGCAGTTATTGAAAAACGAACTTCTTCCTGTTTTTCCATTGTCTGCAGATTAACATTAGTAAAATATTCTGATTCACTTAAATTAATAGTCAATTCTCTTAATTCCTCAGCTACTTTAGTTCTACCTCTAATATTTAAAGATCTATTTTGAAGTGAGAAATTATCAATTACTCCCCGCAGTGGTGTTAAATAACCCATTGCTTCCACTGGACCA
>JBNJFD010000218.1:0-3126 GCA_051746525.1 Bacillota bacterium | reverse complement strand
TGGTTCTTGTTCGGAATTAGATAGAACTTTAATTTTAAATTTATTGTTACTAATATTTATTAATAATAATTTATTTTGATACTGCAAATTAAATTCAACCTGCTCCCATTGTGATGGTAGTTCAGGGTTGAATTCTAATTTATCTAAAGCAGCTTTCATACCTGCAAAACCTTGAACAATCATCAGCCAAGCTGCTCCACATGCTGCTGTATGAATTCCTCCAATAAAAGTTCCCCCGTGAATTGCTTTATTAGTATTATATAGGTCTACTGTGCAAGAATCAATAAAATATTGATACGCCTCATCTAAATAGCCTACTTTACTAGCTATAATTGAATGAGCAGAAGGACTTAAAGAGGAACCATGCTCACAACGCGGTTCATAATAATCATAATTAGCTTTTATAACTTCTTCGCTAAACCTATCCTGCATACTAAACAATTGCAATAAATCAGCCTGTTTAGTTACTTGAGTTCTAGTAGCTACTCCCATAGGCCAACCTAAATATTCATGAGGGTCCTGTAATCTACTTTCTACTTCTGCCGGAGTAACATCTTCTAAATCAAAATAGCCGTCAAACTGTTCAATTAATAAACTATCATCATCAGGCTGTGGTAAGTAAATTAACTCCACCATCTCTTTCCAATTCTCTACATCATTCACCTCTAAATCTAATTTGCTAAATAGTTCTTCTAACTGAGCTGGATTTTCCTCTTGAAGGCGGTGATAAATCTTAACAGCTTTATCTAAAGCATATTGTGCTTGATAATTAGTAAAAGCATTATTATCAACATTTTCATGATATTCATCTGGTCCTAATAATCTAATAAACTCATATCTATTTTTATCTTTTTTGAAATAAGCATGAGCTACTAAAAATTGGGCTATTTCAAAAATAACTTCAGCACCATAATTAGCAATAAACTCCCAATCTCCTGTAGCTCGATAATAATGCCACATAGCATAAGCAATATCAGGAGAAATATGGATTTGCCAATCATTAAAGTGATTTCTGATCTTACGACCAGTTAATACATTTTTAAAAAAGTAATCTGGACATAATTCTTGTCCTGTTTTGCCGCTAATCCAAGCATAAAAAGCACCATAATAGCCTAAGTCTTCTGCTTTCTGTCTTGCTCCATCTAAAGTATGGTATCTATACTTCAATAAGTTCTTAGCAATCTCAGGTCTAGTATATAAAAACATTGGCATATTAAAGATTTCTTGATCCCAAAATGCTGCTCCTTGATAAGCTTGGCAGGATAAACCGCGGGCTCCAATAGGTAAACGGTCTGTATGAGCTGGAGTACAAATAATATTATGGTATAAGTTGAATCTTAATGCTGTTTGCGCTTCTAAATCTCCTTCAATTTTAATATCGGATACTTCCCAAATATCAGCCCATTGTTCTTCCTGCTTCTGTTTTAACTGTTCATAACCTTGACCACTAGCCTCTGTAACATCTCTCACTGCTGCTGCTAATGGTACTTCACTATCATTACTACTGTAAACAGCTACATATTTTTCTAATATTACTTCTTCTGCTGCTGCTAAATCAAAAGTCAATTTTCTCAATAATTTTTTATCTCGTTGAACAAATTCTTCTTTTACTGCACTACTCCCTTTAACATTAATTCCTTCTACCACATCTAAATTAATTTCTTCCTCCACAGTAGTAGTTTCAATTGCTATTAAACCTTCTTCTTCTAAAAATTGATAGTTTTTTAAATGCTGCCCATTCAAATCCCAAACCTCACCATCAATTCCTGTTAATAAAGTTACTTTACTATCCTCTGACACACTAAATTTATAACTCATAGTTATTAAATGTAAGTTATCATAACTAGCAAATTTTTCTGTTTTTAAATTTATCTCTGTACCACTATCACTTTCCCACACAAAATCTCTACTTAAAACACCATTTTCCAAATTCAAAGTGCGCTGATAATCCTGGATTGTTCCATCAAAAGCAGATAATTCTTGTTGATCCACTATTAATTTAGTATATAGGCCATTAGGAGCATTACATAGTTCCCGCCATTTTCCATCTGCCATATCATAAGTATCTGTTACAATACAACCAACATAGTTATCCTGTTCCCATTCAGCAAATGTACCTCGATATCCTAAATAACCATTGCCTAATAAAAAATTACTACCCATAATAATAGTTTGCTGCGGGTCAAAACTATTTGTTGTGATTTCCCACCCTGTTTCTGTGCTTAGATTATTTTCTAATTCCATATCATCATCCTCCTAATTAACAATTATTGAACCGGTTTCAGAAACATTAAAAAACCTGCTTTTATTCCAATATTTGATCTAAATCAATATCTGCAGTACTGTCAAAACGGTAATCTCCATGTCCCACTCTCTCTTCTGGGCCAACTCCTACAGCTACCATTCCTGCAGCTAGTGCAGCATCAACCCCTGATTCAGCATCTTCTAGAACAACACATTCTTCCGGCTTTAATCCTATCTCTTGAGCTGCATGAAGAAAAATATCTGGAGCTGGTTTAGCATTAGCTACACTATGTCCATCAGCAATAGCATCAAATTCATCACTAATACCTAAACTATTTAACACTGTTTTAGCATTACGGCTAGAAGAAGCAATTGCCATTTTTAATCCCCGCTCTTTAATTTCATCTAATAATTCTCTAGCTCCAGGTAACAAATCATCATCATCCATATCTTCTAAAAAAGCTTGATAATAACCATTTTTGCGATCCATCATTTCCTGAAATTCTTCTTCTGTATAATTTTCTATTTCAGCACCTAATAGTATCTCTAAAGACCTCCGCCGTGAGACACCACGAAGTTGCTCATTATCCTCTCTACTAAATTCAATTCCCTCTTCTTCAGCTAGTCTTTTCCAACCTTGAAAATGATATTCAGCAGTTTCAGTAATTACACCATCTAAATCTATAATAAATCCTTTAATTTTCTCCATTTTCTCACCCCACTTATATAGTTTATAATTGATAATTTATAGTTGATAGTTAGCAACATCCAATCAAAATCAAGAATTATCAACAGTCTTGGGTCTTGGGTCTTTGGTCTTTTGTCTTTTGTCTTGACTCTCAATTCTCAACTCTCAACTCTCAACTGTGCTTGGTCTCAACT
>JBNJFD010000217.1:0-3141 GCA_051746525.1 Bacillota bacterium | reverse complement strand
GAAGTGGATTATGCTAATGGATCTTATAATATTAAAGATTTAGAGAAAAAATTATCAACTCATAAACGAGCTAATTTAATTTTAAAAAACTATCAACATCTAGCAGGAGATAAAGCATTAGGCTTTTGTGCTTCAATTGATCATGCCCGCTATATGGCTGAGTACTTTAACGAAAGTAATATTCGCGCAGTAGCAGTACATAGTTCTGCCGAGCAAGAAGAATATGATATGGGAAGACAAAACGCAGTAGCAAAATTGGAAGCAGGGGAAATTGATATCATTTTTGCGGTGGATATTTTCAATGAAGGAGTTGACATTCCTGCTTTAGACACCGTTTTGTTTCTGAGACCAACTGAATCCTATGTAGTATTTTTACAGCAGTTAGGTCGGGGATTGAGAAAGTATGAAAATAAAGATTATTTAACTGTCTTAGACTTTATCGGAAATTATAAACGAGCTCATTATGTACCTTTCTTATTAGCAGGAGAAAATCCCATGGAAAAAGACAAACAGGATTTAGATAAAATTAATGATTTTGAGTATCCAATAGGCTGTGAAGTAGCACTTGATTTTAAGGTGATTGATTTATTTCAAGAAATGCAGCAGTATGATTCTTTCCGCGCTAAGATGGAAGAAGAATACTACCGCTTGAAAAAATACTTAGGATATCGGCCATTAAGAGTAGATATTCAAGAAGGAATTGATATTGAAACAAGAGAGTACTTAAAAAGAACTTATCAAGGTCAAAAAGGTTATCTGAGATTTTTAGCCAGTATTGATGAGTTGAATGAACAAGAAGAAAAATGGCTAAATACTATTGCTGAGGACTTTTTATATAGATTAGAAAGAACTAGTATGAGTAAGTCGTATAAAATCCCTGTGTTGTTGGCTTTATTGAGTGGAGAAGAATTACAACCAAAAGTAAGTATTGAGCAAGTAGGAAAAAGTTTTAGAGATTATTATCTTAATAATCAAGTTCATCAGAAAGACTTAAATAATAAAAAGCACGAAGGTTGGCAAGATTGGCCTAAAAAGAAGTTTGTTAAGTTAGCTTTAGAAAATCCAGTCCATTATTTGACAAAAGGTAGAGAAAGTAAGTACTTTGTTTATGATGAAGTTAATAAAGAGTTCAGATTAAGTAGAGAATTAATTCCTTATGTGAGTACTGATTTAGCTAAACATGTTAAAGATATTTTGAAATATAGAAGTAGAAGATATTTCAGCCGCAGATTCAAGGAGGAATAGTAATGAAGAAATATGATAAATTAATACGCGATAAGATACCAGAAATTATTAAAGCAGATGGTAAGGAATGTGAAGTAGAGGTAATGGATGAGAAAGAGTATAAGAATTATTTGCAGGATAAATTAGTGGAAGAAGTTGAGGAATACATAGAGTCCGAAGAGATAGAGGAATTGGCTGATATTTTGGAGGTTATGAGGGCGATTGCTGAGTTAGAGGATGTTGATTTTGATGAGATAGATAGGATTCGTGAGGCGAAGAAGGATGAACGAGGTGGATTTGAGGAGAGGTTGAAGTTGTTGCAGGTTTTTGGGTGAAGTTATAAGATGGAAATTTTGAATTGATGATATAAGTATAAAAGTAAAGGTGAAGATTTTCAAAGGAAATGAGTTCTTTACTAAAAAAGTATAAATGATATAATTAAAAAAGAAATTGAATGTTGAGAAATAAAAAGTTTAGGCTTTTCTAGACTTTTTATTTTTTTAATTGTTTTAAATTGAGGGATCGACAAATTTAATAGTTTGTGTTATAATTATAAGTATAATTAATGTAATATTTGTAGGGGGAGTTACAATGAAAAATATATTATTATTAGAACCAAATTATAAAAACAAATACCCTCCTTTAGGTCTAATGAAAATATCTACTTATCATAAAAACCAAGGAGATAATGTATCATTTTTTAAAGGACAATTATCTAAAAAAGCAGAAAATAAGCGTTGGGATAGAATCTATATTACTACTCTATTCACATATGAATGGGATGAAATAATAAGAACTATTAAATATACTAAAAATTTAATAGAAGACAAACAAGAAATTTTTGTAGGTGGTATTGCTGCTACACTTATGGCAAAGGAGATAAAAAGTGAAACTGGAATAAAACCTATCAAGCGTAAACTTGATGAAAATAATAGAAAAGCTAAAGAACGTATTGGTTATGATGATAATAATCTCATAGATGAATGCACTCCTGATTATAGTATTTTAGATGAAGTTGATTATAAATATGGAAGTTATAGTTGGGATGGTCAAGATGCATATTATGCTTTTATGACTAGAGGTTGTGGAATGAATTGTGAATTTTGTGCTGTAGATGAACTTGAACCTGATTATGAGCCCTATATTCCAATTAGAAACCAAATTAGAGAAATTGAAGATCAGACAGGAGAAAAAAAGAGTAAGTTATTATTAATGGATAACAATGTTTTGGTATCTTCATTTTTTAATGAGATAGTTGAAGAAATTAAAGATTTAGGTTTTTACAAAAATAATCCTGAAGAAAGAACTGTTGACTTTAATCAAGGGTTAGATGCTAACCTATTAACCGAGGAGAAAGCTCAAAAGTTAGGTGAATTAGCTATTAAGCCAGCTAGAATAGCTTTTGATCATATAGAAGACCAAGAAAAATATGAAGAAGCTATAAAGAAATGTGCTAAATATGGTATTAAACATTTTTCTAATTATATGTTATATAATGGGGAAGATTTTGATGGGAAAGGTAATAATTATGAAGCAGATACGCCTGAAGACTTATATAAAAGATTGAAGATAACAATGAATTTGCAAAAAGAAATTAATAAAAGTAGAAAAGAAAATGAAGAAATAAAAATTTATTCTTTCCCTATGAAATATATCCCAATAGGTGCTAAGGATCGTAATTTTATAGGTGATAACTGGAATGAAAAATTTTTGAGAGCAATTCAAGTAATGTTATTACCTTCTCAAGGTGTAGGGGCAGTTAGTGATGAATTTTTTAGGAAAGCTTTTGGTGAAGACCTAGAAGAGTATAGGTTGAACTTGAGAATGCCTGAAAGTATATTAATGAGTAGAGGTAAATTTCTTAAAAAAGATAATGAAACTGAGAATGAAAGAAAAAAAAGAGTACTTGAAAGCAAA
>JBNJFD010000216.1:0-3147 GCA_051746525.1 Bacillota bacterium | reverse complement strand
ATACTTTAAGTTTATTAGAGGATGGTGTGGATTCTTTGTACTATTGGATGTGGGATGAATGCTTTACTATTCCTTTCTTTCCTTTTATTTAGCTAGTAGGCGTGTGTGCAGCAGTAGGGACTTAATTAAGTCCCTACTGCTGCTTTTTTTGGTTTAAAGTTAGCAGCTTTCAGAAAATATTACAAACTATTTCAATAACCCCCTAGGTTGAAATAAGTTGCTTACAGGAAAAGAGCAGGAAACGGGAAATAGATTAATTGTCAATTAAGAAAAATAGAAATTGGAGAATTAAAACATTAGAAGACAAAAATATTAAATTGCTAGTATTGACCTGTAGTGTGATAAGTTGCTTACAGGTATTGGAAAAGGGATAGCCAATAGATTAATTGAGAATTGAAAATTGACAATGGAGAATTAAGAGATAAACAATCAAATATTTTACTGTGTGTTCTAGTAGTCTATTAAACCTGGCAGGAAAGGAGGTGCCCCCCGCAGCCTTAGAATATAGACTACTTAACAGCTATTACAGCAGCAGAGAAATTTCTAAGAGGATAAAAAAAGATGAGGAAACAAGGAAACTCAACTGGATTTACCTCTAGGATAATCTAACCCTGTAGTAGCCTTATAAATTTTATAATATTTAATGGAGTACTAATTATACTAGGGGGATTTACTAATGAATAAAAAATTAATTATGTTATTAACTTTGGTAATGGTGATGACGCTGACAGTTCCAGTAATGGCAGGACAATTTAATGATGTGCCCCAAAATCATTGGGCTTATAGTTCTTTAGAAAAAGTAGCTCAAGCAGGGTTGTTAAGTGGGTTTGCTGATGGTAGTTTTAAAGGGAAACAAGAATTAAGCAGATATCAAGTTGCTGCTTTAACTTCTCGAGTAATGGATAAAATTGAAACGGGTGATACTCAAATAAATGCTGATGTAGCTCAAGCAATTGAAAGTTTAGCACAGGAATTTGATGCAGAACTAGTTGAGCTAAACAGCAAAATAAAAGATTTAGAAACAGTACAAATTACAGGAGAAAGTGGACTGTATTATAAAGATGTTGAAGTAACAGGTGATGGAGAATCATATATTGATCCATATGAGCAGGATATTGATGGTGATGATGATATTGACGATGACGATAAAATATTAGCAGAAGATTATTTAAAACAGACTGCTACTTTTAATGTAGGAATAGTTAAAGATGATATTGAAGCAGATGTGCAGCTGGATACTATTGGAAATTATTATGGTGATACTAATGAAGCAGCTGACGACCAAACTGTAAGTAAGTTAGAGTTAGATACTATTTCTGCTCGAGTAAAAACAGAAGATTTTACTGCAAAGCTTGGTGAAGAGCAGGTTTTAGGATGGAAAGATTATTTATTCTATGATAATGAAGATAATGCCGATGATGAGAATATTTCAGGTGTGGTATTAGAAGCAGGTAATTCTGTAGTAGGATTTGGACAGTATTTAAATGACAGTGATGAAGAGATGAGAAATATTGCTGCTAAGCAAAACAATATATTCTCTTTGCCAATCAATGCTTATCTTGGTGTAGCAGAGAATAAAGATACTGAAGATGAGACTATGGTAGTAGGATTAGATGCAGCTTATCAATTAGCAGGAGTCGATTTAACAGGTGAAGTGGCAGTTAATGCAGGGGATAATGATGGTAAATTATTGATTGTAGGGGCCAATAAAGCTGTTGATAAAGTTAATTTTGGAGCAGAGTATGAAGTGCAGGACCAGTTTGTAGCAATTCAACCTGAAGCAGATTATGTAGGGATTAATGATCAAGATGAGGTTACTGTAAAAGCAGAGGTAACAGAAGATAATCCTTATCAAATTTTAGGAACAGCTGTATTTGGAGAATATGAATATCAGTTAGAATCTGAAGATGAAGTTAGATATATTGAAGCTAATAAAGAGCTAGGTGACTTTACTGCTGCTGCTATTTATGATTATGATACAGCGGAAAATGATAATGATAAAGTAGTTAGCGTAGCTTATGCACCGCAATTTAAAGTAAGGGGTCTAGAACTAATGCCTCAAGCTAAAATTGCAGCAGTTTATGATCAAGATAATGAACAGAGTACTAATAAAGAAGCCAAGTTAGATGCGAAATATCAAGTTAATAAGAAATTAGCTGTAATAGGTGGATATGGTTGGGCAGACAAAGAAGATTATGTTGATATTGCTGGTGAAAAAACAACAGCTAATGCTGGTGTTGAATATCAAGTTACAGAGGATTCTACGGCAAGTATTAATTATCAAAAGATGGACTTTAATGCTGTAGAAGATACTGACAGCTTTGATCGTCAAGGCATTAGTGGTAATATGAATTTTAAATTTTAAATAAAAAACAGCAACTAGTAATTACTGTATTAACTAGGGGATGAAACTATGAAAAAGATTGCAGGAGTTATGTTAGTAATAACTATTCTATGTTTGCAAGTTACAACAGTTTTTGCTAATCCAATTGAGGTTGAGAGTCAGGTATTAGTAGTAGCAGAAGATAAACTAGTAGAACTTTCAGCGCAAAAGAAGTTTAATAATTTAATGGTACTGATGAAAGAATTAGTACGCCAAGAAAGAGATGATAAAGAGCTAGTTAAATTAGAAGAGATTACTATCGTTAATTTTGAATTAGTTCCTGAGCAAGGGTTCAAAATTTATTATACTCTCAATTAAAAAGCAGACTTACTTTAAGTCCAAGCCTAATATTAGGCTTGGACTTTTTTTCTGAAAATCATTTGATTAACCCCTATAATTGATGATAAGATTTGATTAGACATTTATATTTGTTTTAAATAATCATGAAAAAAAACAGGAAAATTGGAGATTAATGAAGAAAACAATAAAGTAAGGTATTACCTTAATTGTAGTACCGCAAAGGAGGAAAATTTATGAAATTCAACCGACATAAATGTTTAGTTATTATATTATTAATTTTTAGTTTTGTGCTAGGAGTTTCAGCAGCTAGTTATGCTGTGGATTTAAATGTTGTTTCCAATAACGGAAGTGTAGATTATGATGATGGTACTAATAGTGAAACAATAGTTAGTGAGGCTGAGGCGCAAGATACTATCACGGGATATGCAGATGGTGATACTGTAGAATTAACTGCTAATGCAAGT
>JBNJFD010000215.1:0-3157 GCA_051746525.1 Bacillota bacterium | reverse complement strand
ATACCAATAGAAAGAGATAATAATACCTTAACTGTTGCAATTTCTGATCCATTAGATGTAATGGCAATTGATGATATTAGATTAAAAACTGGATATGAAGTAGATCCAGTTATTGCCTTAGAATCTGAAATTGACAGAGCTATAAAACAACATTTTGGTAGTAAAGATTTAGTTGATGAGTTTGTAAGGGATATGGATGATGCAGAAATAGAAACAGTGGGGGAAGAAGAAGATTTAGAAGAACTAAGAAAAATGGTAGATGAGGCTCCTGTCGTAAAATTAGCGAATAATATTATTCGAGATGGGGTTGATATGGCGGCAAGTGATATCCATATTGAACCAATGGAAAATGAAGTCCGAGTAAGATATAGGATTGATGGAATTTTATATACAGAAATGGATGTTCCAAAAAATATCCATGCTGCATTAGTATCTCGAATGAAGATAATGGCTGATTTAGATATAGCTGAAAGAAGAGTTCCCCAGGATGGTAGAATTCAAATTATAGTTAGTGATAAAAAAATTGATTTAAGGGTATCTACTCTTCCTACTGTAAGAGGAGAAAAAATTGTATTAAGAATTTTGGATAAAAGTAATCTAATGTTAGATCTTGATCAATTAGGATTCTCTCCAGAACATAAAACTATTTTTAAAAGAATGATAGACCAACCTCATGGGATGTTTTTAATTACTGGTCCTACTGGGAGTGGTAAAACCACTACTTTATATTCAGCATTAAGTACTTTAGATAATGACGATGAAAACATAATTACTGTAGAAGATCCTGTTGAATATAGGTTAGAAGGGATTAATCAAGTTCAGACTAATCCTAAAGCGGGTCTTACTTTTGCTACTGGATTAAGATCTATTCTTAGACAGGACCCTGATACAATTATGGTAGGAGAAATTAGAGATAAAGAAACTGCAGAAATGGCAGTGCATTCTGCTTTAACTGGTCACCTTGTTTTTAGTACTCTGCATACTAATCATGCTGCTGGTGCTGTGGCTAGATTAATTGATATGGGGGTAGAACCTTTTTTAGTAGCTTCATCGGTAAGTGGCGTTATGGCCCAGAGATTGGTAAGAACGATTTGTACAAATTGTAAAGTAAAAGAGAGTGATCCCTTAGTTGACCCAGAAATAGAAGAATATTTAGGAATGGGTCAAGATAGTATTGAATTATATAGAGGAGTGGGTTGTAGAGAATGTAATGATACTGGATATAAAGGGAGAACAGCGATTCATGAAATATTAGAATTAACTCCTAAGATTAAAGATTTAATAGTTAAGGGAGCATCAGCTGAGCAAATTGAAGAAGAGGCGAAGCGACAAGGAATGCACACTTTAGAAGCTTCTAGTTTATTTAAAGTAAGTAAAGGTTTAACTACTATTGAAGAAGCTAAACGAGTTACTAAGGTACAATTAAGTTAGGAGTGAAATAATGAAATTAGTTAGTATATTAAGAAGAGGAGTCAATGTAGGAGCATCTGATATTCATTTAACAGCAGGGGTAAGACCAATAATTAGAGTTAATGGTAGTTTGAAAAAGGTTGGCAAAGAACAATTAGTACCAGATGATTTACATCAATTTATTGAAGAGATAATTGGTGATAAAAAGTTTAAAAAAGAAGAATTTGAAACAGAAGGACAGACGGACTTAGGATATCAATGGAATGAATACCGATTTAGAATTAATGCTTATTATCAGCGGGGGACTCCTGCTATTGCATTTAGAATAATTCCTAATAAAATTCCTTCTTTAGAAGAATTAGGGGTGCCGCGAAAGATAAAAGATGTGGCTACTAAGCCGCGGGGACTTTTTTTAGTGACGGGACCAACTGGAAGTGGTAAGTCAACTACATTAGCTGCTATGATTGATTTGATTAATCAAAATGATGACCAGCATATAATGACTTTAGAAGATCCGATTGAATATACTCATCGCCATAATGAGTCAATTGTTAATCAACGAGCAGTCGGAGAAGATACTGATAGTTTTGCTTCTGGTTTGAGAGCTGCTTTACGACAGGACCCTGATATTATTATGGTCGGTGAGATGAGAGATTTAGAGACTATCTCTACTGCAATTACTGCAGCAGGAACAGGTCATTTAGTATTAGCTACACTGCATACTAATGGTGCTTCTGAAACTATTGATAGAATTATTGATGTATTTCCACCACATCAGCAGAGTCAAATTAGAAGTCAGTTATCTTTAACTTTAATTGGGGCTTTATCACAGCAGTTACTGCCAACAATTGATGGGCGGAGTAAAATTTTAGCTACTGAAATGTTGATGGCTAATTCAGCTGTTAAAAATTTAATTAGAGAAGGTAAAGTGCATCAAATTGAATCGGTAATGCAGACTGGAAAACAAAGTGGTATGCATACCATGGATTACTCTTTACGAGATTTATATCGACAGGGTAAAATAACGAGGGAACAAGCATTAACTAGAGCTATCAATAGAGAAACACTAGAAAGTTTAATTTGATAAAGGAAGGTGATCTATTATCGCTCAAGCACAGATGTTTTATTATGAAGCGAAGAATAGTCAAGGTGAGGATTTAAGAGGTAGAATTGAGGCTGATAATGAAAGACTAGCTGCTGTAAAATTAAAGGACCAAGGGTATTATATTACAGAATTAAAATTAGAAGAAGAAAAAGAAGGAATTGGAGATTTTTTCAAGAAGTTTAAAAGAGTAGGACTTGGTGATTTAGCAGTGTTTTGTCGACAATTTTCGACGATGATTAATTCAGGGCTCTCATTAGTTAGGTCGTTAGAAATTTTGGCCCATCAGACTTCAAATCATAAGCTAAGGGAAGCAATTATTTCAGTCCAAGATAATGTTGAAAGTGGAATGTCATTATCTAAAGCTTTAAAGCAGAACAAAGATGTTTTTCCTCAATTATTTATCAGTATGATAGAAGCAGGAGAAACTGGTGGATTATTAGGAGAAGCGCTTGAAGAAATGGCTGATCATTTTGAAAATGAAAATGACCTAAAACAGAAAGTAACTTCAGCATTGGCTTATCCAGCTGTAATATCATTAGTTGCTGTAGGTGTAGTAATCTTTTTAGTAGTTGGAATTTTACCTACTTTTGTAAATATGTTTGCAGATATGGATGTAACGCTGCCTTTGCCTACTAGAATGTT
>JBNJFD010000214.1:0-3185 GCA_051746525.1 Bacillota bacterium | reverse complement strand
TCTACTGATAATTTGGCTCCTGTTGACTGATTCATAGTTTTAATCACTTCTAATAACCCTTCAGGTCCCATACTGCAGTTAGCACCAATCACATCAGCTCCTATAGAATCTAAAACTTCTATGGCAGTAATAGGGTCAGTTCCTGTCATTGTTTTAAGATTATCTTCATAGGTTAAATGACAGATTACTGGTAGAGAAGTGGTCTCTTTAACAGCAATCAAAGCTGCTCTAGCTTCTTGTAAATCAGTCATGGTTTCAATATTAATCAAATCTACACCAGCTGTCTCTAAAATTTGGGCCTGTTCGGCAAAATTATCATAGGCAGCTTGAAAAGAGAAATCACCCATAGGCTCAATTAATTTTCCTGTTGGTCCCATAGAAGCAGCAATTAATGTATCGTCATTAGCAGCCGCTTGGGCCAATTGCACTGCTTGGGTATTAATTGCTTTAACCTGCTCTCCTAAACCATACTCGCTTAATTTAATTCTTGTAGCACCAAAGGTATTAGTCTGGATAATATCACTACCAGCCTCTACATAGGATTGATGAATCTCCGTTATAATTTCTGGATTAGTTAAATTTAAATTTTCAGGACAATCTCCTACCTCTAATCCTTTTTTATGAAGTTCAGTACCCATAGCACCATCTAATACTAAAATTTCTTCTTCTAATCTACTTAAAAAGCTACTCATTTACTCCATACTCCTTTCTAGTAAGAACAGTAAATAGTGACGAGTGAAGAGTGATTACTCATTACTATTTATTATTATTTATAAACGCAGGTATCATACTCACAACTATGACAGTTAAAATCACATTTAGCTGTAACAGCACTTTCTGCTCGACCTAATCCAATTAAAGCAGTAATTGATTTTTGGGGGATTAATAAAAAACTATCATTAGTTGTAATTCCTAGCTGTTTGCCATTAACTAATTCTAATAATTGTGGTTGAATCTCTAAATCTAAATCTCCATAACCAGGGCTGTAGCGCATAGTTAAAGAGGGCAGTGCAATCTGTTTTGCTTCTTTAGCAATTCGCTGCTGTAATTGATTAGCAACCTCTTCCACTGCTACGGAGCCTACAGCATCTAAAATAGTAGCTCGATTTAATTGATTATTAGCAAAATACTGTTCTACTTGAGCTTCTAAGTCAGGGCCAATTGTTACTGCCATAACTACTACTTGTTCTTGATTAGCTAATAAATCAGCAATATCTTGACTTTGAAAAACTAAAGCCCCGGCTCCTAAATTAACTTTATCAGCACTAATATTTATATTAGTTAACCGTCGATAATTCCCTTGAGGTTTAAGCAGAGATTGAGCTTCTATAATGACCTTAGTTATTAAATTGTCTATGTTTTGATTAGAAACTGTCTGCTGCTGATATCCTAATTGACGCTTAACTTCTGTTTTAGGAATTGATACTTTGCTGTGCATAATAAAATCAGTCCTCTCATCATAAAAAAGACCCTCTTAATTTAAAACAAGAGGGTTGACATTCCCCTTATTTTTCAGAAGAGTTTATTTCTTCTGCAGGAGTTGGCACCACTGTAAGAGAGTAAGACTAACCACTTACTGGTTGCCGGGCTTCATAGGGCCAGTCCCTCCACCACTCTGAATAAGGTAAGTATTTAATTATTATCTCCCATTGTAACATTAAATTTAAGCTTTGTCAAAACTAACGGTACTTAAGTTTGACTAATGAGTAACCCCTTACTATAATATAAAAAATGGGGGATTGTAAATTTAGTTGTTAATAATCCGTTAATTTCTTGACATTTTTAGCCCGAGATTCTCTGAGGAGGGGTAAGATGGAACATAATAATCAAGGACGCCGCCAAATGATGAATGATTTTAAAATCAGATTTTATATATCGTTGTTGTTGACACTCCCTATATTAACATTATCCCCTATGGTCCAAGAGTTATTTAATTACTCTTTTAAATTTAGTGGTAGCAACTATGTATTATTTTTATTTTCCTCTTTAGTTTTTATTTATGGAGGATGGCCTTTTTTAACTGGATTGTATGATGAAATAACAACTAATTCTTTAGGAATGATGACCTTAATTGCATTAGCCATTTCAGTAGCCTACGTTTATAGTAGTGCTGTGGTATTTGGCTTAGAGGGTAGATTGTTCTTTTGGGAATTAGCTACTTTAATTGATATCATGTTAGCTGGGCACTGGATAGAAATGAAATCAGTAATTAGCGCTTCAAAAGCTTTAGAAAAATTAGCCCAGTTAATGCCTGATCAAGCTCATGTAGTTCAAGATGGTGAGATTGTTGATATGGCAACTGATCAGTTGTCTCCTGGAGATATAGTATTAATTAAACCTGGAGAAAAATTCCCTGCTGATGGAGAAATAGTTGAAGGAAATAGTTATATCAACCAATCAATGTTAACTGGAGAATCAGAGCCAGTCAAAAAAGAAGAAGGAGAGCAGGTAATAGGAGGTTCTATTAACGGTGATAGCTCAGTTAAAGTTGAGATCACAGGAGCAGGAGAAGATAGCTATCTATCAAAAGTAATTAATTTAGTAGAAGAATCTCAAAAGTCAAAATCAAAAACACAAAATTTAGCTGATAGAGCAGCATTTTGGTTAACTATCATTGCTATTACTGCGGGGGTATCTACATTAATCGGATGGCTCATTTTTGGTTCTGATTTAGCTTTTTCTATTGAAAGAATGGCAACAGTAATGGTAATTACTTGTCCTCATGCCTTAGGACTAGCAATACCGCTAGTAGTTTCAGTATCCACAACTCAATCTGCTCAAAATGGTTTATTAATCAGAAATAGAACTGCTTTTGAGAACTCTCGCAATATTTCTACTATTGTATTTGATAAGACAGGAACTTTAACTGAAGGTGAATTTGGAGTTAGTAAAATAGAGGTGGTTGATGAATCATTTACTACAGAAGAAGTGATTAAAATAGCAGCTTCTTTAGAACAGCACTCTGAACACCCTATAGGACAGGGGATTATTAATAAAGCTGAACAATTAGAACTTAATTTAAATGAAGTACAGGATTTTGAAGCAATTAAAGGTAAAGGTGTAGTGGGAACAGTAGATAATAAAGAAGTCAAAGTAGTTAGTCCTGCTTATGTAGAAGAGAATGATATTAATTTAGAAGAACAATATTTAACAAATCAAGCTTCTAATACTGTAGTAATATTATT
>JBNJFD010000213.1:0-3220 GCA_051746525.1 Bacillota bacterium | reverse complement strand
GGAGATGTAGATTTGTATTATGATTATACAGGTACGGCCTATACAGTTTATCATAACGGCTCAAATAAAGAGATTATGACTAATCCAGAAAAAGTTTATCAGTGGGTTAAACAAAAAGATGGCAAGCAAGATTTAATTTGGTTAGACCGAATTAAATATAATAACACTTACACTATTATGTTAACAGAAAAAGATGCTCAGAAATGGGATATTGATTCACTATCTGATTTAGCTAAGCAAAGCGAAGAATTAGAAATTACTTTTGGAACAGATTCTGAATTTTATAAAAGACCTGATGGATTACAGGCTTTGATGAAAAGCTATGATTTCCAATTTTCAGAAGTTAGAAAAATGTCTGCAGGTATTGTTTATAAAGCTTTAAAAGAAGGTAAAATTGATGCAGGAATGGGATATTCTACTGATGGGCGAATTAATGCTTTTGGTTTTGTTAATTTAGAAGATGACCAAAACTTTTTTCCAGTTTATAATCCTGCTCCAATAGTTAGAAAAGAAGTGTTAGAGCAGTATCCTGAGATTGAGAGTATTTTAAAGCCTTTAACTGAAAATTTAACTACATCTAAAGTGCAGAAATTAAATGCTAAGGTAGCTATTGACCATCAAGAGGCATATCAAGTAGCTAAAGAATGGCTGCAGAAAGAAGGGCTATTGCAGTAGTTTAGGAGGTTGGAGAAATGATAGAATATCAAAATGTAGTTAAAGAATACAGAGATGATGGAGAATTGATTACAGCTGTTGATAATTTATCATTAACTATAGAATCAGGTGAATTAGTAGTATTATTAGGACCTTCTGGTTGTGGTAAAACAACACTACTACGCTTAACTAATCGTTTAGAAGATTTAACAGCGGGCCAAATTTTAATTAATGGTCAAAATATTTTAGAACAAGATCAAGTTAAATTACGCCAAAGAATTGGTTATGTAATCCAAGAGATTGGGTTGTTTCCCAATAAAACAATTGCTGAAAATATTGCTATGGTCCCTAAAATAGTGGGTTGGTCTAAAAATGACATTGAAGAGCGCGTTCAGGAATTATTAACAATGATGAACTTAGATGCCGAATTATACCAGAACCGTTATCCAGCGCAATTATCTGGGGGGGAGCGTCAAAGAGTTGGAGTAGCTAGAGCTTTAGCAGCTGCCCCTAAATTATTATTAATGGACGAACCTTTTGGTGCGATTGACCCTATTAATCGTAAAGAGATTCAAGACCAGTTTTTAGAGCTGCAGGACAAGTTACAAAAGACAATTTTATTTGTAAGTCATGATATTCAAGAGGCGCTAAAAATGGGAGATAAAATTGCCTTGATTAATCAAGGGCAAGTAGTACAATACGGTAGTCCAGAAGAGATTTTATTAGATCCTGCTGATGAATTTGTTCAAGATTTTGTAGGGACTGAAAGGGCTATGAAAGCTCTTGATTTAGTGAAGGTTGAAGAAATAATGAGTTCAATTGAATATAAATATGAAGGTTTAGCAATTAGAGAAGCGTTATCTTGGCTGCGAAATAATGATAATGAATATTTATTAATTTGTAGCCAAACTCAAAAACCTTTAGGTTATGTAAGTTATAGTGATTTAGTAACTAATTATTCTGCTGGAGAAGTGATTGATCCTTATATTAAAGAGTTATATACTGTACTGCACCCCCAGGATACATTAAAAGAAGCCTTAAATGTAATGGTCAGTAATGAAGTAACAACTTTATGTGTAGTAGCAAAAGAACAATTAGTAGGGGTGGTTAAATTTAGTGATTTGCAGGAGTATTTAAGTAGCAATTATAATCCAGATGTGCGGGAGCTGAAAGCATGATTGAGTTTTTGATTAATAATTGGCAGCAAGCTCTGGTTTTGACTGGAGAACATTTATTTATTGTGCTGCTTGCTACAGGATTAGCTGCTGTAATAGGTATTCCTTTAGGGGTTTTAATTTCTACTAGGGAAGATTTAGCTCCTGTTGTGATTAATATTGCTAATATTATAATGACTATTCCCAGTATTGCTTTATTTGGGATTATGCTGCCTTTATTATCTGTGTTTAATGCGGGATTAGGAACAGTTCCAGTAGTAATTGCTTTGATTTTATATTCTCAGCTGCCGATTATTCGTAATACTTATACTGCAATTAAAAACATAGACCCTGCAGTAGTAGATGCTGCTGCCGGAATGGGTTTATCAACGTGGCGCCGATTAATTGAAATTGAATTACCTTTGGCTTTGCCCATTATAATTGCTGGTTTAAGGATAGCAATTGTGATGAATATTGGTATTGTTACCATTGCAGTTTATGTAGGAGCAGGTGGTTTAGGAAAATTTATTCAGCGCGGGATTGATCAAGTGTATGAAGAACAGATTATGGTTGGAGCTTTGTTAGTAGCTTTATTAGCAATTGTAGTAGAGGGGCTATTATATGGGCTGGAGTATTTAGTAACTCCTGCAGGAATAAGAAAGGAGCAGCAGCATGACTAAAAAAGCTGCTAAAGTTTATCGAGGGACATTGTTGTTTCTGATCATCTTATTAGGTATTTATTCTTATTGGAGTGGATTAATTACTTATGTTATAAATAATTCAGAGCAACTAATCAAATTAATTCAACAGCATTTATTGTTAGTGGGCAGCTCAATGTTAATTGCTACTACTTTAGGAATTAGTGTTGGTGTTATTCTCAGCAGACCACAATTTAAAAAGTATCAAACTATAGTAATGTATGTTGTAGGATTAGGACAAACTATACCTTCCTTAGCAGTTTTAGCTTTAGCAATGAGTATTTTGGGAATTGGAATGGTTCCTGCAGTATTTGCTTTAACTATTTATACAGTGCTGCCTATTGCTCGTAATACTTTAGCTGGATTAAATTCCGTAGCTGATGATTTACTTGATGCAGCTCGAGGTATGGGACTATCTAATTGGCAGATTTTATGGGAAGTTGAATTTCCTAATGCTCTACAGGTGATTTTAACTGGAATTAGAATGGCCTTAGTAATAAATATTGGTACTGCTGCTTTAGGTGCTTTAGTAGGAGCAGGAGGATTAGGAGACCAGATTTTTACAGGGATTAGTTTTTTAGACACTAAATTATTATTGTCAGGTGCAATTCCTACAGCATTACTAGCATTATTAGCTGATTATGGAGTGCAGGTTTTAGAAAATATATTACTTTCTGAAGGATTGCAGACAAAGCAGTAAAGCGAGAAACAAGT
>JBNJFD010000212.1:0-3237 GCA_051746525.1 Bacillota bacterium | reverse complement strand
TCATCTGATGGTTATGTAGACCAAAATGGTGGAACAGAAGGCAAACGCTTTGGTAGAACAAGATTTATGGAGCTTTTAGAAGAGAATTATAATAAAAGTTTAGCACAACAAAAGAAAATACTAGAGGAAGAACTTGAAGAACATATGGGTCAAGAAGAGCAAAGAGATGATATAACTGTGCTGGGATTTAAAGTTTAGTTTAGATTTAAGATAATTAATTAAAAAAGGAGTTGAAGCGGATATGTTTGATGATGATATAATCTTAGGATTGAAAGAACAACTTAATGATTATGGAATTGTACTTAGTTTTACAGGACCTTTTTCACAAGGAATAATAGAAGAGATTGGTGCAGCTTTAAAGTCTTATTTAAATAATGATAAAAGGTCTAAAGGACAAGTTTATAAGGTGTTTTCTGTATTTATTGAGCAGACTCAAAATGTTAAAAATTATGCTTTTAATTTTGAGGATGAAGCCAAAAAAGAAAAAATATTAAAATCAGGGATAATGATTATTGGAGAAACAAATGGGAAGTATTTTATTTGTTCAGGTAATTTAATTGAAAAAGAAGATGTAGCTGATTTAAAAGAAAGGTTAGCAGAGTTGAAGAATACTGACCAAAAGGGGCTTAAAAAATTATATAAGAAAAGATTAAGAGCAGATATGAAAAAAGATGAAGGAGGAGCAGGACTTGGGTTAATAGAAATGGCCAGAAAAGCAACGGAGAAAATAGATTATAATTTTATCAATAAAGAAAATGGCTATTATTTCTATACGTTAACAGTTATTATTTAGTAGATGAAGGTAATTGTTGTTTGTGAAAATAACTAAGATAAAACATAATATAATAGGAGGTTGTTAGTAATGGAGGAATTGTTTATTGAGTCTACTAAATCAAGTCCTGAAATAGATTTTGATCCAGAAATTAATGTGTTGGAAATTAAGGGAGAATCTTATCCTGAAGATTCTTTTGAATTTTATGAACCTGTTTTTGAATGGCTAGAAGAGTATGTAGAGCAATTAGAAGAAAATGAAGAAGTTAGAGTGGAAGTTAGTTTAAGCTATCTTAATACAAGTAGTACTAAATCAATAATGTTTATTTTAGATACTTTAGAAGAGGCTTACTTGGAGGGTGTAGGTGTAAAGATAAATTGGTATTATGCTGAGGATAATGAACTATCTTATGAAATGGCAGAAGATTTCATGGACTATTTAGAATTGCCTTTTGAGTTAATAGAAAAAAGCCAAAATTAGATAATAGTTCTAAATCGTCTTTTCTGATTTGTGTCATGAGTTTTAGATGATATAATATCAGAATAGGGCGATTTTTTAATTTGAGAAGGGTATAATAAATTCTAAGCTTAGATAAATAAAGGTATTTAGGCTTTTATAAGGAATTAAAAATAAGGAATATAATTTTAGGAGGCTAATAATATGGCAGAGAAAACCCTATACTTATTAGATGGGAATAGTTTAACATATCGAGCATTTTATGCTTTACCAGAAACTTTAACTAAATCTGATGGGACAGTAACCAATGCTGTCTATGGTTTTACACGAATGTTAATTAGTTTGGTTAATAATAATAAAGTTGATTTGTTGGGAGTAGCTTTTGATTTAGCAGCACCTACATTCAGGCATGAAGAATATGAGGATTATAAAGGAACTAGAAAAGAAACACCAGATAAATTAAAACCACAGTTTGCTATGGTTAAGGAGTTATTAAAATCCTTAGACGTTCCTACTTTTGAACAAGAAGGTTTTGAAGCAGATGATTTGATTGGCTCTTTAGCTAAAAAAGCAGAGGAAGAGGGGTATCATGTAACAATTGTTACAGGGGATCGAGATAATTTACAATTAATTAGCGCTAATATAGATGTAATGTATACTCGAAAAGGAATTAGTGATATTGTAGATTATGATTTAGATAAATTTAGAGAAGAATATGAATTAGAACCGGAGCAGTTAGTTGATAAAAAGGGTTTAATGGGTGATAGTTCAGATAATATTCCCGGAGTAGATGGGATTGGTAAAAAAACTTCTACTAAATTATTAAAAGAGTTTGGTGATTTAGAGACAGTATTAGATAATATAGATAAAGTAGGAGGAAAGAAAAGAAAAGCAACTTTAAAAGAGCAAGCAGACCAAGCTCGTTTAAGTAAACGTTTAGCTAAGATTAAAGTAGATATTCCTATGGATGTCGATTTTAGTAAGTTAGAGTTATCTGATTGGGAAACAGAGGCAGCTTATGAATTCTTTAGTGAGATGGAATTTAATAGTTTAATTTCAGAAATAGGCGGACATAATAAATTAGAAGCAGTTGCTTATCAAGAAATTGAGACAAGGGAAGAATTAGAAGAATTAAAATTAGTAAATAAAGCCGCAGTTAATTTTGATTTAGAAGGAGATAAGTTAGAGCAGAAATTGATAGGAATAGCTGTAGCTACACCAGAAGAAAACTATTACCTTAATTTAGAAGAAAAAGTACTATTAGGGCAATTAGAAGAATTGTTAGCTAATAAGGAATTGCTAATGCTTGATGCTAAAGACCAGTTGCGCTATTTATTACAGCAGGGGATAGAAATTGGTGAGGTTATTTTTGAACCATTATTAGCTGATTATTTATTGCACCCTAGCGAAGACCAAAAAACTATTTCGGAAGTGGTAGAAAGTCAGCTGCAGTTAGCTATTCCCGAATTAGAAGAAGAAGCAGAGTTAGTTTTAAAAACAAATTTATTATTTGAATTAGAGGAAGAGTTAATTAATAAATTAAAAGATCAAGAGATGATAGAGTTATATCGGGATATTGAATTACCGTTAATTAAAATCTTAGCTCAATTAGAGTTAAATGGGATTAAAGTTAGCCCCGATAAATTAGAAGAGCTAGGAACAGAATTAGAAAACAAGATTAGTGAAATAGAAGAGCGAGCGTATGAATTAGCGGGAGAAGAATTTAATTTAAATTCTCCGAAGCAGTTGGGGAATATTTTATTTGAAAAATTGGGGTTGCCGGTAATTAAAAAGACTAAAACAGGTTATTCTACTAGTGCAAAAGTATTAGAAGAATTAGAAGGAAAACATGAGATTATTCCTCTGATTTCTGAATATAGAACTTATCAAAAGTTAAATTCTACTTATGTATCTCCATTAGAAGATTATATTAATCCTGAAACAGGTAGAATTCATACAACTTATAATCAGCGGGTAACTGCTACTGGGAGATTAAGTAGTACAGAACC
>JBNJFD010000211.1:0-3239 GCA_051746525.1 Bacillota bacterium | reverse complement strand
GAAGCAATTAAGGCAATTGAGAATGGATAATGGGTAATTGACAATTATAAAAGACAAAACAAGGTCTAATTCTTAATTATATAAAACCTTGGGTTTCTCTGCAGGATTAATGGTTTTTTGGGATAAATAATACTAATATAGTGTTTTAATGTGTAAGCGGTAAATGTTGTAGGAACTTAGTACTACCGAGACCTTGTTGTGAATTATGGTTGTCTGGTTTTGATTTTAATTATCCATTATCAATTCCCCATTATAAATTAATAAAAGGAGAGTGATATTCATGAAAGCATCTGAAATTATGACTACTGATGTAATAACTGTTTCGAAAGAAGATACTGTGAAGGAAGTAGCGAAGATATTAACTAAAGAAGACATTAGCGGAGTTCCTGTAGTAGAGGATGGAGAGTTAGTAGGGATTGTTAGTGAAGGAGATTTAGTAGCCCATGATAAAAAATTACATTTTCCTAATTATGTGTATTTCCTTGATAGTGTGTTTTATCTAGAAAGCTTTGAAAAGTTTGAACAGGATTTAAAGAAAGTTGCAGCAGTAAAGATTAAAGATATTATGACTGAAGATGTAGTGACTATTAGTCCGGATACTACAGTTGAGGATATAGCTACTTTGTTGAGTGAGCAAGGTATTAATCGTTTGCCCGTTATGGAGGATGGAGAAATGAAAGGGATTGTAAGTAGAGCAGATATAGTAAGATATATGAGCGAGTAATCTAGCAAAACATGAATTCGGAAGCAGAAATAAATCCCTGATCACGAAGGGTTTTGTAAAAAACCCGGAGAGAGCAGATATAGTAAAGTACATGAAAAAACAAACAAGAAAATATTTTTACTATTGGTAATTATATGATATTATTATACTATATTGACTGATCAATTACAATCAGTCAATATAGTATTTTTTTATGCGATGAATTTCTAAAAAGGATTAAAAAGCAAAGTGAGTAGAAGGACATTCAATGAATAATAGTTTTAAGTAAGGAGTGTTGGAGAATGTTAACTTATTTCAAAGATACTTTAGAAATAATCAAGCGAAAATATTGGTTGTTAGTCATACCAATGTTTTTAACAGTAGTTGCTTATATTGGTGAATTTATAATTACTCTTAAAATTCTTAATGATACTGGGCAACTAGAAAAAATGTATCGTTATTTTAATAAATACAAATTAAGTCTCATAGCACCATCTATTGAGGAGTTGCTTTGGATTGTTAAGAAACAATTTTGGGTTATATTAATAAAAATACCAAGCAAAATTAATTTTATTAGTTATGGGGATATAGTTAATAATTATAAGACTTTTTTTGTTTTTTTAGTAGTTGCATTATGCTTATTTCAATTTATTATGTATAAATTAAAGAAATCTTTAACTAAACCTTATAATGATTTTTTTAAAAGATTTAAAACCTTACGAAATTTATTTTTCGTTTTTGGAGTAGTTGCTTCAATTGTTTATTGGATTTTATCACAGAGTATTTTAAATTATAATAGTCTTGTATTTTTTTCATTAAGATTTATGGAATTAATAATTGCAATAATGATCTTATCTTTGTTAGAAGTTATTATTTTATTAGAAGTTAAAGAGTTTTTTTATCACAATTATTTTAGCTCTGAGTGGAAAGCGAAACAATTTTTAACTAAATTTGCTCCTGTTCTAAAGTTGAATGCTATCGTAGGATTGTTTTTAGCAAGTCAAAATTATTTACTTATAAGTACAATGGATGATAAAGTTAACATAATAGATAACGAATTTGTGTTTATTATATTGCAATTGATTAATATAGTAGTTTTTATATTAACAATTTTTGCTCCCCAAAATGTAGTTTTTAAGAATAAATCTGCTGTTGAGAGTATAAAAGCTAGTATGAAATTTATTAAGCATAATTTCAAACAGTTTAGTCTATTGCTAGTGTTATATGGTTTGGTTTTATTTATATTAGGAGTAATAGCTAGAATTTTTAATGCTGGGCCTTTAACTTTTATTTATATCTTAATACCTACATTATTATATGCTGTGGGAACAACATTTGGTTTTGTTATATTTAGTGTGTTTTTTCTTACTAATGAGCAGTAGTATTGCAAGAAATTGAATTTAAAAAGCACAATAGTACTTAGAAAGGTAGTTCAGAAAAAAGTGAGATTGAGATTGAAAAATAGTGTGATTAGGTATATAATGTAACCAAACTAAATATTAACAAGCTAGGGGTGCCTTTTATCAAGGCTGAGAGGAGTCTAACTCCAACTCTATAACCTGACCTAGGTAATACTAGCGTAGGGAAGCTGGAAATAATGATTTTATGATTTTAAAGGCGCTTCCCATCTGGGAAGCGCCTTTTGTGATTTATACGTTGGAGAAAATGGGCTTTTGGCTTTGAGCTGTGAGCTTCAATGTTTTGATTGGATTGTTTTGAATTTGATTGTCAATTATCCATTCTCAATTATCAATTAATAAACAGGGGGGGGATTAGATGGAGATCACTGTTAATGGTGAACAGGAAAAATTAGCTGCCAAGACTAGTTTAATTGATTTTTTAGAAGCTAAGGAATTGGACTTAGATAAGCTAGTAATTGAATATAACCAAGAAATTATTAAAGAAACTGAGTGGTCTAGTATTACTTTAAAAGACGGCGACCAATTAGAAATCTTAAAATTTGTTGGAGGGGGATGATAAAATGAAAGATTCATTAGTAATTGGCGGAGAAGAATTAGAAAGTAGGTTATTGACGGGGACAGGAAAATTTGCTGAGCAGAAGATTATTCCAGAGACAATTGGGGCGGCAGGAGCAGAGGTAGTGACTATGGCTCTGCGGCGGGTTAATTTTGATGAGCCTAGTGAGAATGTGATTAACTATATACCTGATGAATGTCAGTTGCTACCTAATACTTCAGGGGCTCGCACAGCTGAAGAGGCAGTGAGGATTGCTAAGATAGCGCGCGAAGCAGGCTGTGGCAACTGGGTTAAGATAGAAGTTATTTCTGATCAGAAGTATTTACTGCCGGATAATC
Source organism: Bacillota bacterium (assembly GCA_051746525.1). Lineage (GTDB taxonomy): Bacteria > Bacillota > Halanaerobiia > Halobacteroidales > Halobacteroidaceae > Halanaerobacter. The sequence continues at coordinate 221 of JBNJFD010000211.1, read as the reverse complement.
AAGAAACAATCAAAGCGACGGAAATCTTAGCTGAAGAGGGGTTTGTCGTCTTGCCGTATGTTGGCCCTGACTTGATGGTGGCAAAAAAGTTAGTTGAGGCAGGAGCTGCAGCAGTAATGCCACTAGGAGCGCCGATTGGTTCTAATCGTGGTTTAGAAACTAAAGCAATGCTAGAAATTTTAATTGATGAAATAGAGCTGCCGCTTATTGTTGATGCCGGT
>JBNJFD010000210.1:0-3261 GCA_051746525.1 Bacillota bacterium | reverse complement strand
ACTAAAAGATCTTCTATAACAAGAGCTTTATCTTCACCTGGCAAGTATATTCAAGGACCTGGAGAACTAGATAGACTGATAGAACATACAAAAGATTTTGGTAAAAATGTTTTGGCTTTAATTGATCCTTATTTCTATGAGTCTATGTCAAAAAGACTTGAAGATCAATATGAAAAATCAGATTACTTTATTGAAACAGAGGAATTTGGAGGAGAAATATCTGAAGCTGAGATTGAGAGAATTACAAAACTAGCTGGCAAAAAAGATTTTGATGTAGTTCTTGGCATTGGAGGTGGAAAAACATTAGATACAACTAAAGCAGTGGGAAATAATATTGGTGCTAAAATTGTTGTAGTTCCTACAGCTGCTTCTACAGATGCTCCAACCAGTGCTTTATCCGTAGTATATACTGAAGAAGGAGTCCATAGTCATGAAATATTTTTTGATAGTAATCCTGATCTAGTATTAGTAGATACTGAAATCGTTGTTAAAGCACCAATAAAATTATTAATAGCTGGAATAGGTGATGCCTTAGCTACTTACTTTGAAGCTCGAGCTAATAAAGAATCAAATTCCAATAACTTTGTTGGTGATGGATATAAAATGACTTTAACTGCTTTAGCAGTAGCTGAATTAGCTTACAATACTTTACTAGAAGAAGGAGTTAAAGCTAAACTAGCTGCTGAAGCTGGTGTATGTACTGAAGCTCTGGAAAATGTTATCGAAGCTAATACTCTTCTAAGCGGACTAGGATTTGAAAGTACAGGATGTGCTGGGGCTCATGCAATTCATGATGGTTTTACAATTCTAGATGAATGTCATAGTTTATACCATGGAGAAAAAGTTGCTTTTGGTACTATTTGTCAAATAGTTTTAGAAAATAGATCTAAAACAGAAATTAAAGAAGTAATCGAATTTTGTCAAGAAATAGGTTTACCAACTACTTTAGAAGAAATGGGTGTTACAGAAGATGTAGAGGAAAAAATTAATAATGTTGCAAAAGAAGTTATCAAATCACCTCTAATAAATGCTGAGCCTTTTGATGTAACTCAAGAACAGATAGTAGGTGCAATTTTAACTGCTGATGCTTTAGGAAAATATTATAAAAACAAAAATTAAATTAATTTTTTCAAGAAAAAACACCAGTTTGCGACATAACGCTGTCACTCCATCGTGTTATTATTTAAATAGAGTCAGAATATCTTATCAAAATAATAACCTTTGGGGTGAATTATATGCTGAGAAGAACAGTATTAATTATTTTAATCAGTATTATATTAGTTATTAATTTTGTAACTGCAGTAGGTGCAGCTGATACAAAGCTGAATATTAATTATGGTTATGGAGGAGAAGATTATGATGGTCATAGTCTTGGAATAGAATATTTAAGAACTAAAAATAATAAAAATCAATTTGGCATAGGCTTTTTTGCCAAAGAAACTGAATCAGGCATCAGCTATCCCGAACTGGATTATTCAGTCCCACATAATGACTATTATTATGCGGGAACCCATGTTTCAGAAGAGTTAGGAATATATTTAATTTACGATTATCAATTAGTTAAATCACTTTCGATAGTTGGAAAAGCTGGAATCAGCAGAACCGAATTTACAGATGTTAATATATCTAGAGCAACAGGCTGGTCATATAAGGGAAATGTAGAAATTGATCATTATGCAATGTATGAATTGGGAATTGCATATAATCTAAATGAAAAATTTGATTTAGGTCTTAGTTATAATAACAGGAGAGGTCCTGTATTTGATTTGAGTTTTAAATTTTAAATAATAAAAAACACTAGTTTGCGACATAACGCTGTCACTCCCCTGTGTTATTCTTTAGATATAATAGCTAAGGGGGAAATGTTAAATGAAAAAAATATTAATTTTAACAGTTGTTTTAGTACTTTCTTTTACTGGTATAAGTTTGGCTCAAACTTATAATTATAGTTTAGAAGGTGGTTTTGTTTACACTACTCTTGATCCAGACTCTTTAAATGAAATAATAACATTAGTTAATAATTTCTATCAAAATGAATTAGAATATTATCAGAGTGATCCTAATTATGATATTCAGGTCAATGAATTTGATAAGATTGAAGACTTTGATAGTGCAACAGGATTTTGGATAGGTCTACAAAATGATTTAGGTAACTATAAATTGGGTACAAACTATGAAACTTTTTCAGAGGAAGTAGACGGTAATTTTTATGTAACTGACTTAAATACTGGCAATTATTTAAAAGTAAATGATTCATTAGAAATAGAAGTTGAAGGGATTTATATTGATCTTGAAAAACCAATCAATGAATACTTTTCAATTAGTGCTGGTATAGGTTATTATAAAGGGGAATTAAGTGTCAAAGAAAGAAGTCAAAATAAAATCAATGGAACTTTTTATCAATATAAAATATCTGGTAAAACAGATTTAGAAGAAGATTTTGGTTTTAAAGTTGGTGTTTCTACAGATTACCCCTTATCAGATAATTTGTCTTTACTAGGAAATTTAAACTATCGTAAATTAGAATTAGATATTGAAGACAGCAGTGAATCAGTCGACTTTGATGGAGTCGAATTAAAAGCTGGTTTAACTTATGAATTTTAGTTCAATAAATTAATTTCTAATTAAGAGGTGTTAAATATGGCAAAATTAGTTTCTTTTCTCTACAAACTGGCCAGAGCTGCCAATGATGTAGAAACCTTAAGCAGCGGCAGTCCTAAAAGAATTGCCAAAAGAGCTAAAAACAAAGTTATTGGTAGATCAATAATTAAAAAACTGATGAAATAGGGGGTTAAATCAATGGAGGAAATTTTAGATGAACTAAAAATTGGGGAGAAGTTAACAGTTGGTGTCAATTCAGCAGCTGAAGAAATTGGATTATTTCTTGCATCAGAAGATGTTTCAGCAAGTTGTGCCTTCAGAAAAAAAGAGTGGGACAGATTTGTGGAAGCAATAAATAAAGCTGATAAAAAAATAAATAAATAGTTTAACTAAAATCGGAATCCCTCGGTCTTTTTCTTCCTGAATTAGACTATTTAGTTTCACATAATGATTATTATTATGTGGAAACCAATATTTCGGAAGAGTTAGGGATGTATTTGATTTAGGTCTCAGTAATAATAATTGGAGGGGTCTGTAGTTGATCTAAGTTTTAAATTTTAAATAATTAGGAGATGAATTACAATGTTACCAGGACCAGTTGAGATAATTCAATGTCCATATTGTGATCAGAAATTTAAACAGAGCACCATGATGTCAGGT
>JBNJFD010000209.1:0-3268 GCA_051746525.1 Bacillota bacterium | reverse complement strand
TATATCTTCATGTCCATATAACTTAGCTAACCACCAAAACCACGATGCATATTTATTACCATCTCTATCATAAACTACAATCGTATCTTCATTAGAAATTCCATATTCTGATAACAACTTCTCAAATCTTTCTTTACTTATCCTCATCCCTGCTTTAGCCTTCATTTCTCCCTTTTCAATATTTACTGCTCCTGGGATATGTCCTAGAACAAATTTCGCTTTATGTCCATTATCAACTACCTTTACATTATCCTGCTCTCTAATCTCATTTAACTCTTCACAACTAATCAGCGATTCTGGATTAGCGTACCCTCTTTCTGAAATAGGAATGTAACTATCCCCAGCTTCCTTAGTTTCTTCAACTTCCTTAGTTTCCTCAGTTGTCTGATTATTGCTACTACAGCCAGTCAGTAAAAGACTTCCTGCCACAATTAAAACTCCTGCTAAAACTAAAACTACAACTTTTTTCATCTTATTATGCCCCCCCTTTAGAATGTTTGTGGATTTTTTAACTTATTCTTTCAAAAAATACACCTTGTTTGTATTATACAATATTCAAGACTATTTTTCAGGGGTTTTTACAAATTATTTGTTTTTTTATCTGAAAATTAACTAGTTAACATACAAAAACCCCTTGCTAATTAAAAGCAAGAGGTTTTTCAAAACACTTCTACTTATTTAAGTAATTTTTTAATTTCGTCAGTACTTGGAACTCTACCTTTAACTTTTACCTTACCATCAATAGCTAATCCTGGAGTGCTCATAATCCCAGCTTTAGCTATTTCTGCTGCGTCTTCAACTTTTTCTACTTCTGCATCAATGCCTAAATCTTCAGCAGCTGCTTTTGCATTATCAGCTAAATTAACACAATTAGTACATCCTGGACCATATACAGTAATCTTCATCTTTTCACCTCCCCTGAATTAATTGACAATCTAAAATTGATAACTGCTAATTAAAAACATACAAGCAAATTCAATATATTTATTTATTATCATTTGGTACTAACAAAACAGGGATTGGCGATTTTTTAGCCACTTGTTCTGCTGTACTTCCAATTAATAATTCCTTAATAGAGCCTTGGCCTCTAGTAGGCATAATAATTAAATTACTTTCTTTTTCTTCAGCAATTTCTACAATATTAACCGCCGGATCTCCATGTTTTACCTCAATATCATAATCACTTTCTATATTATTAGCTGCTAATTTTTCTTGTACTCTCTCTAATTTAGATTTTACTTCACTTTTCCTTTTATCTAATTCCTCTAAACTATTACTACTCTCAATAATAGAAATCAAAGTTATTTCTTCTGAAGGAGCATTCATTTTCTCAATTATATCCAACACTTGATTTGTAGAGTCAGAAAAGTCTATTGGTAATAGAATTTGGTTAAACTTTTTTTCAGAGGCAGCTTTAAGCTTACCCTCATTAATTTCCTCATATTTCTCGATTAAAACTGGGACACTACTCCTTCTAATTACATTATGAGTAGTACTCCCTAACAAAATACTTTTTATTATCCCTCCACTGTGTGAACCTATTAAGATTAAATCACAATTTTCTTCCTCTGCTACCTTAACAATCTGTTTAGCAGGATCTCCCAATTCAATCTTGGTTGCAACTTCTAAACCAATTTTTTCTGCCTTTTTCCTGCTTTTTGCTAATAACTTTTTATCAGCTTCTTTAGCATATTCAACTGCCTGAGGACTATTAATATCAGCTTTAAGCACCTGCAAAATTAAAACCTCTTCAATCCCTAAGTTTTTTAATTCTACTAAAGCATCAGTTAATTTTTCAGCTGTCTTTGAAAAATCTGTCGCTAATAAAACTTTCCCTTGATTAAAAATAAATATCCCTCCTTCATTTTAATCAATAATTTCAACTAAATTTGCAAATTTAGTTGATTCTCTTTTATTTGCTTTTAATTATCCATTATCCATTGTCCTTTGTCAATTCTCAATTGCTTTTAATCCTACATCGCTATATTAAATGCTAAATCTACAAAATTAAACATATAACCAACACCGACTATAGCAGTTCCTACTACCGCTATAAATATTGCAATCAATTTTGGTTTAATTACTTTTCTTAGAATAACCATCTGTGGTAGGGATAATGCAACTGTAGCCATCATAAAACTCAACGTCGTTCCCAAAGCAACTCCTTTATTTAATAATGCTTCAGCAATTGGAATCGTTCCTGCAGCATTAGAATAAAGTGGGATTCCAAATCCTACCCCCAACAATACTGCCCATGGATTACCCTGCCCGGCATATTTAGCTAGTAATTTTGCTGGAGCATAACCGTGAATTACAGCACCAATACCAATCCCTATAATTACATACTTCCAAATTCGACTGACAATATCCTTCACTTCTTCTTTAGCATAATTAATTCTTTGTTCCCAACTCATCCCCTCTTCTTCATCAACATCATCAATTTCTACTTGATAGACATATTCTTCTACTTGATCTTCTAAACCTAACCATCCAATCACTATCCCACCTACAATTCCTACAGTCATTCCACTAATCAAGTACAATGTGCCAATCTTCCAGCCAAATAATGAATATAACATTACTAATGCAATTTCATTCACAATCGGTGAGGTAATTAAAAAGGAAAACGTTACTCCTAAAGGCACTCCAGCTTCTACAAAACCAATGAAAATAGGTACCGTAGAACAAGAACAAAAGGGACTTACTACCCCCATTACTGAAGCTACGAAATTACCTACATATTTGTTTTTATGACTCAATACTTCTTTTGTTTTCTCTGGTGAAAAGAAACTGCGCACAATAGAAATAAAGAAGATCATAATTGACAATAAAATCAATATCTTTGCCACATCATAAACAAAGAAATGAACGGAACCTCCTAATCTCGTTGCTGAATCAAAACCCATCCAATTATAAACTACTAAATCTGCTAATGCCTCAATCATTTTCTATTCCTCCCCCATAATATCTTCTCTAGTTTCATTAATTTGCTCTAATAAAATCTCTTTGGATAAATCTAAAATTTGCATCACCTTTTCATTCTTCAAACTATAAAAAACTTGTAACCCCTCTTTACGACTCTTAACTACATTTGCTTTTTTCAACTTGCTTAAATGTTGAGAAATATTAGGTTGACTCTGCTCTAACTCTTCATACAGAGTACAAACACATAATTCCCCTGTAGTTAACATTTCTAAAATCCTAATTCTAGTAGGATGAGCCAATGCCTTAAATAATTCGCTCTTTAGTTTCGGCAGTAAGGACATAT
>JBNJFD010000208.1:0-3280 GCA_051746525.1 Bacillota bacterium | reverse complement strand
TTCTGGACTATGGTAATTGTTAGTACCTGGCAGTATTCAGGTTATATGATGTTGATATATATTGCAGGGTTTATGAATGTTCCTAAGTCAGTTTTAGAAGCAGCAACAATTGATGGAGCAAATGAATTTCAAAAAATTAAAAGTGTTATTATGCCCCTTATGGTTCCTTCTTTTGTGGTCTCAATCTTCTTAACTTTACAGCGAGGATTTTTGGTTTATGATTTAAATATATCTTTAACTGAAGGTGGACCATTTAAATCAACAGAACTAATTTCTATGCATATTTATCAAAAAGCTTTTATGGCAAGAGAGTATGGAGTAGGACAATCACAGGCAGTCTTTTTATTTTTAATGGTAGCTACAATTACATTTACTCAGGTTTACTTTAGTAAGAAAATGGAGGTGGAACAATAATGAGATCAAAAAAGAAAGGTTTTTTAAAAAGTGGAATTTTAATGGTGATGTTGGCTTTATATCTAACTCCATTTTTGATTGTAGTTATCAATTCTCTTAAAGATAGGACTCAAATAATATCCAGTCCGCTTGCTTTACCTACGAGTATTAATCTGAATAATTTTGTAGAAGCTTTTCAAAAAATGAATTATTTATATGCTTTTATAAATTCATTTATAATCACTTTTTTTAGTGTTTTGTTTATTGTTGTTTTCGCTTCAATGACCTCTTATTTATTTGTTAGATTAAAATGGAAGGTTAATAAAGTAATGTTTTCTATTATGGTTGCTTCAATGTTGATTCCTTTTCAGGCTATAATGATTCCATTAGTTAGAATATATGGATCAATGGATTTATTAAATAGTAAATGGACTTTGATCTATATGTATATTGGTTTTGGTACTTCATTGGCAGTATTTATTTATCATGGTTTTATAAAAAGTATACCACGGGAGCTAGAAGAGGCAGCAATGATTGATGGATGTAGCAGATTGCAGACGTTTTTCTATATTGTTTTTCCTTTACTTAAACCAACAACAATGACAATAATTATTTTAGATGTATTATGGATCTGGAATGATTTTCTATTGCCTTCACTGGTTTTAATTTCAGCTAAACAGAGAACTTTACCACTGGCAACTTATTATTTCTATGGTACTTATACTGCAGACTATGGATTGTTGATGGCAGGTTTATTATTAACTATTTTTCCTGTTATTTTGGTCTTCATGTTTGTACAAAAACATGTAATCAAAGGTGTTATGCAGGGTTCTATTAAATAATTACTTATACTAATCTTTTGAATAAATAGAGATAAAGGTGGTTTTAATGAATAAAAACTGGTGGAAAGAAGCTGTAGTATATCAGATTTATCCTAGAAGTTTTAAAGATAGTAACAATGATGGTATCGGTGATCTAAGAGGTATTATAGAAAAAATAGATTATTTGGATGATTTGGGAGTGGATGCAGTCTGGTTAAATCCGGTCTATAAATCTCCTAATGACGATAATGGTTATGATATCAGTGATTATCAGGCTATAATGGATGAATTTGGAACAATGGAAGATCTGGAAGAACTGATGGAAATGCTGCATGAGAGAGAGATAAAGCTAATTATGGATTTAGTTTTAAACCACAGTTCAGATGAGCATCAGTGGTTTGAAGAATCACGTAAGAGTAAGGATAATCCCTATCGAGATTATTATATCTGGAAGGACGGTAAAAATGGAGGGCCACCAAACAACTGGCAATCAGCCTTTGGTGGATCCGCATGGGAATATGATAATAGAACTGAACAGTATTATTTGCATTTGTTTTCAAAAAAACAGCCTGATTTGAACTGGGAAAATTCCAGGGTGCGGGAAGAAATTTATGAGATAGTTAATTTTTGGTTAGATAAGGGTGTAGATGGTTTTAGATTAGATGTAATTAATTTAATTTCCAAAGATCAGAATTTTCCAGATGGAAAAACTGATAGCGCCGGCCAGGTAGGGAATGAATATTTTGCAAATGGTCCCCGAGTACATGATTTTTTAAAGGAGCTTGCAGCTAATACCTTTAGTGATCCAAAAATAATGACTGTTGGAGAAACTCCATATGTTGGTATAGATGATGCATTAGATTATGTGATAGAAGAACGAAATGAACTTTCTATGCTGATTCCATTTGAACATCTTGATTTAGATAAAAAAGAAGGTTGGAAAAAGATAAATGACTGGAAATTAACTGAACTTAAGGATTTAATGAGCAAATGGCAGTATAAATTGCAGGAAAATAATGGCTGGACCAGTTTATATTTTTGTAATCATGATCAGCCACGGATAGTCTCTCGTTATGGTGATGATGGAAAATATCATAAAGAATCAGCTAAAATGCTGGCAACAATGTTGCATACTTTGAGAGGAACACCATTTATTTATCAGGGAGAAGAAATTGGAATGACTAATATAAATTTTAGTTCTTTAGCTGACTTTGATGATATTGGTACCAGAAATAATATTGCAGAACTTTTGGATGCAGATAATCTTAGCAAAAAAGAAATTTTAGATATTGCTAATTATAGAAGTCGTGATAACGCTAGAACACCAATGCATTGGGATGAAAGTAAATATGCAGGTTTTTCTGAAGTTAAACCCTGGTTAAAGATGAATAATAATTATCAAAAAATTAATGTTACAAAAGATCGCAAAGAAGATGATTCTGTATTTAAATATTACCAAAAAATTATTTCCTTGCGTAAAAAATATCCAGTCTTTGTCTATGGAAAATATAATATTTTATTAAAAAATGATTCGAATATCTATGCCTATCAGAGAAAAAGTAATGAGAATAATTTACTTGTTTTGTTAAATTTCAGTGATAAATCAGTTAATTATGATTTAAGTGATGAAGAACTAAATATTGAGAGTGCGGAAATAATATTGAACAATTATCAGAATTATACTAATTTGAAGCTAAAGGATTTTTTGAAACCTTATGAAGCAAGAGTTTATTTATATTAATATATAAGTTTTATTTAAGGATGGTTTAAATGAAGAAAAATATATTTAAAAAAACAGTTAACTACAAAGAAAAATATAGGCCACAAATTCATTTTACCCCGAAAAAAAACTGGATGAATGATCCCAATGGCCTTGTTTACTATAAAGGCAAATATCATCTTTTTTATCAACATCATCCCTACAGTAATGTCTGGGGACCAATGCACTGGGGCCATGCTGTAAGTGAGGATCTTCTGCACTGGGAACATTTACCGATTGCACTGGCTCCTGATGAGGAGACAGGTATGGCTTTTTCTGGGAGTGCAGTTGTTGACTATAATGACAG
>JBNJFD010000207.1:0-3297 GCA_051746525.1 Bacillota bacterium | reverse complement strand
AGTTGCCAAAATTAATAACTGCTTATATAATCAAAGCAAGAGAGTTCTTTTTTAATTAATAATTAAAGAGTGGGTCTAATGCAGGAATAAAAACTAGATTTGACTTTAAAGAAAATAAATGGATTAGATAGTAGAATGGATAGCATGGAATCAAGGCAAAGTGAAATGTATCAAATTTTAAGAGGTTTAGAAGAAAAAACAACTATTCACGGTTCTAAACTAAATAATATTGAACATGATGTAGCAGAAGTTAAGATAGGAAACTAATAAGGCAGAATCTTCTGCTTTATTTTTTTATACATCACGCAGATTTTGTCAACTTTGGTATATCTAGCAATATAATATTTTGTCGAACTTACAAGAGGGAAGATATAATATTGGCAAATTTATTCAATAAGAAAGTATTAAATAGACATCTGCAAACTCATTCTATTAAAAATAAAGAAGATAAAATGTGATAACTTTTTCTCTCTATTTGAATCTAATCTTATCTGTGACTCTGCTTTTTTAAGTAAGCATCAAAATGAACCGAATTATTTAATTTTATATTAATATTATGTTTATAATTATGGGATTCTCTAGCTGAAATAGAAAATTTATAGAAAATAAAAATCCTGCCTTTTAAATTAAAAACCAAGCAGGAATCTTAATATCTATTAAGTATTAAATTGACAGTGTTCATAATTGGCGGGAATATGTGGGAATCGAACCCACCACAGACAGCTTAAGCCGCCTGCCACTGGATTTGAAGTCCAGGATATCCACCATGGATACAGCTATTCCCAAAACCACTATTTAGAATTATACCATATGAAATAATTATTGTAAATCATTATTTAAATTTCTCCTAACACTCTAATATCGCCTTCTCTAACAGTTACCCCTCGCTGGTCAAAATATTCAAGTAAAGGTAGAGCATATTTCCTACTACTGTCTAACAAATCTCTAAATTTAGCTACATCTATTTCTGCTTCTTGCTCTAAATAATCTCTCAGTGATTTTTCTGCATCTAAAATTGCTTGATTAGTAAAATATAAATCATAAGCTACTTTCACTAATTTCTGCTTTCTAATCAACAAATCGCAAATTTCTTCTACTAATTCCTGCTGCTGATAATTGCTTTTTAACTCTGATAATTTAGGCGGCATATATTTATTCTTACTAAACTCTTCTATTATTTCATCTTGTAGTTGTTTTTCTGCTTTACTAAGTTCAATTGAAAAATCTGCTAGACTAATTTTAGCTTCTCTTTCTTTAAGTTTTCTTTCTGCCTTTAAATCTTTTAATAAAAAATCAAATTCTTTGTGGTCTAAATTTAAACTAAGCTTAGTCCGCAATTCTTCTTTAGGAATTCCTAAACGCAAATGATATAACTGCTGATACTGTGCTACATAATCTTTTATTTCTATAACTACATTATTATAAGTCTCTTTATGCAGCCAACTTGACTGTTCTCCTACTGCTATTTCTACTACTTTATTTTGCTGTGTTAAAGAGGATAAAATAGTTTCTATCTGCTGCCGGGCCAAACTCGTTTTAAATACTAGGTCCTGTATTTTCAATGCTTTACTAGTATTCAACTGCAGCGCTAATTCTACTCGCTCTTCATTGCTGCCAGTTTCTTTGCGCTTTAAAATTGATATAATCTCATGGTCTCCGCTGCGGTGCCGTTCTGGATTAGAATCTAAAATTTGACCACCGCCAATAGTAGTCATTGGAGAATGACGGCGCAGTACATAGCATTCTTTAAAATTTGCAACTACAGGCTCTTCTAGTCTAAATTGAACCAGAGCTTCTTCACCAGGATATAACTTATCTCTTTCTAATAAATATACTCGCCCTAAAACTTCTTTAGCTCCAATATGTAGACGAATCCTAGCTCCATGTTCTAAAATCAGAGGCGCTTGTTCTAATAATTCTAAACGAGCATCCAGATACTCAGAAGCAACTAAACTATCCTTAGTAGCTAACACAGCGCCGCGGTTTACTTCTTCTTGCTCCACATCTGCAACATTAATCCCAATTCTCTGACCTGGGAGAGCTTTCTCTACTTGCTCTTGATGAACTTGTAAACCTCTAACTCGTGCTTTTAAACCTTGAGGATAAATTTCTAATTCATCACCAAGGTTAATTTGGCCCTGCATTAAAGTTCCTGTTACAACTGTTCCATGACCTGCAACAGAAAATACACGGTCAATTGGAAAATAAACATTAGCCTGCTTATCTTTATCTGGAAAAGAGCTCATTAAGCGGCTCAATTCTTCTTTTAACTTTTTAATTCCTGTACCTGTAACTCCAGACACAGGTACAATAGCTGCCTCTTCTAAAAAAGTTCCTTGTACAAAATCTTCTATCTCCTCAATTACTAACTGCAGCCATTCTGTTTCTACTTGGTCTACTTTAGTAACAGCAATTAATCCCTGCTTTACATTTAACAGCTCCAAAATAGCTAAATGCTCTTGTGTCTGTTCCATTACTGCTTCATCAGCAGCTATTACTAGCAATCCTATATCTACTCCCCCAGCGCCAGCTAACATGTTTTTAATAAACTTCTCATGTCCCGGGACATCAATAATTCCAGCTTGTAAACCATCCTCTAACTCTAAATGGCTAAATCCTAAATCAATTGATAAGCCTCGCTCTTGTTCCTCTTGTAATCGATCAGTGTTTTCTCCTGTCAAAGCAGAAATCAAAGTTGTTTTACCATGATCAACATGACCTGCAGTACCAATAATTAAATTATCTGCCATAATTTCAACTCCTTATCCTAAGCCTTGCAGGGCTGCTATTATCTCTGGTTCATCTTCTGTTTGTAATGTTCTAAGATCTAATAGTACTTGCCCTTCTGCAATCCTCGTAAAAATTGGTGGGTTATTTAATCTCAACTGCTGGGCCAATTTTTCAGCACTCATGCTATCAGAATCTAAAGCCAATAAATAAGTGGCTATCCCTTCAGCAGGGAAAGCACCTCCGCCAACTTGAGAGTGACCTTCTTTTATTTCTAACTCTAAATAATCAGTTGTTACTTCTCCTATTTTAAGAGCTAATCTTTCTGCTTTCTCTTTTAACTCTGCAAGAGAATAAGTTAACATCCGTAAAGTAGGAATCTTATCTTTAGCTTTTTCTAAGTCTCGATATTCCTGCAGTGTTGCTTCTAATGCTGCCAAAGTAAATTTATCTACTCTCAAAGCTCGGTTTAAAGGATCTGTTTTCATTTTAGAAATATACTCTTCTTTGCCTACAATAATCCCTGCTTGAGGACCACCCAATAATTTATCACCACTAAAAGTAACTACA
>JBNJFD010000206.1:0-3321 GCA_051746525.1 Bacillota bacterium | reverse complement strand
AACTGTTACACTGTAAACTAATATTGTGGAGAGGTGTCCGAGTCTGGCTTAAGGAGCTCGCCTGGAAAGCGAGTAAGGGTTAACGCCCTTCGAGGGTTCAAATCCCTCCCTCTCCGCCATTTAATTAAAAAATATTTGGAAAATATTTCTTAAGCTTGACTTGCTAAGTATTAATTGTTAAAATAGAATATGCAACTTAATAAAAGGTTGGAATAAAGGCAATTTGCCTTTATATAAATTTGGTCGTGCTAAACGGGGTGGTAGCGGTACCCTATAACCTGCAATCCGCTCAGCAGGGTTGAAGTTTACTTTAGCCTATCTCTTTTAAGGTCTGGCCTAGATAAGTGGTGTTGAAGATTGGGTCCTACGCAATGAGGCCTTACGAACTCCGTCAGGTCCGGAAGGAAGCAGCGGTAAGTCTGTGTTCTCATGTGCCGTAGGGGTGCCTGGTCCGAGCTAACTGTTTAGGTAACGCTTAGGAGAGGTAGGTGAGAGTAGATGCACGACCATTTACTATATAATAGCTAGATAAATTTATTAATTAGATAATACATATTTAGATATACAGTAATAAAACTTGAGAATTAGATCTTTTTTCGATAAACTATCAAGTGTAATTATTATGATTTGATTGGAGGTCCTATCCTAATGGCTTATGTTTCTTTATATCGTAAATGGCGCCCTCAGGATTTTTCTGATATTGTGGGTCAAGATAATGTAGTAAAAACTTTAAAAAATGCAATTGAAATGGATCGGATTGCTCATGCTTATTTATTTTGTGGGCCCCGGGGGACAGGGAAAACAAGTACAGCTAAAATTTTAGCTAAGGCTCTTAATTGTGAAGAGGGACCAACAATAGATATTTGTGGTGAATGTACTTCCTGTACTAAAATAACGAATAATAATGCTATTGATGTTTTAGAAATAGATGCTGCCTCTAATCGAGGTATTAATGAAATTAGAGAGCTGCGGGAAAAAGTAAAATTCTCTCCTACAGAAGGTAATTATAAAGTATATATTATTGATGAGGTACATATGTTAACTACAGAAGCTTTTAACGCACTATTAAAGACTTTAGAAGAGCCGCCAGAATATGTCATTTTTATTTTAGCAACTACAGAACCTAATAAATTATTAGCTACTATTTTATCACGCTGTCAAAGATTTGATTTTGGTCGATTATCTATTGCTGATTTAATTGCTCGGATGTCTTATATTGCTAATCAAGAGGAAGTTACAGTCTCTAAACAAGCTCTATCTTCTATTGCACGTAATGCAGCTGGAGGTATGAGAGATGCCATTAGTATTTTAGACCAGACTATTTCTTATGCTGGTTCTGAAATAGATATAGATGACGTTAGTGCTGTTTTAGGAATGGTTGACCAAGATATTTTAATAGAATTAACTGAAATGATGATTGAGAATGATGTAGAAGCAGCTTTGAACTTGGTTAGTGAAATTATTGCTCAAGGGAAAAACATTTCTCAATTTGTTGATGATTTAGTACATCATTTAAGAAATTTATTACTGCTTAAAGAATGTAATGATACTACTAAATTGATTGAAGTAGGAAGTGCAGAAAAAGAAGAATTAAAATCATTAGTACCGGATTTAATGGTGGAACAATTACTGCGCTGGATTGAAATTTTACATCAAATGAGTTATGATTTAAAACAAACAACACAACAGAGGCTAATTTTAGAGATGGGAATTATAAAGTTAGTTAAGGCTGAAACTGATAAATCTTTAGATACTATTTTAAGCCGCTTAACTAAATTAGAAACTCAAGTTGCTAATGGGGAAGTAATTTCTAAGTCTAAAGTTAGTACTCCAAGAGAAACTACAGATAATGTTAATCAGAAAAAAGATAAAACTC
Source organism: Bacillota bacterium (assembly GCA_051746525.1). Lineage (GTDB taxonomy): Bacteria > Bacillota > Halanaerobiia > Halobacteroidales > Halobacteroidaceae > Halanaerobacter. The sequence continues at coordinate 1,445 of JBNJFD010000206.1, read as the reverse complement.
AAGTTAAAAAATCCAAAGATGAAACAACATCTGAAAAATCTAAGCAAAACAAAAGGCAAGAACAAGAGCAGCAAACTAACTCCTCACCTGCTAAAGATGATAAAGTCGTTGACCTGGATGCACCTGAAGATGTTAATATTGAGCAAGTAAAAGAACAATGGAAACAATTTTTAAGTTACCTTAAAGAAAAGAATATGAAGTTAGCAGCTTTTTTAAGAGATGCGCAGCCTTTTAAAATAGAAAATAATAAATTGTTACTTGCTTTCAAACATGAATTTCATAAAGGTCAGATAGAAGCTAAAAAACAGGTGGTAGAAGAAGCATTAAAAAAGCTTTTAGGGGTTAGTTTGCAGATAAAATGTAGTTTAGAAGGTGCAGATAATAGTACTAAAGAAAAAAGTGAAAAAGAAAAAATAAAGGAGAATCCTTTGGTTAAAGAAGCATTAGAATTGTTTGCTGGTAAAGTTGTTAAAGTAGAAGAAATAGAAGATTAAATTCAACTATTATTAAGGGGGAATTAATTATGAATATGCAGAAAATGATGAAACAAGCACAGAAAATGCAGAGTGAAATGCAGAAGAAGCAAGAAGAATTAAAAAAAGAAACAGTAGAGGCTTCTGCTGGTGGCGGAGTAGTTACTGTTGTAGTTAATGGTGGGCAAGAAGTTGTTGATATTGATATTGACCCTGATGTTTTAGACCCAGATGATATTGAAATGTTAGAAGATTTAATTTTAGCTGCTACTAATGAAGCTATGAGAAAAGTACAAGATATGATGGAACAGGAAATGGGACAATTAGCAGGGGGCTTAAATATACCTGGGATGTAAGGAGTTTTGCTAATGGAGTACTATGCTAGACCTTTAGCCCAATTAATTGGGCAGTTAACAAAGTTACCTGGGATTGGAAAGAAAACAGCACAAAGATTAGCTTTTCATATTATAGAAATGGAACAAGGGGAAGTTAATAGTTTAGCTAATTCTATTTCAGAGGTACAGGAGAATTTGACTTATTGTTCTAAGTGCCATAATTTAACGCAACAAGACCCTTGTCATATTTGTAATGACCCTAAGAGAGATGAACAACTAATTTGTGTAGTAGAAAGTGTTAAAGATATTGTAGCAATGGAGAAAACAGGAGAATATGATGGTTTATATCATGTGTTACATGGGGCAATTTCTCCAATAGATGGAGTTGGCCCTGATGATATTAAAATAAAAGATTTATTACCCCGAGTTGAAGAAGATGAAGTAGAAGAAATAATTTTAGCTACTGATCCTAATGTCGAAGGAGAAGCTACGGCAGCATATATTTCTCAATTAATGAAACCACTAGGGATTAAAGTAACTAGAATTGCTCATGGACTTCCAGTTGGTGGAGATTTAGAATATGCTGATGAAGTTACTTTATCTAAAGCTTTAGAGGGGCGGAGAGAAGTATAAATTT
>JBNJFD010000205.1:0-3331 GCA_051746525.1 Bacillota bacterium | reverse complement strand
GAGGTGGTAATTTGGAATTTGAATATATAGATTATAAAGATGATTTATTGGCAGAAGTGATTGATAATCAAGAGCCTTGTATTTATCTTTTTGCTAATTATAATGACAAACAAGAAGCTGAAAAAGTCTATCAAAAACCTCTGTTAAAGCAGAGAAGTTTATTTTTGACATTAGATGAATTAAAAGAGAAGTTGTTTGTAACTGATAAGTTAGTTTTAAAAGAAGAAAAATTAGTGTTAATGTTTTATGAAGTGTTAACTAAAGCAGATAAAGAAAAATTAGGAATAGAAGATTATTTTAATGTAATTGAATTAGCTAATGATTTTTTTGATTTTTATGATGAATTAAATGAATATCAGATTGAAGAAATTAATGCTTTAACCAGTTGGCAGCAGGAAAAATACGAAGTATTTCAAGAAATAAGAGATAGATTTGATTCAGAATTAGCTAAGAAAGGTTATACAGATAGAACTTTAGCTAATGATTTTGCTAATTTTAATCTTCAATTTATTGCTGGTTTTAGTCAAATAGTAGCAGTTAATATTTTAGAAGTTAGTCCTTTGGAAAAAGAAATTTTAGCTAAACTTGAAAGGGCTGAGAAAAAGATAAAATTTTATTATCAATTACAGTCTTCTGATTTTGATGAACAGCAGTTAACTTTAAAATCTTTAACTTTACCGCAAAATTTAGATACTAAAGTTGAGATTTATCAAAGCAATAATCAATTTTTAGAGCTGATTAATTTATTAGTTGAGTTAAAAGAAACAGAAAAAAATTATGAGCTATTAGATGCTGATAGGAATAATAGTCAATATAACAAATTATTATCATCTGAAAAGTTTGAATTAGAGCAGGACTTTAAATTTAGTGCAACTAAATTATATCAGTTTTTAGAAGGACTTTATAATTTGCTTAAGAGTAGTGATAACACAGCTGGTGCACTGAAATTAGATTTGGCTCAACTGAGGGAATTAAGTTGCAGCTCTGCATTTAAGGAGTATTATGGTCTGCAACAAGAAAACATTAATAGTTTAAATCAGTTGGCTCAACGAGGTTATGTTTATCTTAATAAAGATTTGATTAAAAGCAAAAAAGAGACTGAGCAGTTAGATGCTTTCTTGGCTATAATAGATGATATCTTAACCATAACTCGGTTTAATAATTTACCACAATTCATTGAATGGTTAAATAATTTAGAGCTAGAGGCACTTGCTACTGACAAGTTTGAAAATGATATAGCTAAATATTTTTCTGCGTTAGCAGAAATTAAAGCTATTTCAGATTTGGAAATCATAAGTTCTTGGGCAGATTATTTTGTTAATCCAGCTACAGGATTGTTTAAATTAATTTTAAGATATTTGAAATTTAAAAAGCTAAATGTTAATTTGTCTGAAGAAAATAATAAAATTGCGTTAAAACAACTATTAACTGCAAGTATTAAAAACAGAGAGAATATTATAATACTTAATAGTTGTGAAGGAATGATTCCTAGTGTGGAGGGTAGCAATTTTTTATTGACTGAGCAGCAGAGAAGAGATTTAGGATTAATAAGTTCTACTACTAAGAGGTTAAAAGAAGAATATAAATTTTATCGAGAAGTTTTGAGTGCTGAAAAAGTAATTATTTTTACTTTAAAAAATGAAGAACAGAATATAACACCTAGTTCTTTTTTAGAGAAATTAATTTTAAATTATGATTTGGATGTTAAGAAGGCTGCTGTTAAAGAAAAACATTATGGACTGATTATGCAGCAATTATTTACAGATTCACAGTTAGAGGCTGTTAATTCTAATCTACCTCAGTTAAAAATTCCACTGGACAAGACTGATTTTCAATCTAGTTTAAGATTAAGTTATTATAAGTATCGGACTTTACAGACTTGTTATTGTAAATTTTATTTACAACATTTAATGTACTTGCAGGCAGAGTGGGAGGTAATAGAGAAAAAATTAAGTAAAAAAACGTTAGGTAGTTTAGTGCATAATATTTTTGAAGCAGTTGTTTCTAAAATGAGTAGAGAAATAAAAAATAAAGATTTTGCAGTAGATAAAAAACAAGTAAGGAATATAGTTGAACAGGAAATAACTAAACAGAAGCTAAAAATACCTAACTATTATGAGAGCTATTATCAGGAGATATTATTCCCAGTAGTAACAGAAGCAGTAGTTGATTTTTTGAAAAAATTAGAGCAAAAACTAGAAGGAAAGATAGAGGAACTATTAATAGAATATGCTCCTCAACCTACTAGACTTATGACTGCTAATAGAGGAGATGTATTCTTAACGGGAAGAATAGATTTAGCAGTTAAGACTAGTCAGCAGAATTATATTATAGATTATAAAACAGGAAGTGGTAGTGAAGAGCAGCTTGATTTTTATGCTCTATTATTTGATGAAAAAGAGCAACAGCTTGAGCGGAATATTTATAATGTATTAGAAAAAAGATTTAATCAGACTAAGATAGAGCCTGCTGTTGAGTTAAAACAAGAATTAATTAAAGAATTAGAGCAGTTTTTTGAGATTGATAATTATCAATTAGCAGCTAATTATCATTGTAACAATTGTCAGTATTTTGATGTCTGTAAGGTGGTGCTAAAATGACAAAAGTAATTAAAGCTAGTGCAGGAACAGGTAAGACTTATCGCTTATCATTAGAATATATAGCTAATTTACTACAGGGAGAAAACTTTGAAAATATAGTAGTTATGACTTTTACGCGCAAAGCAACAGCAGAAATCAGAGAGCGAATTTTAGAACATTTAGCGGCGATAATTAAAGAGCCTCAGACAAGTGAAGTAGCAGTTAACTTAAAAGAAGTTTATCCTGAGTTGGAATTAGATGTAGCTTCTTTAAAAATAATTTATCGAGACATGATTAGTAATAAAGAGCAGATTAAAATTTATACTATTGATAGTTTTGTTAATACTATCTTTAAGCAAGCTATAGCACCTTACTTAAATATTTATGACTATCAAATTATTGATAGTAGCAGCAATCAAGAAATAGTTGAAGCAGTTTTCAAACGGATTTTAGATAATAAAAATTATTTTGAACAAATGGAAGAGTTTCTAAGTGACAATCTAGAACGAGATATCGAAACTTATATTAATTTGCTGCAGAAGATAATTAATAACAGGTGGAAATTTTTATTATTTGATTTTGAAGCTCCGGCTGAGATTAAAAATAATAATCTAGTTGACCAGTTTAATTATTGTGTAGATGTTTTAGAAAAAATAGCACAAGAAAAAGGAAACGATTATGGGAAGAGCTACTTTAGGAAAGCTTTTCGAGATTGCTATGCTAAAGAAGGTCAAGCCAAGAAAGAGTGGTTA
>JBNJFD010000204.1:0-3338 GCA_051746525.1 Bacillota bacterium | reverse complement strand
GGCGGAGGTCAGCCAATTCCTGCAACGGACGGAAGAAAAGAAGCTCGAGGAAATGGATTGAAGAATATGGACGGGGCTAGAACTATTAGAAAGTCTCATGAAAATCCAAAAGTAATTGAGCTATACAATGAGTTCTTAGGTGCTCCATTAAGTGGAGAATCTCACCACCTATTACACACAAGATATAAAGAAAGAGAAAGAAATTAATAAAAATTTATAAAAAAGCAGGTAGAATTTTTCTACCTGCCTTTTTATATTTGCTTTTATGTGCTATAATTAAATTGTAAATTTCCTTTTGTGGGGGTTTGGATTCAGATGAAAACTGATGAGCTAACTTTTATAGAGTTGGGATTGTTACTTAGTTTAGTTATTATTTTAGTTGTGCTTGTTTATAGAGTGGCTGGTGGTGATTTAGAAAAATTATTGTCGCTATGTACAACTTTATTATAGAGAATGTGTTAAAAAGCTAGCTTGTATGCTTTACCGTTGACTTTTTGTGGGAAATGTAGTATAATTAACAACCTACAATGCTAATTTAAATTTCTATTCTTAAATTATGGTTTTAAAAACTTATGCTGCATCTTTAGTAGATGCTGCTAAGGTAGAAATAGGGAATTAGTAAGTCATTAATTAAATACTTATGTCTATAAGAGGAAAAGTTTTCTAAAATTGATTATATCATAAAATTTATCAAATGCGTCTACACCTAAATAAAATATTTAGCTGTAGTTTTCTTTAATCTTTTTTGGATAAAAAATAATTAAGGTGGGGATATAATGAGCGGCCAATATGATCAACAGCCTGACTGGAGTAATAAATATGAAAAGATGGAAGAACATAATGTAATTGCTTTGGCACAAAATGGTGATAGAATGGCAGAAGAATATTTAATTGATAATAATATTGATATCGTTTATGCTAAATCTAAGTTGTTTTACATTAAAGGGCTTGGTAATGATGATGTAATTCAAGAAGGTTTAGTAGGACTCTATAAGGCTATAAGAGATTATAAGGTGAAGCGCGAGGCTTCTTTTCGCGGTTTTGCTCATTTATGTGTTAATCGCCAACTTATATCAGCAATTAAAACTGCTAATCGTCAAAAACATATGCCGCTTAATAATTCAACCTCTATTGATAAGAAACTGAAATATTCTAAAGATGATGGAGGAAGAGGGCGTACTTTGCTAGATATTTTACCAGATCAGCAGAATGATCCTGAAAAGAGTTATGTTAATTCTGAATTAGTAAAGGAAGTAACAAGTCAATTACGGGACATGCTTACTGAGTTGGAGTGGGAAGTTTTTGACCGCTATATCCAAGGGAAATCCTATAAAGAAATTGCTGAAGAAATTGCTAGTAGTGTTAAAACAGTAGATAATGCTCTACAGAGAGCAAGACGCAAAATTGATGAATTAAAGCAAAATATAGAAGCTGAGTTGTATGATAAATAAAATGACTTTCATGAGTTGTCCATTGATTTGGACAACTTTTTTAGTTATATGATTAAAAAAGGGGTGGTTTTTAATGAATAGGGTACTGCTGCAGGCTTTTTATTGGGAGATGGGTCAGGGCCAATATGCTCAACAGCATCCGGAAGAAAAAAACTTATGGAAGCTATTAGCTCAGCGAGCAGAAGAATTAGCTGCTAGTGGATTTACTGATATTTGGTTACCTCCAGCTAATAAAGGTCATGCAGGGACTTATGATGTTGGCTATGGGACTTATGATTTATGGGACCTAGGAGAATTTAAGCAGCAGGGAACAGTTCGTACTAAATATGGAACTAAAGAAGAATTAGAAACAGCACTTGATGCTCTGCACTGCCAAGAATTTAAAGTTTATTATGATGCTGTATTAAATCATCGTTTAGGAGCTGATGAAACAGAAGAAGTACAGTTGAAATCAGGTGAAATAGCAGAAGTATGGACAAAGTTTGAATTTCCTGGGCGAGATAAATATAGTGATTTCATTTGGGATTGGAATTGTTTTGATGGGATTGATTGGAACCAAAGAACTCAGCAGGCAGGGAAATATCTATTTGTAAATAAAGAATGGGATTCTTCTTATGGTGAAGATTATGTAATGGGAGCAGATGTAGATTATCAAAATCAAGCAGTTCGTGAAGAAGTTAAAAATTGGGGCAAATGGATTATTGAAGAGATTGATTTTGATGGTTTTAGAATAGATGCCAGCAAACATATTGATAATGATTTCATAGCCGAGTTTGTTAATTATCTCCAGCAGGAGTCCACTAAAGATTTGACTTTTATTGGAGAGTCTTGGGAAGGAGATGTAGGTGGATTAATTAATTATCTCCAGCAGGTAGGAACTGAAGAATTACAAGTCTTTGATTTTCCTTTACGCGATAGCTTTATTAAATTGAGAGATGGTGATTTAGATTTAAGATGGTTTGGAGACAAGGGTTTAGTTAATCAAAGTGGATATCAAGATAAAGCTGTAACCTTTGTAGATAACCATGATACTGACCGCGATGATGAACATAAAGCAATTAGTAATCGTAAAATGCAGGCTTATGCCTATATTTTAATGCGAGAATCAGGCTTGCCTTGTGTTTATTGGAAAGATTATTATATTTGGGGCTTAAAAGAAAAATTAGATAAATTAATAGAAGCAAGACACAAATTTGCTTATGGACCAGGCTATGAAAGTAATACCAATGACTATAATACCTATTCCTACATTAGAGAAGGGAAGATAGAAATTGATAATAGCGGACTAGTAATGATGATTACCCAATCAGAAGAGGGAGGATTAATTACTAAAGAAATCAACTCCTGTCAAGCTAATACAGTTTTTCATGACTATACAGGTAATGTAGATGGTAAAGTAATCACCGATGATAAAGGAGTAGGAGAATTCAAAGTCCAAGCCACAGCCGACAAAGGTTGGTCTATCTGGACCCCCAGCAATTAGCAAAAAACTCTGCATATAGCTTGCTTTTAGTACCCAGCTTTAAGCAGCGCGACCAGGACTACACGAAGGGTCTCGTTATTTTGAGACCCGGAGGGGCTAAACTTACTACCAATCAAAGATAGTAGCCGGATTCCAAGGTTTATTTAATTCAAAGAGATAAACCCTTCTAAATTTTATTTTCGCTCATAAAAATAGATAAAAGCAGAATAAAGGAGCGATGCTAATGAAGGGTTTGCAGATGCTGGGTTTTATTGTAATATTATTGCTATTGCTTACACCTAGTAGTTATGCTAAACAACAAGTTCATTTTGAAATGGAAGATCCATTAGAAGATGATTATGGTTCAGGAACATATATTTATCCTGGAAATGAGCAATTTAGGAATCATTTAGGGCTATTTGATT
>JBNJFD010000203.1:0-3354 GCA_051746525.1 Bacillota bacterium | reverse complement strand
TTTGATGTTGAAAAGATGGAATATGAAGGGAAGACTTTTATAGAGGCGCTAGGAATAGTTGAATAAAGCTAAACGGAGTCAGTGGGGAATTTCCTGCTGGCTCTTTTTCTATAAGCAAAAAAAATACTATAATAATTGTGGTTTTTTACTAAAAAAATGAATTGATTTGTATAATTATATTATAATATAAATTATATCAACTATCTTATCTTTTTTTGCAGGAAAAAATAAGATTTTGTAGAAGAAAATCAAGTAGTAATTATATTATTATTTTTATTACAACATTCAGAATATTCGAAATATTTATGTAAATGATGTTTCTAGGAGGAAAATTATGGGTTTTGAGAAGCAGGAAGTAAAATTGTCTAAGCAAAATATTAAAAAATATAATTTAGATGAAAAGCAAGAATATATAGAAATTAATTTAAGTGATGGCTTAAAATTGCTTCCTAAAACAGTTGATTTAGAAAAAATTTATTTAGAATTAACTACTGAATGTAATTTAGATTGTATTACTTGTATTAGGAATTCATGGTCAGATAAAATAGGTCATATGAAAGATGAGGTTTTAAATAATATTTTAGGTGAATTGAAGAAATTGCCTGATCTAAAGACCGTGCAATTAGGAGGGTTTGGTGAACCTACAACTCATCCTAAGTTTATGGAAGTAGTAAAAAGAGTTAAAGCAGCAGGATTGGAATTAGAATTGATTACAAACGGTCATTTTTTAAATTCTGAGATAGTCGATAAATTAATAGAGTTAAAGGTAGATAAAATTATAACTTCTGTTGATGCACCTACAGAAGAAAAGTTTGAGGATATAAGGTTAAATGCAGATTATGATATTCTATTAGATAATCTTAATTATCTTGCTCAAAGAAAGCAAGAATTAAAAGCGGTCAAACCTAAACTGTGGTTTGAATTTGTGGCAATGAAGAATAATTATCAGTTGCTGCCTAACCTTGTGAAGTTAGCTACAGAACTTTCTGTAGAATCAGTATTAGTGACTAATCTTTTACCTTACACGTCAGATATGACTGAGCAGATACTTTATGGGGCAGAAGATAAAGAAATAAAGTTAGGTGATGGGAGTGGAGCTGTTTATTTAAAGGCACAATTTCCTGAAATGGAGCTGCGAACTATAAGAAATTGCAATTTTATTGAAGATAAATCTTTATCAGTTTCTTGGCAAGGAGATGTTGTTCCCTGCTATCCTTTATTACATAATTATAATATGTATATTTATGGTAGGGAAAAAGAAAATCAAAGTTATTCTTTTGGGAAGATACCTTCAGAAAGTTTAGCTGAAATTTGGACCAAAAAAGAATATATGCATTTTCGTTCTAAAGTACGTAATGAAAAGTTCCCATCTTGTACTGACTGTAAATATTTAGATGGATGCTCTATGGCTGAAGATAATAGTTTAGATTGTTGGGGTAATAGTCCTAGTTGTGCAGATTGTTTATGGTATAGAGGAATTATAGTTTGCCCGTAAACCACTCCGAGCATTACTTCCTAAGAATAAATCTTAAGTATTTATGGAATTAATGCCGCTGGGTAGATAGAGAAATCTAGCTGCCTCCCAATCTTGGAAAGGAGCATTAATAAACTAAGGAGGGGTATATTCATGAGTGAATTAAGTGAGTATTTAGTTTTAAGAATTAATTTAACAGACCAAGAGGTTAAGGAAGAGAAGCTCTCAACTGATATGGTTAAGAAGTTTTTAGGAGGTAGAGGTCTTGCTTCTAAGGTGCTTTATGATGAGATTGACCCAGCAGTTGATCCATTAAGTCCAGACAATAAGTTGATTTTTGCAACGGGATTGTTGACAGGAACTTCTGCTTCGACAGGTGGAAGATATATGGTAGTCACTAAAGGTCCATTAACTGGAACAATAGCTTCTAGTAATTCAGGTGGTTTCTTTGGTGCCGAGTTAAAATTTACTGGTTATGACCTTGTTATTTTTGAAGGGAAAGCAGAAAAACCGGTTTATTTGGAAATGGTGAATGGAGAAGTAAAAATTAAAGATGCCGCTGCTATTTGGGGCAAGAAAGTACCTGAAGCTACTGATTATTTAAAAGAATCAGTAGGAGAAGAACAAGCAAAAGTTAGTTGTATTGGCCCTGCAGGAGAAAATGAAGTTCTGTTTGCTTCAATAATGAATGATAAAAATAGAGCAGCAGGAAGAACAGGTGTAGGAGCAGTAATGGGCTCTAAAAATTTGAAAGCAATAGTTATAAAAGCAGATGGCAAGAAAGTAGAATATGATAAAGATGCTTTATTGAATGTAGTAAGAGAACAGACAAAAGTTATTAAAGATAATGATGTTACAGGAGAAGGACTACCTGCTTTAGGTACTAAAGTTTTAGATAATATCATTAATGAAAATGGAATGTATCCTACAAAGAACTTTCAAGAGGGAACTTTTGATGGGGTAGCAGAAGTGTCAGGAGAAGCTCTAGTAGAAAAAGGATATTTGCAAAAGTCTAAGGCTTGTTATGCTTGTCCGATTAGCTGTGGTCGTGATACTAAATTACCTAATGGTAGATCTGGAGAAGGTCCAGAGTATGAAAGTGGCTGGTCTTTTGGTGCTGATTGTGGAGTTGATGATTTAAATGCAATCACTGAAGCTAACTTCTTATGTAATGAATTAGGTTTAGATACAATTAGTGCTGGGGCTACTATAGCAGCAGCAATGGAGCTTTATGAGAAAGGTTATATTGACCAAGAAGAACTAGAGAATGGTCCAGAATTAAAATTTGGTTCTTCTGAAGCAATAGTTTATTATACGAAAGCTATGGCTTATGGAGAAGGATTTGGTAAGCAATTAGCTCAAGGTTCCTATCGTTTAGCTGAAGAAAAAGGATTTCTTGATGCTTCTATGAGTGTCAAAAAACAGGAGTTGCCAGCATATGATCCTCGAGTGGTGCAGGGACAAGGATTACAGTATGCTACTTCTAATCGTGGTGGATGCCATGTTAGAGGGTATTTAATTTCTCCAGAAGTTTTAGGGGTTCCAGAAAAACTTGACCCTCAAGAGCTTAATGATAAGCCAGAATGGGTGAAAATATTCCAAGATTTAACTGCTGTAATTGATTCTTTAGGAATGTGTTTATTTACATCTTTTGCTTTAGGAGCAGAAGATTATTGTGAAGTAGTTAATGCTGCTACTGATTTTGATTTTAGCACAGATGATTTATTAGAAGCTGGAGATAGAATTTATAATTTAGAAAAATTATTTAATGTTGAAGCAGGTTTCTCTAAAACAGATGATACTTTGCCGAATAGATTATTAGAAGAACCACTTCCTGATGGTCCGCACGAAGGTTCTGTATCGAAGTTAGATGAGTTATT
>JBNJFD010000202.1:0-3354 GCA_051746525.1 Bacillota bacterium | reverse complement strand
AATTAGTAAAATTGAAAAAATTTCTTTATTATTAAAATAAAGTGCAGGAGAATTAAATTAGAGCAAGAATATACTATTTAAAGCAACTGAATATTTGTTTTGGTATAAGGGGAATATATTTTAATAATAGCTCGAGGGAGGAGAATATTATGACCCAAAACACTTATTCTAAATTACGAGAAAAAATGGTTGCAGAACAACTGCTTGCTAGGGATATTAATGATGAAAAAGTTTTAGAGGCGTTTAGAACAGTACCTCGAGAAGAATTTGTACCTATTGACTTAAAAGACAAAGCTTATTTAGACAGACCATTAGCTATTGGTGAAGGGCAAACTATCAGTCAACCCTATATTGTAGCAGCAATGGTTCAGGCTTTAGAGCTGCAGAGTGATGATAAAATATTAGAGATAGGAACCGGCTCTGGTTATGCTGCAGCTATTGTAGCAGAAATAGTTGATACTGTACACGGAGTGGAGCGTTATCAGGCCTTAGCTAAAAAAGCTCAAAAGCGTTTAGAAAAACTAGAGTATAACAATGTAACAATTCATATTGGAGATGGAACTACAGGTTGGGAGGAAAGTGCACCCTATGATGGCATTATAGTTAGTGCAGCAGCGCCTGAAATTCCTGATTCCTTAATAGAACAGCTAGTTGAAGGAGGCTATTTAATAATTCCTGTAGGAACTAAAAGGGTGCAGCAATTATATCAAGTTCATAAAAAAGATGATGCTACGATAGATAAAAAAGAATTAAGTAGTGTTCGCTTTGTTCCTTTGCTGGGAGAAGAAGGATGGTAATTAGTAGTTAATAGAAGTGATTTTTAGGAGAGAGGGGGAACTTAGTTGTTAAACATAAAGAAAAGTTTTTTAATTGATGATGATTTGAATTCAGAAGAAGTTTCTCCAACAGAATATAGTTTTTATATTATAGGGCATAATATAAGCATTGTGGCTTTTGTAGCTCATTTTATCTTTTTAACTGTTTTTTATTTACTTGGAATTACAGAATTGATTTGGTTTAATGTAATTAGTTGTTTTATTTATGGTATGACTTATATTTTAAATCATAAAGGGTATTATAATTTAGTGTTAGCTATGATTATTAGTGAAATTATTTTGCACGGCTGTGTAGCTGTTTATTATTTAGGCTGGGCAACTGGGTTCCACTATTATATAATTGCTACTATCCCAATAATATTTTTTTCGGCTATAAAAAATAAGGTTATGAAGGTGCTGCTCTCTTTGCTGATGTGTATTATTTATAGTAGTTTGGTTTTTTATTCTGGTATAGCAGAACCAGTATATCAATTAACTAATAATATTATTAGTGGTTTTAAGTATTTTAATGTGTTATCAGTATTCATAACTCTTATAATCCCAGCTTATTTTTATAATCAAGCAGTAATAAAGATTAGAAAAGATTTAAAAGATTTAAATAAGAAATTGCATGTTTTAGCTTCTACTGATTCTTTAACAGATTTATTAAACCGTCGAGCAATGAATAAACGAATAGAGTTAGAAGTAGAAAAAGAAGAAAGCAGCGAAAATGGATTTGTGATTATAATTGCTGATATTGATGATTTTAAAGAGGTTAATGATTATTATGGTCATAACTGTGGAGACTTTATTTTAAAAGAACTGGCTAAAGTATTAGAAAGAGAATTGGTAAAAAAAGGTTTAGTTGCTCGTTGGGGGGGAGAAGAATTTTTAATTTTTTTACCAAAGACTTCTTTACGAAAAGGATTAATCTTAGCTGAAAAATTAAAAAACAAAGTAGATAATCATGCTTTTAATTATAAAGGACAGATTATTGAAATCACTATGACCTTTGGAGTAAGTGAATATAGTGATGATGTTGGTTTAGAGGAATGTATTAGAGAAGCTGATCAGGCTTTATACCAGGGAAAAGAAACTGGCAAAAATAAAGTAGCAGTGTATTAAATTGCAAAGACATATTAAATTAAAGAATATTTTTATAGATTACTCTTGTCAAAACTAAATCTCTATGTTATAATTAACTTAGACTCTTTCCTCAAGAAATACCATTTAAGTTTAAAGATTTAATCCATTCCAAATGAAGTTGCAAGTTTTTTATCTAGCAACAAATTTTAATCCTAATTAATAGTAACATTTTGAAGTAAATGATTAATCAGATTGAAGAAGCAATTAAGATTTTTAAAAATGAAATAAGAATTATTTAAGTAGAAAAAGTTTCTAATCTCAGTAGTTTAGATTCATTGGAAACAAGTGGGAGGTGGTAAACTTATAGTCTGCTTAAGTTATATGGGGAAGAGTTTGATTAATAATGGGAATGGATTAATTGAAAAGCAGTAAAGAGTGACAAGTGAAAAAGCAGTAAAGAGTGACAAGTAAAGAGTGACAAGTAAAGAGTGACAAGTAAAGAGTGACAAGTAAGACAGGAAGACAGGAAGACTTCGTTTTGGACTATCGGGCCTGATAGGAGAAAGAAATTAGTTTAATTGAACCACCATGGTTTTTAGAATGATTTTGATTTTGTAACAGAGATTTAAATTAGCAAATTTGGTTGTTACTTTTCAGCATGTTAGTGGTAAAATCGATTTATAGAGTTAAGTTAGTTAAATTGAGTTACAGAGCTAGTGTGAAAATAGTAAGAGCTAAATTGGCCAATGGTGTAATAATTGACCAATTTATCGGGTGATTTAAGTTTGAAGAAATAAGAATTAAGCCCTATAAGTAATAATGAAAAAACGTAATAAAGAAACAGAACAAAGTGTAAACGATTTATTAAAAAACTAAAGTTGAATTAAAAAAAGGAATCCGGATTTAGATTAACTGCAAAACAAGTAAGTTTACTACCTCCCAAGAACCACAGTTTTTAAGGTTAGATTAACATTTTTAATTTTCTAGAGTAAGAAGTTTGAGTTAATTAGCTAGTCTTAAAGTATGAGGTTTAAAATTGGTAGTAAAAGAACAGATTACTTGTAGGGTAGCTATATTTTAATCATTCCCTAGGCTGACTTCTAAAAATATGAAGTTAGCCTAGGGTTTAATTTTTTTTGTTTTTTTTGAGCTATGACTACAGCCATAATGGAGATAAAAATATATTATTTTGCAGGATTTTGTAAGAGATTATCGAAATACAAGATTATAAGCAGATATAATATTATATACGTGATTATTTTAAATATTAAATTAGACTTTTTATATGGAGGTTACTGTAGTGAAAAAAAGGCCATTATCTGAAATATTTAATAAAGAAATAAAACAAACCTTAATAATAATCAGTATAATAATATTTTTAATTATTGCCGTAGTATTAGCTACGGTATATAAATATGTTTATTTAAATGAACAGCAGCATGCTCAGCAGTCA
>JBNJFD010000201.1:0-3357 GCA_051746525.1 Bacillota bacterium | reverse complement strand
AATCAGCTCCTTTTAATCATTTTGGTCATTTGTTCATTACAATTATATTATACCTCTGTTATGAACATATGTCAACAATAAATTAGAGTTTCCCTACTTAAAAAATCCCAGGGCCAAAAACCTGGGATGGATAGCTAATTCAATTTTATCTTCTATGATAATTTTGCCCATCTAAAACTATTGGGCTTCTATGCTGCTCTTTATCCCACTGCTGTTTTATTAAAGCTAAATTATTTTGCAAAAATTTTACTGCATTCTCCAAAGTATATCTTCTAGCTATTACTGGAACAAAATCTTTTTTAACTAGTTCCAAATTAGGGCCAAACTTTCTAGACAATATTACTTCTACACCCTCTTCTTTTAATAATTCTTTAATACTTTCAGCTTTATCAGCAGAAGCATGAAACTCTTCCTCAGTTGTAGTGGTGTTATCTATCTTTTTTATTTTTTCAATTTCTTGTTCATTAATTTTATACAGGCAATAGCATTCCGCTTCACCAAAATGACCTGTAATTAAACCTTGTTCATTATCTGTAGCACCAGCAACTTTAAATTCCATATTTTAAACAACTCCTTTCTTTTACATGCCTGATTATATCGCTCTAAATTTTAAAAGTCAACAGCTAAATGAAAATTATTTTCATTTAGCTGTTGTGAGAGTTTTTTTATGTTTTTATTATTTTTTCAGCTAATCCCATAAATTTTTTACTTATTTCAGATTCTGGATTAGCAGTTACTATTGGATTACCTTTATCACTACCTTCTCTAACTTCAGCAACTAATGGGAATTCAGCTAATAACTCCGTATTTAAATTAGCAGCTAGTTCTGCTCCACCACCTTGACCAAAAATATATTCTTTAGCTCCACATTCAGCACATTTATAATATGACATATTTTCAATTACTCCTAGCAAATTACAATTTAACTGCTCTGCCATTTTAGCTACTCTTCCTGCTACTTTAGTGGCAGCTACTTGGGGAGTAGTGACCACTAATAATTCAGAATCTGGCAGCTGCTGCATCACATTGAGGGGCATATCTCCTGTCCCCGGCGGCAAATCAAATAATAAATAATCTAATTCACCCCATTTAACCTCTTTAACAAACTGCTCTAATGTTTTATTTAATAATGGTCCCCTCCAAATAATTGCTTTTTCTTCTTCCATTATTCCACCCATAGACATCACTTTAATTCCCATTTTCTCCGGAGGAATAATAATTGACTCTCCTTCAGCTTTAGGACGTTCAGTAACCCCTAAAATACGAGAAATGCTAAACCCTCTAATATCAGCATCTATAATTCCTATTTTCTTTCCTGCTTGACTTAAAGCTACTGCTAAATTAGCAGTAACTGTTGATTTACCTACACCACCTTTACCACTAGCTATCGCAATAAATCCTTCTTTAACAGTTCCCATTTCTAATTGATAAATTCCATCTTCTTTATTATACATTAAAAACTCTCCTCTCTAATCCCATAAACTTTAAACCGCAGGCTTTAACCTGCGGAAGTTAATAAAGCTCAATTTAATTAATGACAGTCATGGTCATGATCAGAATGATCATGGTCACAAATATTCTCTTCTGTATCTAATCTATCTTGAATATAAGATTCTACTACTCCAGCAATTGGCCCACTAGCTCCCGTTACTACTTCAATATTATTGTCATCAAAAATATTTTTCGCTTTACGACCCATACCGCTAGCAATAATACAATCAGCACCTTGCTCATTTAAAAAGCGAGGCAGAAATCCGGGCTTATGTCCTGGATTATCAATTAAATTTTGCTCAGTAATTTCATCATTTTCTACCTCCACTAATGTAAATTGTGGACATCTCCCAAAATGTGCTGCTACATTACCATTATCCGTTGGAATTGCGATTTTATGCATTTTAACTCCCCCTTGATTATTGTTAGTTTAACTCTTTACTCTTTACTCTTTACTCTTTACTCTTTACTCTTTACTCTTTACTCTTTACTAATTACTTTATTGCTTTTAATTGCCAATTGCTCTTTTACCTCTTCCCAAATATCCCGCATAGCTGCTGCAGCTTTACTATCAGCAGCATAATCCACTACTAACTCTCCTTGGCGCATAGCTTCAACTACTATATCTGAAAATGGAATTTCTCCTACTACTTCTACATCTTTGTTTTGACAAAAGTTAGCTATTTCTTGACTCAAATCAAGATTCAAATCAACTTTATTAATTACTACCATAGCAGAAATTGAAAAGTGCTCAATCACTTTTAATACTCTTTTTAAATCAGCTAAGCCTGATTGAGTAGGTTCAGTCACAACCAAAGCTCCATCTACTCCATTTAAAGAAGCAATTACAGGACACCCAATCCCCGGCGAACCATCAATTAAAACTAATTCTTTTTCTTCTTCTTGGGCTAAAATTTCTGCTTTTTCTTTAACCTCACTAACTAATTTTCCAGAATTCTCAGCTCCAATTTTCAACTTAGCGTGCACCATAGTCCCTACTGCAGATTGAGAATAATATAACTTCCCTGTTATCTGTTTTTCCAATCTTAAAGCATCTGTAGGACACATAGCAACACACAATCCACAACCTTCACATTTTAACTCATCAACTTCATATTTTTCAGTAATAGCATTAAATTCACATAATTGATAACACTTGCCGCAGTCTATGCATTTTTTATCATCTTTAATAGCTAGCTTGGCCCCTTGGTAGTCTTCTTCACTCTCTACTAAAGGATTCATTAATAGATGTAAATTAGGGGCATCCACATCACAATCTGCTAATACTAAATCTTGGGCCAACGCCCCTAGGTTAGCAGTAACAGTAGTTTTACCTGTACCACCTTTACCGCTAATTACTGTTAACTTTTTCATTTTACCACCGCCTGAATATCCTCAAAAACCTCTTGGAATTTAGCTTTCCACTCTGGCAATTCTTCCACAAAAGGAATCCCCTCTGAATATAACTCAGCAATTTGACGCTGAAAAGGTATCTTAAGTAAAATTTCTATATCATTTTCTGCAGCATAATCTTCAATAATTCCATCCGCATCTTCTTCCGCTCGATTAATAATCACTCCATAAGGCTTATCAATTTCTTCTACTACCTGCACGGCCATTTTTAAATCATGTAATCCAAAAGGCGTCGGCTCAGTTACTAAAATGCAGTAATCACTATCTACTGCTGCTTCAATAGTAGGACAAGTAGTCCCCGGTGGAGCATCAATAATCACATTTTTAATTGGAACAATCTCTTCTTTTAGCTGCTCAATAATCGGCACTGCTGATTCTTCACCAATCTTCATCTTCCCCTGCCAATATTCTAGGTTGTCACTAACTTCTAAATCCCAATTAATCTCTCCTGCT
>JBNJFD010000200.1:0-3416 GCA_051746525.1 Bacillota bacterium | reverse complement strand
AAACATTATCTTAATGTAACTCCAGGAATGGATTTTAATGTAGATGATGTGGTAGATATTAGAACAGTTAAATTAGGAGAGCAGTGTCCTCATTGTGCTGGTAATTTAGAACAGACACCTGGTATTGAGGTTGGACAAGTGTTTAAATTAGGAACTAAATATAGTCAAGCATTAGATGCTACTTTCTTAGATGAAAATGGCAAACCACAGCCTTTAGTTATGGGATGTTATGGTATTGGAAT
Source organism: Bacillota bacterium (assembly GCA_051746525.1). Classification (GTDB taxonomy): domain Bacteria; phylum Bacillota; class Halanaerobiia; order Halobacteroidales; family Halobacteroidaceae; genus Halanaerobacter. The sequence continues at coordinate 3,174 of JBNJFD010000200.1, read as the reverse complement.
TACCAGAACAATTGCTGCTGCAATTGAGCAAAATCATGATGATTATGGTATTAAATGGCCGACGGCTTTAGCTCCATTTACAGTTCATTTGCTGCCTTTAGGAGCTGGTGAAGAGGTTGAAAATAAAGCTCAAGAATTATATCAAAATTTAAAGCAGGCAGGGATTGAGGTTTTATTAGATGACCGTAATGAACGAGCTGGAGTTAAATTTAATGATGCTGATTTAGTAGGTTGTCCAATTAGAGTAACTATTGGAGCTAGATCTTTAGCAGATGGCGAATTAGAAGTTAAATTAAGGCAAAGTGGAGCAGAAATGAATATTAATGCAGAAGAAGCTATCAAGGAGATAAAAAAATTAATAGAACAGGAATTATAAAAAATGACTTACCAACAAACTATAATTAGATTAGTTTTAGCTTTTTTAATGGGGGCTTTAATTGGCATAGAAAGAGAACGGAATTCAAGACCAGCAGGATTTAGAACCAATATTTTGGTTTCAGTGGGTTCGGCTTTAATGATGATTGTTTCTATTAAATTATTTTTAAGTTTTCCTGAATATTCAAAAGATATTGACCCAGGTCGAATAGCAGCTCAGGTAGTTAGTGGGATTGGATTTTTAGGTGCGGGAACAATTATTAGAGACCGTTTTTCAGTAAAAGGGCTAACTACTGCTGCTAGTATGTGGGCTTTAGCTGGGATTGGATTAGCTATTGGGGCTGGTTTTTATGTTAGTGGTATTTTTGTTACTTTTTTAGTAATCATAACTTTGACTATTTTAAACAAGTTAGAAGATAATTTTTATAAAAGAGAATTAAATTGGGAAGTTAGGTTTAAAGTTTTAGACCAGCCAGGTTTTTTAGGCAAACTTGGTCAAAAGTTTAAAAATTCTAAATTTATAATCCATAATTTGAATATCAGTCCTTGCCAAAATGAAGCAATGGTAATGATTGAATTAGAATTAAAAACTGCTAATGATGTAAAGAAAAATCAGTTAATTGAGTTGTTGTCTCAATTAGAGGACGTAGAGGAATTAGAAATTGAGGCACTTGATTAAAGGAGAGATAAATATGAAACAAGTAGTTATTAATCCGGGCACTAATAATAAATTTAAAGATGATTTACAAAACTTTTTGGGTGTTTCTGATGTAGTAGCTGAAAAAATAAAGATAAAATCAGTTGTGGTAGAGCCTACAACAAAAACCTGCCAAGTCAAATTGAAAGTTCCGCAAAATTTAGGGATTGAAGAAAAAATAGAAACTGAAAGTGAAACAATATTGACTAATGGCAAGTTAACTCTAGAACTTGAATATTATGACCCAGAGTTGCCCTTAGAGCTTGTTCTAAAAGAACAGTGGTTAGATATATTAGAAGCAGTAAAAGAAAAGTCAGCCAAGACTAATGGCTGGTTGTCATCAGCTAAATGGGAATTAGATAAGCAGGAGTTAACTGTTTTTGTCAAAAGTAAAGTTGCAGTAGAAGCTTTAGAAAATAAAAATTGTGACCGTATTTTTCAACAGCTTTTAGCTGAAGAATACAATAAACAAATTAAAGTTAAATTTGCTGAAGGTGATTTTGCAGCAGAATTACAGGAAATAAAAAATGAGCAGGAACAAGAAAATAAAGATTATATGGATAATTTAATTAATTCTATGCCGCCGCCTCAACAGGGTTCAAATGCAGGAGGGTCTTCGACAGGCAGCAGTCCTGTGTGGTATGGCAAGAAATTCAAAGGGGAAGCAGAACCGTTAGATGAGGTTAATAGTGAACGGCGAAATATTGTAGTTGAAGCTAAAGTTTTTGATTTGACAATCAGGCAATTGCAGAGTGGTAATAATTTAGTTATATTCTCTATTACAGATGAGACTAATTCGATTAAAGCCAAAGCTTTTGAGGATCAAGGTGGTAGTTTAGCGAATAATATTAGTGAAGGTCAATGGGTCAGAGTTAAAGGGAATGTACAGTATGATAAATATGACCAAGAACTATCATTGATGGCTAATGCAGTAATGGCTATTTCTAAAGAAAGTAAGCAAGATCAAGCTGAAGAAAAAAGAGTAGAGTTACATCTTCATAGTAAAATGAGTGCTATGGATTCTGTAGTTGATATAGGAGAAATAGTTAATAGAGCTGAAGAGTGGGGGCATCAAGCTATTGCTGTGACAGATCATGGGGTAGTGCAGGCTTTTCCTGATGCTTATCAAGCAGCCCAAGGGAAAGATATTAAAATGATTTATGGAATAGAAGCTTATCTAGTAGATGATGGAGAACCAATCATTTTAAACCCTAGTGGTCAAGAAATTGAATCAGAAACTTATGTTGTTTTTGATTTAGAAACTACAGGATTTAATCCACATCATAATCAAATCATTGAGATTGGTGCTACTAAAATTAAATCTGGTCAAATCGTAGATAGTTATCAGAGTTTTGTCAATCCAGAAACAAATATTCCAGAAAGAATTACGGAATTAACGGGGATTACTGATACTATGGTAGCAGATGCTCCTGATATAGAAAGTGCTATGGCAGATTGGCTTGATTTTGTTGGTGATGCAACTATAGTTGCTCATAATTTATCTTTTGATTTAGGATTTATTGAGGATAAATTAAAAAGATTAGGGCAAGATGAATTAACTAATTCAGCTTTAGATACATTAAATTTATCACGAGCTTTGTTATCTGATATGAAAAGTTATAAACTAAAAAAATTAGCTAAAAAGTTTAAAGTTAATTTAGACAATCATCATCGAGCTGATGATGATGCTGCTGCTACGGCACAGATATTTTTGAAATTAATGGATTTAATGTTAGAGCAGGATGTGCATAAATTAAATCAAATTAATAATTTAACTAGTGAAATAGATTATAAACGAATGCATCCTTATCATACTACTATTTTAGTTAAAAATGACCGTGGCCTTAAAAATTTATATAAATTAGTTTCTCAAGCTCATGTTAATAATTTTCATCGAGTACCGAGGATTTTGAAAAGTGAGCTATTAGAAAAAAGAGAAGGTTTAATTATAGGTTCGGCTTGTGAAGCAGGTCAGCTTTATAAAGCAGTACTGCAAGGCAAATCTGAAGATAAAATATTAGAGATTGCTAAATTTTATGATTATCTAGAAGTTCAGCCTTTGGGTAATGCAAAATTTTTATTAGAAAAAGGTGAAGTTGAAT
>JBNJFD010000199.1:0-3433 GCA_051746525.1 Bacillota bacterium | reverse complement strand
ATGAGTAATTATGTAGTGGGGCATCAGAATCCTGATGCTGATTCAATTTGTGCAGCGATTACATATGCTAATTTACAACAGGAATTAGGGGAAGATGTTCAAGCAATTAGAACAGGGAAAATTAATGCTGAGACTGAATTTATTTTAGATCGTTTTGATGTGGAGGCACCGCCTTTAGTAGAGGAGGTTACTGCTGCTGATAAAGTAACTTTAGTAGATCATAATGAAAAAAGTCAGGCAATTGCCGGGATAGAAGAGGCGGAAATAGTAGCGATTATTGATCATCATCGTATTGGGGATGTGGAGACAGGAAACCCGATTTATTTCAGGAATGAACCTGTAGGTTGTACTTCTACTATTGTGGCTAAGCTGTATCAGGAACAAGATGTGGAAATTGATGATCAAATGGCAGGATTGTTATTATCAGCTATTTTATCAGATACAGTAATTTTCCGTTCGCCGACTTCTACAACAGAAGATCAGGAGATGGCTGAAATGTTAGCGCAGCAATTAGGAGTTGAGATTAAAGATTATGGAGTTGAAATGTTTAAAGCAGGTTCTGTAGTTCAGAAATTGGCTCCTAAAGAATTAGTAACTAATGATTATAAAGAGTATCAATTCGCTGGAGATACTATTGGAGTAGGACAGATTGAAGTAATGGATGCTAATCAGGTGGAGGGGATTAAAAGTGATATTCTAGCTGCAATTGAAGAGTTAGTTGCAGAAAATAATTATCAATTTTTAATTTTATTAGTGACAGATATTTTAGCAGAAGGTAGTTTGTTGTTAATGAGTGATGATGCTGTTGCAGTTGTAGAAGATGTATTTGAGGTTGATGTAGTAAATAATGAGGTTTATTTAGATGGAGTTTTATCTAGAAAGAAACAGGTAATTCCTGTTTTATCAGATTATTTAACAGAATAATTATTAAAAGTAGATTAACTCTATGGAAACTCCCCTAAGCTTAGGGGAGTTTTTAATTTTTTGACAAAAACTAGCTTTATTTATCAAAATGCAGGAAACATTTATTTCTTTCTTGAATAATTAATAATATAGAATGATTTGTTTATATTAAGGATTACGCACAAACCTATAACTAATAGATAGAACCCTATTAATAGCTAATACTTTATCAATTAAGGTGGTGAACTAAATGGTTGAAAAGAATAGTTTAGAATTAAGAAAGTTTTTTGCACCTGAGTTTTTATTTGGTTTAGATTCACGACAATTAGTAGGACAATATGCTAAAAATTTAAGTGCAAAAAAAGTATTAATTGTTACGGATTCGGGAATAATTTCTGCTGGATGGGTGGAGGATGTTAAAGAAAGTTTAGCAGAATACAATATTGATTCAGTAGTGTATAAAAATATATCTTCTAATCCTCGCGATTATGAGGTAATGAAAGGCGTGGAAAAATTGCGCGAAGAAGATTGTAATTTTATTGCAGCCGTAGGGGGCGGTAGTCCTATGGATTGTGCTAAAGGGATTGGCATTGTAGCTACTAATGGTGGGCATATTCTTGATTATGAAGGTGTAGATAAAATAGAAGTACCGAGTCTTCCTTTAGTATGTATTCCTACCACTGCTGGTACAGCAGCAGAAATTTCTCAATTTTCAATTGTCTTGGATACTACTAATAACACTAAGGTTGCTATTGTTAGTAAAGCTGTAGTTCCTGATGCAGCTTTAATTGACCCACTGCCTTTATCCACAATGGATTATTATTTAACAGCTTGTACAGGAATGGATGCTTTAACTCATGCTATTGAGGCTTATGTTTCTAATGCTCATTCTTCAGTCTCTGATGTTCATGCTTTAAAAGCAATTAATTTAATTATTGACAATCTAGTTCACATTTCAGAAGAAAATAATGATATTAATTTATTAAATAATTTAATGTTAGGAAGTTTACATGCGGGTTTAGCTTTTTCTAATGCTAGTTTAGGTGCTGTACATGCTATGGCTCATAGTTTAGGTGGCAAATATGATTTGCCTCATGGAGAATGTAATAGTATTTTACTAGAACATGTAATTGCCTATAACTTTGAATATGCGGCATCAAGGTATATTGATATTGCTCAAGCTATGGGAATTGAAATTGAAGGTAAAACAGATAAACAAATTAAAAAGATATTAACACAAAAAGTCAGCTCTATTAGAGAACAATTAGATATTCCTGCTCAACTAACAGATGTTGAGGCAACTGCTGATGATATATCTATACTAGTAGATAATGCTATGAATGATTCCTGTATGGTAACTAACCCTGTAGCTCCTGACAAAGATGATTTGGAGGGTATTTATGAAAAAATCATCGTCTAATAATAGTAGTTCTAAATCAGATTTAAGAAATAAAATTATAGGCTTAGGTGAGAACTCTTTTAAAAAGAGTTATTATCCAGAACTTCAGGAACGGCTAGAAGAGCTGGAACAGACTAATTCTAGAATCAAGTCAATTTTAAATGCTCTTCCTGATACCTGTCTTCTTTTGGATAAACAGGGGAGGATTATTGAACATTATCCCTCATCAACTAGTATAGATGCCTTAATTAATGAAGAATATGATAATATAAAAAATTATCATGACCAAGCAATTAGTGAATCATTTATGAAAAATATAAAAAGAACTCTACAAACTGGAGAACCGCAGCAATTTGATGTAAATATTGTCTATAATAATCAAAAAAATTATTATAATGTGCGTACAATTCCTTATGGTAGTGATGAAGTTTTATTTGTGCTCACAGATGTAACAGAAAGATATCGCTTAATTGAAGAGTTGAAGTATTTAAATACTACAGATACTATGACGGGATTATATAATCGCGATGCTTTTGAAAAAGAAATGAATAATATTAATCAAGAATTAACAGTAGCAATAGCTATTTGTGATGTTGATGATTTGAAAAACATTAATGATACTTATGGACATATTGTAGGAGATGAAGTTATTAAATTAGCTGCTGATATTATATCTGTTTCTTTTGCCGAAGATGATTTTGTGGCTAGAATTGGAGGAGATGAATTTGGGATAATTGTTTATCAAAAAGATAAGTCATTTCTTAAAGAAGCTTATAACAATATAAAATCCCAATGTAAAAAGCACAATCAACAGGCTCAGGACTCCAATGTAGAAGCAGACGGGCTGCAGCAGCAGGAGCAGCAGGCTAAAAAAGTTGTGAAATGTTTAGCAGTTAATATTTCAATAGGGTATGCCCATTCTAATGATTATACTATGAATGCTGGCAAATTATTTTCAATTGCTGATAAGAAGATGTATAAGGACAAGATGGGAAAAAGTTCAAAGAGTAGAGAAAGGGAAAAGTATAAGACCTAATCCAACCTGAATCGGGTTGGATTATTTTTTTTGCAATCTGTTGGATATAGTTGAAATAGATTCAATATAATGGTAAAATGATAATAAGGAAGGAG
>JBNJFD010000198.1:0-3475 GCA_051746525.1 Bacillota bacterium | reverse complement strand
CTAAATATAGGGTGCCCTATATTTAGGCAATAAATTAAAAAGTTTTTTACCTTGATTTGAATAATTTTACATTATTATTTTGCAACTGCTTCAACCTCCCTTGAAAACAGCAGTGTCAATTTACTGCTAGTAGCTATTCAAATAATAAAACTTGAACTTCTTCCCCCTGCTTTAGCCCTTCTTTACCTAACTCAATTTTAACTAATCCATCTGCTTCTACCATAGTTGTAATTAAACTAGATTTCCCCATAATAGGATTGGCCCACAGTTCTTCTTTTTTCTCTAAACTTACTCGCACATATTCTTCACGTCCTACAGTAGAAGCTAAATTGCGCCCTAATTTAGCACTAATTTGACTCTGCATCTGGGGCTCAACATTTGACCTCCCAGCTAAACTTTGCAGCATAGGAACTACTATCCGTTCAAGAACAACTAAAGCAGATGTTGGATGACCAGGCAAACCAACTATTGGAGTTTGCTCTACTAAAGCTAAAATTGTTGGTTTGCCAGGCTTGATTGATACTCCATGAACCATTACTCCTGGCTCTCCAAGCTCATTTAAAACTTCTATAGTTAAATCTTTAACTCCTACTGAACTTCCTCCAGATAAAATAATCAAATCACTACTATCCAATTGGGCTGCTAAATTATCCTGTAATTTATCCTTTTCATCGGCAATAATCCCACCATAATCTACTTCAGCACCAACTTTTTCTACTACAGCACCAAGGGAATAGGAATTAATATCTCTAATCTCTCCTAATTCCGGTTTTTCTTCAGGTGCAACTAATTCATCTCCAGTAGAGAAAATTGTCACTTTAGGCTGAGCAAAAACATCAACTTCAGTAATACCAATCCCCGCTAATGCTCCTATATCTTGTGAGCGCAATAAATGACCCTGCTTTAACAAAGTATCACCCCGGCTAATATCTTCACCTTTTTGGACAATATTTTCTCCTGCGGCTACTGCTGTAGTAATTTCAATATCGTTTTCATCTAAAGTTTCAGTATATTCAACCATCACCACAGCATCTGCACCTGAAGGCAGCATGCCACCAGTCGGAATTGCAACTGCTTGTCCGGACTTAATTTCTAATTCTATTCTACTCCCCATTTCTACTTCGCCCGCTATATTTAAATAAACAGGCAAATTTTCTGTAGCTCCAAAAGTATCTTGGGCTTGAACAGCATAGCCATCCATTGTGGAACGAGTAAAAGGAGGCAAATCAACTGCACTAACTATATCTTGGGCCAATATTCTATCTCGAGCAGCTATAATTGAAATTGTTTCAACTTCTAACTGCTTGCTTAATTCTTTTTCAAAAATATCAGAAATTTTATCTATAGCAACTAAATCAAAGAAATTAGACATTTAACCACCCTTCCAGTACTATATATTTAATAAACATGAATTGCTGAAGCTTTAAAAGCAATATATAATTCTTTTCCTACTTTAATTTCTAACTCTTTTAAAGAATGATGTGTAATATAAACACTCAATTCTATTCCAATATTAATTCTAACTTCTACTAAAGATAAACGTTTTTGAATCGCTATTATTTGCCCTTGATAAGTATTACGAGCACTAGAATTCAAAGCTTGATTAGACATGATAATGTCTTCAGGACGAATCACTATACTAACTTCACCCTGCTGTTCAGTAACTACAGCTAAATTCAAATCATCTTTAAGTTGTACAAATTTATCCTGCTCTTCTTCAATTATTAAACCTTGAAATATGTTTTTAGCACCTACAAAATTAGCTACAAAATCAGTCTTAGGCTGTTTAAATACATCTTCTGTAACTCCCACTTGTACTAATTCTCCTTGATTCATGATTCCAACTCTATCTGCCAAAGCTAAGGCTTCATCAAAATCATGAGTAACATGTAAAGTAGTTGTCCCTAATTCAGCATGTATCTTTTTTAAATCCTGCTGTAATCTTTCTGTTGTATTCGGGTCTAATGCACTTAGAGGCTCGTCTAATAATAAAATCCGAGGTGCAGTAATTAAAGCTCTAGCTAGAGCCACGCGCTGTTTCTCACCACCACTTAAAGTTTCTACTGAACGGGCCAATAAATGGCTAATTCCTAATAAAGATACAATCTGCTCTAACTCTTCTCTATCAACTTTTATTTTTCTGACTTTTAAGCCAAAAATAATGTTTTCCCTAACATTCAAATGAGGAAATAACATATAATCCTGATATACCATAGCAATCTTTCTTTTTTCCGGGGGTAAATCAGTTATTCGCTGCTCTCCAAACCAAATATCTCCCTGTTCTGGAACCTGCAGCCCAGCAATTAATTCTAGCAGAATTGATTTCCCGGTCCCAGTTGGCCCTAAAATAATAAAGTACTCTTCTTCTTTAATCTTTAAATCAACATCTCGAATTTGGAAATCTCCTAAATTGCAATTTATATTCTCTAGTTTAATCATTGCTCAGTTCGCTCCTTACTAGTACTATGAAGCAGCCTTAAACTTAAAAAAACTAATAAAGTAGTAATTACCATTACAACTGCTATCGGTCTTGAATATTTAAGCCCATAAGAGGTAAATCGCTCATAAATTAAAACAGGTGCTGCCATTGGATGATAAGCTAAAATCACAACTGCGCCAAATTCTGATAAACCTCTAGCCCACATCATAATTGAACCAGAAAAAATATGATTTAAATTCAAAGGCAATGCTATCTTAAAAAAAGTTTGCAATGGGCTAGCTCCTAATGTTCTAGCTACTTTTTCTAACCGGACATTAATTGCTCTAAACCCTTCTTTAACTTCATTAATTAAATAAGGCAAACTAACAAACATCATTGCAATTACAATCCCTGCAAACTTACCTACAAATTCTATCCCAAAATAAGCAAATAATTTCCCACCCCAAAATCGCTTACCAAATACTGTGAGCAGAGCAATCCCTGCTGCAGTATGAGGCACCATTACTGGCAAATCAATAACCCCTTCAACAAGAGATTTCCCAGGGAATTCAAATCTAGCTAATAAATAAGCTAAAGGAATCCCTAATAACAAAGTTAATAATGTTGCTACTAAAGAAGCTTTAAAAGTCAATAAAATAGACCTATAAACTTCTTGCTCTTGTACAGTGGAAATTACTAACTCAGCACTAGAACCTGTAGTCAATTTAACCAAGGGTGCAAGTATAAAAATTAATAATATAATAGCTAATATAGTTAATATTAGATGAAAAAAAGAATAACGCATAATCCTACTCCTTTTTATTATTTGCCTTAGTTAACTAAAGGCTTTATTTTTTCTGGAACTTGACCTACATCATTAACATCTGCTGGTGCTATAGAAGGCTGTCCATTTGAACTCATGATTTCCTGCCCTTCTGCACCTAATAAAAACTTCATGAAGGCAACTGCTGCTGTTTTATTAGGAGCAGTTGTTGGAATTGTTGTTCCATAAACCATTGCTAACCCTACTTTGCTAATCATTTCTCCTGGTTTTTT
>JBNJFD010000197.1:0-3480 GCA_051746525.1 Bacillota bacterium | reverse complement strand
GGGACTATTTTATCTTTAATTTATTATTTAAAAGTAATCCGAGTTTTATATCAAAAATCTGAAATAAAAAAGAAGGTAGAAAAAAACAATTTATTATTAACAGCAGTTGCTACAACTACAACGAGTTTATGCTTAATACTAGGATTTTTTCCTGCTGTAGCCTTAAATTTAATTAATCAAACTGTAGTATTGTTAGGAGGTTGATTTATGATTAATCCTGCTTTATTTTATTTAACTGGTAGTTTAGTACTATATTTTATCAAAAAAGAATGGCAAACTGCTTTTGCTGTAGTAATTTCTCTTACGGCATTAGTTTCTATTTTCAACTTACCCCAGGGCCAATTATTAACAGTGCCTTTTTTAGACTTTGAATTAATATTATTAGAAGTAACAGCAGTTAAACAATTTATTGCTCTTATTTTTGTATTTTTTAGTTTTGCTAGTGTAATTTATGCCAATAATCTTTTTAGTACTAAAGATTATTGTTTAACTTATTTTTATATAGGAAGTTCATTGGCTATTATTTTTGTCGGAGATTTCTTCTCTTTCTATATTTGTTGGGAATTAATGACTATTAGCTCTTATTTTTTAATCTATAATAACCAAAAACCTATTACTAGACAGACAAGTTATTATTATTTCATTATGCATTTAGTAGGAGCAATTAGCCTATTATGGGGCATATTATTGCACTATACTACTACTGGGTCAATGGTTTTAACTACAGTTAGCGTGGGTCTGCCGTTTTTCATTTTAGCAGTGGGAATTAAATTAGCTTTTATTGGGTTACATACTTGGATGCCAAAGAATTATACTCGCACACCATTTTATATTAGTGTAATCTTATCTGCTTATACTACTAAAGTAGGAGTCTATGCTTGTTATAAACTATTACGCAATGTTAACTATTTGTCTTATGCTGGAGTTTTTTCAGCAGTCTTAGCTGCACTATGGGCTTTAAGACACAACAAAATTAGAAAAATATTATCTTATCTGTTAATTAGTCAAATTGGCTATATGATTATTGCTATAGGTAGTACTAGTGATTTAAGCCAAATAGGAACTTTTCTACATTTGGGTAATCATATTGTTTATAAAGGCTTATTATTTATGACAATTGGAGTTATTATCTATACTACCGGGGAAGAAGATTTAAGACAGTTAAATAATTTAGTTAAAAAATTACCTAAAGTAACATTATTATCTTTGATTGGTCTGGCTTCTATTGCTGGAATTCCATTATTTAATGGACATATAAGTAAACTATTAATAAAAAAAGGATTAACAAATCCTATCTTGACTTGGGGATTATATTTAGCAGGGATTATTAATGCTTTGGTAGTAATAAAAATAGCTTATTTTGCTTTCTTTAATGACACCAGACATCAGATTACAATTAATAAGAAACCTACTAAAAGTATGATTACTGCTATGACTATGTTAGCGAGTTTAAATTTACTAGTAGGATTAAAGCCTCAATTAGGAATAGAGCTTTTAGGAGGAGTGCCTAAAGAAGTTCATTATTTTTCTCCACATTATATTTGGACTGCTTTACAGCCTACTTTAATAGCAGTAGTTTTATTTAAAGTTGCTTATGAATTGATTAAACCGCAAGAACATCAACATTATGATTTTGACCTCTATCTATTATTAGGACAGGGGGTTAATCAGATTGGTGCTCAATTAAGTGCCTGGCATAATGGAGATTTAAGAAGATATATTTTATGGGTTTTAACAGCATTAGTTTTATTATGGGGCAAGGTTTTAATATAGTTGATAGTTAATAGTTAATAGTTGATAGTTAAACAGTTAAGCAGTGGAACAGTTAAGCAGTAAGAAATAGCATATAATCTAGCATATAGCTTATGCATATTGCGTCTAACCTCTCTGTGTTTTCTAAAAAGCAGAAAACACTTCGTGGAATCCAGAGTATTTAGTTTTAGTGCATAGTACTTAAGATAAGCAATATGCAGAGCATTATGCATGTTGCGTCTAGCCCCCCAAAGTCACATCTTGTTCTTGATACCAGTCTAGTGCTTGGTAGAAATCTAGTTCTTTAAAATCGGGCCAATAATTTTCTACTACATAAAAATCGGCATAAACAGATTGAGCTGGTAAAAACCCACTTAATCTGCGTCGATTTCCCCAGCGGATAATCAAATCAATTCTAGAAATTTCTTTTGATTTTAAAGATGAAATAATTCCTTTCTTAGAGTGTTGTTTCTTTTCATCTAAATTGCCTAAATCCCAGTGCCAGCCATAGTTAACTAAAAAATTGACTTTAATTCCTCCTGAACCAAAAACTGTTCTGTTTTTAGTATAAGGAAGTAATTCAGAGGGGAACTTAGGTGATGTCGTATTCCCTACTACTAATAATTCTGAATCTTCATAGGTTAACATTTTTACTGCTTCTACACAGGCTTTAGTAAAGGCTTGTGTCTGAACATTTTTTCGTTTAGTATTATCCATAGTGAATCCATAATAAGTTAGTTCTTGGATGCCAAGTTTTTGACAAAGCTTAAATAGCTGTAGTCCAGGGGCCAAACCATAAGTATAACCTTCTGCTTTAGATAATCCATTTTCTTGGGCCCATCTTCGGTTGCCATCGGGAATCACACCGATATGTCTTGGTAAATTCATCTAACTCACCTCATAAATTAGTTTAGTAATAGTATTAACCTACTATAGAAAAATAATTCCCTTTAAATAAAAAAACACCAGGCTAATTTGCCTAGTGCTTAATTACTAAACTATTCCTTTTAAAATATCTAATAATACATCTGATCTTTTAGCTGACATAATATGAATTCCATCTAACTTAGAATGAGCTTGTTTTAAAAATTCCCGTGTAATTTTAATTCCTTCAGCAGAATCTTGTCCTTCCATTCGTTCAATTATCTGCTGTGGTATTTTAATTCCCGGCACACTATTATCTAAGTACTGCGCCATTTTAAAACTAGTCAGTGGTAAGATACCAATCAAAATAGGCACATCTAAATGTTCTGTTTTAGCTAAAAAATTATCTAAGGTTTTTAAATCATAGGCAGGTTGAGTTTGAATAAAATCTGCTCCTGCGTCGATTTTTCTTTCTAATTTTTCTATTTCTTCTGCTAAATCATCTGCTCCTAAATTACCAGCTGTTGCTACAGTCAAATCAGTAGAGCCAGTCAATTCATTTTCATTATAATCTAAGCCTTGATTTAATTTCTGGACAGTTTCTATAATTCCAATAGAATTAGTATCAAAAACAGGACTAGCATTAGGATGGTCACCAGCAGTAGGGTCATCACCTGTAATAGCTAATATGTTTTTAACTCCTAATTGAGCAGCACCTAATAAATCCCCCTGTAAAGCAATTATATTTTTATCGCGGCAAGTTATATGAGGAATTGTTTCTAAACCAGTTTGATGTTCAATTAAATGAGCAGCCATAATAGAGCTCATCTTCATTTTAGCCATTGGAGAATCACAGATATTAAT
>JBNJFD010000196.1:0-3483 GCA_051746525.1 Bacillota bacterium | reverse complement strand
AAATCGTGGATCATTTAGACAAGCTTGAAAATAAAAGTATTCATATTCTTAGAGAAGCTTATAGTGAATTTAACAATTTAAGTATGTTATGGTCAGTAGGTAAAGACAGTACAGTTATGCTCTGGCTAGCACGTAAAGCATTTTTTGGTCATGTACCGCTGCCCTTAGTTCATATAGATACTGATTATATGATTCCCAAAATGATTGAACATCGTGATAAATTAGCAAAAGAATGGAAGTTAGATATGATTTATGGTCAAGATGAAGAATCCTTAGCAGAAAAGATGACTTTGCCGGAGGGTAATGTGGACCATCAAGAATGCTGTCGCAGACTAAAAGCAGAAGCATTAAAGAATACTTTAAATGGTAATTGGAAAAGATATCGCATGAATCATGATACAGGAGAATACGAAGTAGATGATAATACTAAACCATATACCGGAGTAATTGTTGGAGCTAGAGCAGATGAAGAAGGATCTCGTTCTAAAGAGAGATATTTCTCACCCCGAGATGAAAATAATGATTGGGATATTGGAGACCAACCGCCGGAGTTTTGGAGTCAGTATAAAACAGAATTTGCTCCAGGTACTCACGTTAGAATTCATCCTCTTTTAGATTGGACTGAATTAGATATTTGGGAGTATATCCAGCGGGAAGAGATTCCAATTGTTGATTTATATTATGATCGAGGAGAAGGTGAGCGCTATCGTTCCTTAGGCTGTGAGCCGTGTACTGATCCTGTTCAATCAACTGCTAGTAATGTTGATCAAGTAGTAGAAGAATTGAAAAATGGTAAGTTTTCTGATATAGCCGAGCGCGATGGACGAGCCCAAGACGCAGATGAAGGAGCAGGCCTAGAGCAACTCCGCAAAGACGGTTATATGTAAAATAGTTGATAGTTTAAAATTGATAGTTGACAGTTGAAAATCAAACCTGACAAGTCAAAATCAAAAAATGAAAACAAGTTCTAAAAGTAATAAAAATCATTCTGAGGGATAAAATAATTAATAAATTAAAAAATTCCAAAGGGTGATTTGATGAGTAAACAGAATAGTATAGTTTATAAAAAAGCATTCTCTTTTTCGGTTAGAATAGTTAATTTATATAAATATTTGTGTAATGAAAAAAAGGAGTATGTATTAGCAAAACAACTATTGCGTTCAGGAACTAGTATAGCTGCTAATATCAGAGAAGGCTTAGAAGGGCAAAGCCGTAAAGATTTTGTAGCGAAATTGTCTATTTCTTTAAAAGAAGCAGTTGAAACAGAATACTGGTTAGAACTTTTAATTGCAACAGATATTCTTAGTGAAAATAATGCTAGAACTCTATTATCTGAATCAGAAGAACTAATTAAGATGTTAACTTCTATAATAAAAACTACCAAATTAAATGCAAATTAGATGATTGTTGTTGAATTTGTTTTTAAACTTTCAACTCTCAATTATCAACTATAAACTGAAATTGGTTGAAAGGAGTGCAATTATGACTGCAAATAAAGTTAAAGACCAAGACATGAACATAGTAATCGCCGGACACGTAGACCATGGAAAAAGTACAATCATCGGGCGATTACTAGCAGATACAGATTCATTACCACAAGGAAAATTAGCCGACGTTAAAGAAACTTGTCGGAGGAATTCAAAACCCTTTGAATATGCTTTCTTATTAGATGCTTTAAAGGATGAACAAGATCAGGGGATTACTATTGATTCCGCTCGGGTCTTTTTTGAGACTGACTTACGTAAATATATTATTTTAGATGCGCCGGGACATATTGAGTTTCTTAAAAATATGGTAACTGGTGCTGCTCGAGCAGAGGCTGCTTTACTTGTGATTGATGCTGATGAGGGAATTCAGGAGAACTCTAAGCGTCATTGTTATATGTTATCCATGTTGGGGATTGACCAAGTAGCAGTTTTAGTTAATAAGATGGATTTGGTTGATTATGACCAGTCAACCTATCAACAAATAGTAGAAGATTATACAGATTTCTTAGCAGAGATTGATATGGAGGCTAAAAGCTTTATTCCTGTTAGTGGGATGGTAGGTGATAATTTAGCTACTTTATCTGATAATATGCCTTGGTATCAAGGAGAAACAGTTTTAGAATTATTAGATAATTTCAAAAGCAAGCCTTTACCGCAAAATGAACCTTTTAGAATGCCGGTTCAGGATGTCTATAAATTTACTCGTGATGGTGATAATCGACGGATTATTGCTGGAACAATTGAATCGGGCCAAGTTAGTGTGGGAGATGAAGTTGTTTTTTATCCTTCCGGTAAAAGTAGTACTGTTAAATCAATTGAACGATTTAATGCCCCTAAAGTTGAAACTATAGGAGCTGGTTATTCAACAGGCTTTACTTTAGAAGAACAGATATTTATTAAGCGCGGTGAAGTTGCTACTTTAGCATCAGAATTAGAACCACAATCTTCTTCTCGAATTAAGACTAATTTGTTTTGGCTGGGGAAGAAACCTTTAACTAAAGATAAAGAGTATCATTTGAAATTAGGAACTGCTAAGGTAAAGGCTCGGTTAGAAAAGATTGAGCGAGTAATTGATGCTTCTGATTTGAGTCAAAGTGAAGATAAGTCTCAAATTGAATTACATGATGTAGCGCAGTGTGTTTTCAAATTAGATGAAGCAATTTCTTTTGATTTAGCTACAGAATTAGAGCATACCAGCCGCTTTGTGATAGTTGATGATTATGAGATTGCTGGCGGTGGATTAGTTGAGGCTGCTTTAGAAGATGAACAAAGTTGGGTTCGAGAGAAAGTAATGCTCAGAAATTATAAGTGGGAGAAAAGTCGGATTACTAGAGAAGAAAGAGCAGAGCAGTACAGTCAGCAGCCGACTTTAGTGTTAATTACGGGCCAAGAAGATGTCGGCAAGAAACCTACTGCTAAGGCTTTAGAACAGGAACTATTTAATAGCGGTCGAGTAGTTTACTTTTTAGGAATAGGGAATTTGCTCTATGGTGTAGATGCAGATATTAAAGGAGAAGCTAATAATAAAGAAGAGCACCTGCGAAGATTAGCAGAGGTATCTCATATTATGCTTGATGCAGGTTCGATTTTAATAGTCACAGCAGTAGAGTTAAGCCAAAGTGATTTAGAGTTGATTGAAACGACAGTTAATCCGCAGCAGATTGAAACAATTTGGTTAGGAGAGCAGGTAACTACTGATCTTCAATATGATTTACATTTAGATCAGTTTGATTCAGAAGAGAAAGCAGCCCTACAGATTAAAGGAATGATGCAGGACCGCGGTATTATATTCAAACCATGGTAAATCATTTATGATGAATCAATTGATTCATCATAAATGATTAAACATCATATCAAAATCACAAATCACCTATGTAGAGACTTGCCATGCCCCCTGTACCCTGTAGAGACTTGCCACTGGCAAGTCTACTGTTTTATTGTTTAATTATGGAATTTGCTAAGAGTTGATTGACACTAACTGTCATTTAAGATAGAA
>JBNJFD010000195.1:0-3513 GCA_051746525.1 Bacillota bacterium | reverse complement strand
AGAGATGAGAAAAAAGCAGTACAATGAAAATATAGTAAAGAATAAAGGGCGTCAATGTTGATGTTTTATTATGAAATTTAAGAGGTGATATTAGATGGGGAAGCAACAAAAAAGACGTGGTAGTAAATGGTTAGACCCTAATAAAGTAAGTGGTAGAAGAACTGATAGATATTGTCATCGTTGTGGCAAGGAAGCAACGCAAGTTAGAATTTTAAAGCATGAAAATTTGTGTGAGGACTGTATAAAAGAATTAGAAGAAAAGAAAGAAGGTAACTATGCTTGCAAAGGTTGTGGTAAGGTTGTACCTGCACAAGTACAAGAAAATGATGGTTACTGTAAAGAGTGTGTTTGTAAAATATGCGGCAAGCCCGACCCTGAATTTGCTCAGAAACATGGGTTTTGTGAAAGCTGTTTTGAGTTAATGGGTACTAATTGCCGAGAATGTGGTAAAGAAGCGCGGGCTCAAGTACAAAGAAATGATGGGTTATGTGACGACTGTGCAAACAGCTAAGTGCTTTAGCGCTTAGACTGTTACGAAGTGTCTCAAAGAGACACGTAGGGATGTTAGTACTGTCCGAAAGATTTGCTAGAACTTGAAATGAAGATTTGTTGTTTTAGATAGGAGGGATAACATGAGTGATTATGTAACTTTAGAAACACTGATGTGTGATAGTGTAGCAAAAAAGCATCTCCCTAAAGCAGGTTATAGTCATTCTATAGCTGTGGCAGAGAGCGCTTATGAACTTGCAGTTGAACGTGGAGTTTGTGTTGATTTGGCCACTAAAGCAGGGTTGCTGCATGATATAGGTCATACTGTTTGGGAAAATCAGGGTGAATGGGATTATAAATCATATCGAGAATATGATATTCATACTATTAAAGGAGCCGAACGAGCTCATGAATTGCTAACTTTAAAAGGTGAAGATTTAGGTAAGGCAAGAGAAATAGCTTTGGCTATTTTATTTCATAGTGATTCTAGTCAAGTTAGTGCTAATGTAGAGTTAACAGACTTACAGCGTTTAATTGCTGATGCTGATAATATGAATAAAGAGAAAGATGGCGCTCATCATACTCAAGAAGTTTCTTTTAATGAGGTATTACAGCGAATCAGAAGGCTTGATATGTTAGTTTATCGTTATATTAAGAAACAGCAGCAGTGTGAAGAATGTAGATTTGAACAAGAATGTACTTTAAAATAAAGCTGTCCGATTCCTTCCCAACTTTGTAAGGTGGAATTTCTCTGGACGTAGGGAGTGAGAAGATGAAGAGGAGAACTACTAAAACAGTAACTATAGGAGATGTTGAAATAGGTGCTACAGCTCCTATTTCAGTGCAATCGATGACTAATACTGATACTCGTGATGTTACTGCAACTGTAGCACAGATTAAGAGATTAGAAAATGCCGGCTGTGAATTGATCAGAATTGCTATTCCTGATTATGAAGCAGCTCTTAAAGTTAATCAAATTAAAGAGCAGATTAAGATACCTCTAATTGCGGACATTCATTTTGATCATAAATTGGCTCTAGAAGTTTTAGAGCGGGGAATTGATGGATTAAGAATCAATCCTGGTAATATTGGAGGAGAAGAAAATGTGAAAGAAGTAGCCCAAAAATCTTTAGAAAAAGATGTTCCGATTCGAGTGGGGGTCAATGGTGGTTCTTTAGAGCAGGAATTACTTGAAAAATATGGTCATCCTACAGCTGAAGCTATGGTAGAAAGTGCTTTGAAGCACAGCAAATTGTTGGAGAAGTATGGTTTTGACGATATAATTATTTCTCTTAAAGCTTCAGATGTGCCAATGACTTTAAAAGCTTATCAGTTATTAGCAGAAAAAGTAGATTATCCTTTTCATGTTGGGATTACAGAAGCAGGAACTGTTAAGTCTGGGACTATTAAATCAGCAGTAGGTATTGGTAGTATCTTGGCCCAGGGCTTAGGTGATACTATTCGCGTTTCTTTAACTGGAGATCCTGTTGAAGAAATAAAAGTAGCTTATGATATTTTAAAGTCTTTAAACTTGCGGGAAAAAGGGATTAAAATAATTTCTTGTCCCACCTGCGGTAGATGTGAAATTGATTTAGTAGAGATTGCAGAGCAGGTAGAAGAAGAGATTTCTGATATTGATAAGGCAATTCAAGTAGCTATTATGGGTTGTGTAGTTAATGGTCCTGGCGAAGCTAAAGAGGCTGATATAGGAATTGCTGGTGGAAAAGATATGGGTCTTATTTTTAAAGATGGAGAGACTTTGAAAAAGGTGCCGGCGGATGAATTAGTAACAGAATTAGTTAAAGAAATAGCTAAAATTATATAGGAGGCTAAGCTAAAATGAAATTGTCGCAAATGTATGTACCAACGCTAAAAGAAGATCCTGCTGATGCAGAGGTTGTAAGTCACAAATTGATGCTAAGAGCAGGGATGATTAGAAAATTAGGAGCAGGGATTTATACTTATTTACCATTAGGTCAGCGAGTAATTAATAAATTTTCTAATATAGTAAAAGAAGAAATGAATAATGCAGGAGCTCAAGAAGTGCTATTACCGGCTCTACAGCCAGCTGAGTTATGGGCAGAGTCAGGACGTTTAGAAAATTATGGTCCGGAATTAATGCGTTTAAATGATCGTCATGATCGTGAATTTTGTTTAGGGCCAACTCATGAAGAAGTAATTACTGATTTAGTAAGAGATGAAGTTAGGTCTTATAAGGATTTACCTATTAATTTATATCAAATTCAAACTAAATATCGAGATGAAATTAGACCACGTTTTGGGGTGTTAAGAGGTCGAGAGTTTATTATGAAGGATGCATATAGTTTTGATATTGATGAGTCTGGTTTAGATGAAAGTTATCAGACTATGTATGATGCCTATTCTAGAATTTTTGACCGTTGTGATTTAGAATATAGACCGGTTAAAGCAGATACAGGAACTATTGGAGGAGATGACTCTCATGAATTTATGGTTTTAGCTGATGCAGGGGAAGATACAGTAGTTTATTGTGACAGCTGTGATTATGCTGCTAATTTAGAGTTAGCTACTGCTCAAGTTGATGCAGTGGTGTCTGCTGAAGCAGAACAAGAATTGAAAAAAGTTGATACCCCCCAAAGTAGTACAATTAAAGAGTTACTGGAAGAATTAGATTTGCCGGCTAAAAAGATGATTAAAGCCGTGTTATATGAAGCAGCTGAAGAAACAGTTTTAGCTTTAGTTAGAGGAGATTATGAAGTTAATGAAGTTAAACTATCTAATCATCTTGATCTAGTAAAGATAGATTTAGCTGATGCAGAAACTTATCAGGAATTAGACACTGTGAAAGGTTATACTGGACCTGTTGATTTAGAAGAGGTTAAAATAGTTGCTGATGAGTTAGTAATGAAAATAGTTAATGGGGTAACAGGAGCTAATGAAAAAGGCAAACATTATCTTAATGTAACTCCAGGAATGGATTTTAATGTAGATGATGTGGTAGATATTAGAACAGTTAAATTAGGAGAGCAGTGTCCTCATTGTGCT
>JBNJFD010000194.1:0-3513 GCA_051746525.1 Bacillota bacterium | reverse complement strand
TAGATTAAGTATAGGAGTGCAATCTTTTAATAATAGAATTTTAAAAAAGTTAGGACGCATTCATAGTGTTGAGGATGCGGTTAATAGTTATTATTTAGCTCGAAAGATAGGTTTTGATAATTTAAGTTTTGATTTAATGTTTGCTTTACCGGGTCAAAGTATGGAGAATTGGACAAACACCTTAGAACAGGCAGTTAAACTTGGCCCGGAACATTTATCTACATACAATTTGAAGATTGAATCAGGGACGACGTTTAGTAAATGGCTTAAAGAAGGAAAGCTAGAACCTGTAGACCAAGATTTAGATTTGGAAATGTATCGTAAAAGCATAAACTTTTTAAGCACAAACAATTATCAGCAGTATGAAATATCAAATTTTAGTAAGGCTAGCTATACTAGTCAACATAATAAAATTTATTGGAAGAATGAGCCTTATTTGGCTTTGGGCCCAGGAGCTCATTTTTATGATGGTGATTATCGAGGTTATAATGTAATTAATATTAACGAATATTGTTCTAGATTAGAAAACCCCGAATTACCTTATGCTAAAAGTCACAAGTTAAGCAGGGTCGAAAAGATAGAGGAAACAATGATTTTAGGTTTGAGATTAAATCAAGGTGTTGACTTAGATTCTTTTGTTAATATTTTTAATGAATCAATATTTGACATTTATCAATCAGAGATTGAAAAGCTAATTGATAATAGTTTAATAAAAATAGAGCATAACCATCTTGTTTTAACCCCTCAAGGTCGAGAATTGGCTAATCAAGTATTATCCTCTTTTATTTTGTCTTGAGCAATTATGATTTTTTATATTGAGTGGTTTTCAATAGTAAATTAAAGTAAATAATAGGATTAGATAGATGATTAATTATAATAATAAATATTAGGGCTTGACAAATGATAATCTAAATGATATTTTAATTATAGCATATTGTTAGCACTCGATAAGAGTGAGTGCTAATTAATAAGGCGGTGTTTACTATGGAAATGACGGAACGGAAGAAGAAAATATTAAAGACAATAGTTAATGAATATATTATGACAGCTCAACCTGTAGGCTCTAGGACATTGGCCCGCAAGTATGATTTTGGTGTTAGCTCTGCCACAATTAGAAATGAGATGGCTGATTTAGAAGCAGCAGGTTATTTAGAACAACCACATAAATCAGCAGGAAGAGTTCCGTCGGATAAAGGATATAGGTTTTATGTTGATTCTTTAATGGACGTAAAAGGTTTGTCTGAAGAAGAGGCAAGAACTATTAGAAAAGATTATAGTGATAAAGAGACAGAAATTCAAGATTTAATGAGACACACTTCTAATCTCTTGTCTGATTTAACTAGATATACTTCTTTAGCTGTGAGTCCAGAATTAAAAGAGAGTATTTTTCGTAATTTAAAATTAGTTCCAGTTGCTGAAAATAAAATACTTATAGTTTTAGTCACTGATACAGGAGTAATTAAAGATAAAATAATAGAACTTCCTGAAAAATTATCAGAAAAAGATTTAGCTGAAGTAGAAAGAATTTTAAATGATCGTCTTTCAGGTACTTCATTATATCAAATTAATGAGCAATTACTTTCTAATATAGCTTCTCAATTAGCAGCTCAAATAAGTATTGGAAAAGAAAATATTAATTTGATAAAACAAGAATTATTTACTAATGAATTTTCTTCATTTGGGCAAGTATATTTAGGTGGTACAACTTATATACTAGACCAACCAGAATTTAGCGATTTAAATAAAGTAAAAAATATGTTAAGCATGTTAGAACACAAACAAATAGTTAAAGATATTCTTGATGAAGGAGACCAATCTGAACTAGAAATAGTAATAGGACATGAAAATGAATATGAAGATATTAAAGATTGTAGTATTGTAATTGCTACATATAAGTTAAATGGTCGTCCTGTAGGTAAATTAGGAGTTTTAGGACCGACTAGGATGCAGTATTCTAAAGCTACTGCTAGAGTTAAATTCATGGCTGATTTATTGAGCAATTTATTAACTGATTAACACTGATTTTTAGAACAAATGGAGAGTAGGTGATTTTTAATGAGTGAGGAAGAAGCAAAAGAAGAAAATGAAGGAAAGCAGGAAACTGAAGAGCAAAAGGCTGATAATCTAGATGGTGGAATAGATAAGTTAGAACAACAGATAAACAAATTAGAAGAAGATATAGAAACTGAATTAGAAACTGAGCTAAGTCAAATTACTGAAAGAATGGATAAACTAAAGCAGGGTTTATCAGTAGCTCAAAAGATTGAAAATGAAATGTTAGAATTAGAAACTGAATTATTAAAAGAGAAAGATGAAAAAGAGAAGTATATTAATCGTTTACACCGCTTAAAGGCTGACTTTTCTAATTATAAAAAGAGAATGCAAAGAGAAAAAGAGAAGATTGCTCATCGAGCAGTAAAAGATTTTGTAGTTGATTTACTGCCGGTAATTGATAATTTTGAGCGAGCAATTGATAATTTTGATGCTGATAATCAAACTGATTTAGAAGGTATTAAAAAGATTCATAAACAACTAAGCAATTTATTAAAGAAACAAGGTATAGAAACAATTGATACAGTAGGAGAAGAATTTGACCCTAATTTACATGAAATGATGTTAGAAGAGGAAAATGAAGAATATGAATCTGGAGTTATTGTTGAAGAATTACAGAAGGGTTATATTTATGAAGAATTTGTAATTAGACCTGCAATGGTAAAGGTAGCTAAATAAATAACCTTTGCATAATAATATTTTGAATTATAATTTATAAGGGAGGAATAAAAAATGGGAAAAATGATTGGTATTGATTTAGGAACAACTAATTCTTGTGTAGCAGTAATGGAAGGTGGCGAAGCAACTGTTATTCCTAATAAACAGGGGAACAGAACTTTACCATCTGTAGTTGGATATTCTGATAAAGGAGAAAGATTAGTAGGTGAACCTGCTAAAAGACAGGCGGTTAAAAGTCCTCATAAAACGGTACAGTCAATTAAGAGACATATGGGTGAGGAAGATTATACTGTTGAATTAGATGGTAAAGACAGAAAGCCAGAAGAAATTTCTGCGATGATTTTACAAGAAATTAAAAGTTATGCAGAAGACTATATAGGAGAAGAGGTTGAAGAAGCAGTTATTACTGTTCCAGCTTATTTTGAAGATGCACAGCGTCAAGCAACTAAAAATGCTGGTAAAATAGCTGGATTAGATGTAAAAAGAATTATTAATGAGCCAACAGCTGCTGCTTTAGCTTATGGCTTAGATGATAAAACAGAACAAACTGTGTTAGTTTATGATTTAGGTGGAGGAACTTTTGATGTTTCTATCTTAGATCTTGGAGATGGTGTATTTGAAGTAGTATCTACTAGAGGAAACAATCACTTAGGTGGGGATGACTTTGATGAAAAAATCATTGATTATTTAGCTGATGAATTTGAATCAACTCATGGGATTGATTTAAGAAAAGACAAATTAGCTCTACAGAGATTAAAAGATGCTGCTGAAAAAGCTAAAATT
>JBNJFD010000193.1:0-3545 GCA_051746525.1 Bacillota bacterium | reverse complement strand
GCAATTCTATAATTATTATTATTTAGTATTTTCCCTAAAACTTCTAAATTTTGATTGTTATCATCAACTATTAAAATTAAATTCCCCCGACTCATATTACCCCCTCCTTGACTACTTTTCTTCTTGTACGAATGATTGTAAAAATTCTAACTCATTATTCACTTTTCCAATAGCAAATTCATCTACACTATCCTGTATATTTTTGGCACATTTAATAATTATTGCAACATTATTCTTGCGCCCCCACTGCTCTAAATCTGCAGCAAATTTCTTCACTTCATCTATTACAAGCGTTCCTCTTAGTTCATCAATTTGTGGCATAAATTTAACTTTCAAGTCTGTTATTACTTCAGGAGCTAATTGCTTAGCAACTTTTACTTGTTCCTCTCCTTGCTTTTTTTCTGTGACAGTAGAGCTATTTATATCATCATTCTTTTCTACTGTATCTAAATATTTGCCTAAAGTGTTAATTAATTTATTGATTTTAATAGGTTTAGTCAAAAATTCATCAAATTCAGCTTCTGTTACCTGCTTTCTTTCTTCGCTAGTTGCTGAAGCAGTAAAAGCCAAAACAGGCATCTGATAGCCATTACCACGAATTTCTTTTAAAGCATCATAACCATCCATAACCGGCATTTTCAAATCCATAATAATCAAATCTGGCTCTTGCAGCATTGTTTTATCTACTGCTTGCTCACCATTTTCAGCTGTAATAACTTCTAACCCTTTTTTCTCTAAATTAATCTTTAAAAACTCTAAATTTACTTTACTATCATCAACAGCTAATACTTGAGCAGCATCAAATTTTATTGCACTCCTATTATTAACTGCAACTTGTTTCTCTTCAACAGCAATTTTAAATTTTATTTTATTAAAGGTTAATTTGAATCTACTACCTTTGCCTTTTTGACTCGCTACATCTATTTGCCCATCCATTAAATCAGTTAATTTTTTAGTAATTGTTAATCCCAATCCTGTGCCTCCATACTCTCTTGTGCTTTGCCCTTCTTGCTGAGTGAAAGAAGCAAAAATTTCTTCTTGCTGATCTTTTGGAATCCCAATTCCTGTATCTTCAACTATTATTTTTAGATCCAACTTTTGCTTATTATATTTTTCTATTTCCACTGCAATTTTAATAGACCCTTCTTTAGTAAATTTAACTGCATTGCCAATTAAATTAAATAATATCTGTCTTAATCTAGTCTTATCAAGTTTGATTTTTAATTCCTCATCTGGCATATCTAGAATAAATTCTAACCCTTTATCTTTAATTTTTTTATAAAAAACTGTTTTTAGTTCTCGGCATAGCTCTTGTAAGTTAAAATATTCTAACTGTATATCCATCATATTTGCTTCAAGTTTTGACATATCCAAAATATCATTAATCAAATTCAATAAACTATTACTTGCAGTTTTAATAGAAGCTAAATAATTTTGCTGCTTAATATCTTTTAGCTCTTCTGCTAGAATATTACTAAATCCAATAATTGCATTTAAAGGAGTTCTAATTTCATGACTCATATTCGCTAAGAACTCACTTTTAGCTTTATTAGCTTTCTCAGCCTCTTGAATTGCATTTTTTAATTTAGTTATATCTCGTCCAACGGCCTGTAATTCAACTACTTGGTCTTCATTATTTCTAATCGCAGTTGCTTCCCATGAAATCCACTTTAGCCCCGTTTCTGTTTTAATTCTAGTTTCCAATTCAGTTTGATACGGTGGGGATTCTACATTTTTCATTGCCGTATATATTTTTTCTAAATCCGAATCATAAATTAATGATTTAAAATCTCTACTGCCAATTAACTCTTCTCGTTGCTTGCTTACTTTTTGGCAATAAGCATCATTAACATATACAATTTCGCCTTCTAAATCAGTTCGAATTATTAAATCGCGCTGTGAGTCCAATAAACCTTTATAGCGATCATTAATCTTCTGTACCTTTTCTTTTTCTTCTTTTATTCCTAGTTCTACTTCTTTACGTTTACTAATATCATAAGCTAATCCATCTAATCTCATTAATTCTCCATCTTTCATCTGGGCAATTACATAATTTTTCGTCCATATAACTTCGCCATTCTTTTTAATTACTCTATGTTCATCTACAATCATATCTTCATCTGCTTCAAATTCTTCTTCGCCTTGATTAATTCCTTCTTTATCTTGCGGATGAATAATTTCAAACCATAAATTAGGGTCTTGATACCATTCTTCAAGCGAATAACCATACATTTCTTTAGATGATTCAGAAACTTCTATTAATTGATAATGCTTCATATCCATTGACCAATAGGAAATACCTACATTTTCTAATATATTATCAAGTATTTCTTTACTGCGTTCCAGTTCATCTTCTATTCTTTTTCGTTTAGTAATATCCGTTGAAATACCTAATACTTGTCTTTGATCTTTTTGCTCTGAAGTCACTAACGGAGCTTTAACTGTCTGCAGCCATCTAAGTTCCCCGGCTTCTGTATGAATTTTTTCTAAAATCACTTCTTCTTGACCAGTTTTCATAACTCTTTTATCTTTATCTATAAAATTATTTACTTCTTCTTCTGTCGGACTAAAGTCGCTATCCTTTTTTCCTATCATATCCTCTTTATTAGTACCATAAGCTTCTGCTAAAGCTTTATTAACTAAAGTAAATCTACCTTCCCAATCTTTAGCAAAAATAAAATTAGGAGCAGTATCAATAATTGATTCTAAAAAATTCCTTTCGTTCTTCAACTTTTGCTGTAACTTTTTTTCTTTCGTTATATCTTTTAAATATTCAACTAATTTAATAACTTCACCATTTTGATTTGTTATTGGGGTAATAATGCAATCAAAGTATTTATTTAATTCTGCACTATATTTTTCTTTTGAAATTTCTTTTTTCTCTTGTAGGGCTTTACTTGTTGGACAATCTTGACAAATTTTATTTTTCCCTAATAATTGATAACACTTTTTTCCCTGCACTTCTTCTTCAGTTATGCCTAAAGTTTCATAACCAGCTTGATTATAAAATTCTATACTATGATCAAGATTTTGCACTCCTACTATATCCGGAATACTATTTATAACTCCTTGTAATATATTTTTTTGCTCTTTTAATTCCCTTTGCTGTTGATAAAATTTATCACACTTTCTTCCTAATATTACTACACTAGCAAAATAAACTCCCATTATGAGTAGTTGATTGAAGATTCCTAGTTCATAGTTTTTGACAAAAATATTGGTAGTTAAAACAACTACTAATCCTCCAAAAAATAAGCTACCTCCTTTTAATCCCCAAGTAATACTAGCAACAGAAATTAACATAAAAGCTATTAAATTATTTACTATTGGGGGTATCCAAAAAGAGAAAACTGAAAATAATATACTTGCTACTAATAATATAACCAGCACTCTTTTATTATACATTATCCTCCTCCTTGCTGTTACAACTCTAACTAAAACCAAAGCAAAATATTATAAAGAAAAATCTCGAGCTTTTAACTCGAGAAATGAAATTGATTTAAAACTTAACCTCTAATATTTTATCTCCTACATCAATTGTTCCT
>JBNJFD010000192.1:0-3554 GCA_051746525.1 Bacillota bacterium | reverse complement strand
ATTTAATTCGACAAAAAATGTTAGTATTAGACTTGAAAACAAATTTAATTTATGCTAATATCGTATGTGTAAAGAAAGAAAATTAAATAAACTATAATTCCGTATAATCTCGGGGATAAGGCCTGGAAGTTTCTACCGACTAGCCGTAAACTAGTCGACTACGGGATAGTATAAAGAGCTACATATATCTATATTCTATCCTAACTCCTAAGTATGTCCTAAGCGGATTATAACTTAGGGGTTTTTATTTTAAGAAAGGAGAATTCAAATGACAAAATTGCTTAATTCTGTATTTGCTTTAGAAGAGCACAATACTGATGTGAAAACGGAGGTAGTAGCCGGGATTACTACATTTATGACAATGGCGTATATTATTTTTGTTAACCCAGGAATTGTTTCTGAAACTGGGATGCCGTTCGATGCAGTAATGATTGCTACTGCAATGTCTGCTGCATTTGCTACTTTATGTATGGCATTTTTAGCAAACTATCCATTTGCTTTAGCACCGGGTATGGGATTGAATGCTTATTTCACCTATACTGTTGTGTTAGGAATGGGACTTAGTTGGGAAGAAGCTTTAGGAGCAGTTTTTATTTCAGGTGTTATTTTCTTAATTTTAACCTTAACTAAGGTGCGTCAAACGATTATTAATTCTATGCCTTTGACGTTAAAAGCTTCTGTTAGTGCTGGTATTGGTTTATTTATTGCTTTTATTGGAATGCAAAATGCTGGTTTAGTAATTAATAGTGATGCTACATTAGTTACCTTAGGTAATTTAACAGAACCAAGTGCAATATTAGCTATTGTGGGATTGATTATTACAGGTTTATTAATGGCTAAAGATTTTAAAGGAAGTATTTTGCTAGGTATTATTATTACTACAGCTTTAGGAATTCCATTTGGAGTTACTGAAGTACCATCAGCTATTGTGGAAATGCCTTCTTTCTCTACTTGGGCACCAGTTGTATTTAAAGCTGATATTTCTGGAGCTTTAAATGCTGGTATCTTAACAATTGTATTTGCTTTTTTATTTGTTGATTTATTCGATACTGCAGGAACTTTAGTAGGAGTAAGTCATCAAGCTGGGTTTTTAGATGAAGATGGTAATTTGCCAAAAGCAGATAAAGCTTTATTGGCAGACTCAATTGGTACAATTGGTGGTTCAATGATGGGAACACCAACTGTAACTACTTATGTTGAATCAGCTTCAGGTGTTGCTCAAGGTGGTAGAACAGGTTTGACTGGAGTAGTAGTAGCTTTATGTTTCTTAGCTTCTATTTTCTTCACTCCTATAATTTCTATTGTTCCAGCAGCAGCTACAGCACCTGCTTTAATTATTGTTGGCTCAATTATGTTAGAGAATGTAACAGAGATTCATTGGGATAATATTGCTGAAGCATTGCCTGGTTTTGTAACAATTATTGCAATGCCGTTTACTTATTCGATAGCTACGGGAATTTCTTTAGGGTTTATTTTATATCCGATTATGAAATTTTTCCACGGTGAAGGTGATGATGTACATTGGGTTATTAATATTTTAGGTTTGTTATTCATTCTTAAATATATCTTTTTAGGAGGGTAACTACTCCTAGTAGTGCGGGTCTTTGGCCCGTGCTTTTTTTATTTTTTGAATTAATAATAATTAAAATAATTTAGTGCTTTAAATTACTACTGAAAAAAGGTACAATAATAATATAAACTTTTTAGTTAAGAGTAAAAATAGATTAATAAATCTGCGGGGGGTGAAATAAATTGAGTGCAGATTTCAAAGATGAATTTACAGAACGGCTATTTGAAGCAGTACTGAATTTAGAAACTAAAGAGGAATGCTATAAATTTTTTGAAGATATCTGTACAATTAAAGAGATAAAAACTTTTGGGCAGCGCTTAGAAGTAGCGCGGCTATTAAATGAAGGTTTTACGTATGAAGAAATTGCTAATGAAACAGGAGCTAGTAGTGCTACTATTAGTCGAGTAAAGCGTTATTTAAACCATGGTGCTGATGGTTATCAATTGATTTTAGAGCGATTGGGTGAAGATGAGTAGTTAGCTATTAGTCACGGCTTTGAGGTTTGAGTGTAAAAAGGGAAGCATATTAATTTAATTTTTAGGATAAATTATATAGTTAGGAGGTGTAATTTTGCAAATTATACATGCAACTTTTGCTAGTGGAGAAGGCAAAGAGGCAGTTGAATTAATTGAAAATTTAGGTATGGAAGTTGAAGATTATAAATTAATTCAATCTGATAGTGGAGATTTATTAATTATAAATTTATTATATGATAAAGTTGATGTAATAATAGATAAATTAAAAGACAAGTTTAATTTTACTAATAATGTGCACCGCAGTTTAATGATATTCACCCCTGATACTATAATTCCTAAAAACAAAGAAAAAGTAGATAAAGAAAGTTATCGAGCTGCTAGAGAAACAATTATTAATTATGCTCGAGAAAATAGTTTAGTTAGTATGCAGCTCATATTTTTATCTTTAGTTGCGGCAATTATTACGTCATTAGGTTTAATAATTGATAATACGCCAGTGATAGTAGGATCGATGATTATTGCTCCTGTATTTGGGCCAATTGCTGCGATGGCAATTGGAATTGTATTAGGAGATTTAAAGTTATTAGGAAGAGGCATTTTAGCTGAATCAACAGTAATAGTTATTGCAGTTGCCGTAGGGGCAATATTTGGATTTATTATGCCTAATGTAGCTATTAATCATGCCCTGCGGGTTAGAATGCTGCCTACCATTCCTGATTTAATAATTGCTTTAGCAGCCGGTGGAGCTGGAGCTTATGCCTTAATAACTCATGTTAAGTCGCAGCAACTAGTAGGAGTAGTAATTGCCGCTGCTTTAATACCAGTAATGGCTACTATTGGGATTGGTATTTCTTTAGGAAATCTTAATTTGATTAGCGGTGCTACTCTATTATTATTAGGAAACTTTTTTGCCCTGTTGTTAGCAATTATTACAGTTTTTTATTATCAAGGATTAAAACCCCAGTGGTGGTATGCTTCTACTGCTAAGAAATTAATTAAGAAAAGCTTAATCATTTTAACTATCTCTGTAATTATTTTAACTTTACCCTTATCAGCAATTACTTATCAGCAAATGATTAAAGAAAAACCAGAAGATACTGTGCGTAAGATTTACCGCCAGCAGTTTCGAGATCAATTAGAAAATAGATTAGTATCTATTGAAGTTGACAAAGATTTAAATGAAATTATATTAGTTCTTTATATATCATCTGAAACTAGCAGCAGTTATTTTAATTCTTTTGCAGAAGAAATCAAAACTAAATTAGGAACAGATTATAATATAGTTTTTGAGACAATACCTACTAAAATCGTTAAACCTACCGTTAAAGATGATTAATCTTTGACAGTAGGTTTTTTATATGGTAATATTAAAATACCAATTAAACATAGTTGTTTACTTGGTATTAAAATTTAAAGGGGGACTAAAAATGATAGCAGAAAATATAACAGAATTAATTGGTGGGACACCGTTGGTTAAACTTAATAATATTGTAAAAGAAGGTAGTGCT
>JBNJFD010000191.1:0-3583 GCA_051746525.1 Bacillota bacterium | reverse complement strand
GAAGGGGGTCTGCACCCTATGCCAGAATTGAAAGTAATATCGGATTTTAACTTTACTGATTTTCTAGCTGAAAACAAAGTATATAAAAAATATATTCGAGTTAAAGGTCAGGCTATGCTGGAAGTAGCTGAGACATTATTAATTGACCATAAACAATTGAAAATAAAATTAAATAATCAATCTTTAAAAAACAAAAGACTAATTTTAATATTAAAAGTAAAGAATGAGATATATCATGTGCCCGTAATGATTAATGAATTTTCAGAAGATAGTAAGTATTCATATACTGTAGAAAAATCAGGCTCTGTATTGTGTATGCGAGAAAGAAGAAGCTATGAACGAGTTGAAATTAATAAAAAAGTTGAATATTATACTATTGAAAATAGAATTCAGCAGTTTTATAAAGGTGTTATTGAAGATATAAGTGCTACGGGAGCTAAGTTGAGAACTAAGCATGAATTAGATACTAAATATCCTGTTATTATAAGTGTAAATTTTTTGGATTTGCCAATGGATGAATTAGCTGGGAAAATAGTTTGGAAAGAGAAGAAAGATAATCAATTTTTTAATGGTATTCATTTTAAGTTCGACGATGAAATTACTAAAGAAACTTTGATTAATAACTTATATGGGGGATAAAATTTATTATTTTTAATTTGAAAATAGGATAAAATTTAATTATAATGTTAGATAATAGTTAATTTAATATATGATAAGCTGAGTAGCTAATAGTTAATAGAAAGGTGTGAGTAGAATGAGTAGTCAAAAAATATTTTTAAATGGTGACTTAGTTGATAAGGAAGAAGCTAAAGTATCTGTATTTGACCATGGGTTCTTATATGGAGATGGTATTTTTGAGGGGATTCGAGCTTATAATGGACGAGTTTTTAGGTTTGAAGAACATTTAACAAGATTATATGAATCTGCTAAGGCTATTAAACTTGATATCCCAATGCCGAAAGCAGAAATGAAAGAGGCTGTATTAGAAACTATTAGGGCAAATGAACTTGAAGATGCTTATATTAGATTAGTAGTTTCTAGAGGGGTAGGAGATTTAGGATTAGACCCGCAAAAGTGTGATAAAGCAACAGTGTTAATTATTGTTAGTGATATTGAACTTTATCCTGAAGATTTTTATAAAAATGGTTTAGAAGTAGCGACTGTACCGACAAGAAGGAATATTCCTGAAGCTTTAAATCCTAGGATTAAGTCGCTTAATTATTTAAATAATATTTTAGCTAAAATTGAAGCTAATCAAGCAGGAGTTTTAGAAGCAATTATGCTTAATAATGAAGGTTATGTGGCAGAATGTACAGGTGATAATATCTTCATTATAAAAGACGATAAATTAATTACTCCACCTACATATATTGGAGCATTAAAAGGGATTAAAAGAGGGGTTGTCTTAGAGGTAGCTCCACAATTTGGTCTAGAAGTGAGCGAAGAGGTATTTACTAGACACGATCTTTATACTGCTGATGAATGTTTCTTAACGGGAACTGCTGCTGAAGTAATTCCAGTAGTGAGCATTGATGATAGACAAATTGGTTCAGGAGAACCGGGTGGATATACGCAAAAATTAATTGAAAAGTTTAGAGAATTGGCTACTACTACAGGAACACCAATTTATGAAAAGTAGATAGTTACTACAAGCGCAGCCTAATTAGGTTGCGCTTTTTAATTCTATAAATTTCTTGCAAAAGATAAGCTACAGTGTTATAATTCAGAATGAAGATAATGTCCATAAATAAAAAACAAGTGTTTTTATATTGTGAACAAAAGGGGTTTAGATAATGGAAGAAAATTTTTATATTGTCTCAGAAAAGATTTTATCAGAAGCTATGAAGAAAACTGTTAAGGTAAAAGAACTGCTGCGCAATGGTGTTGAAGATCAGGTTAAAGGTGCAGTCAAGAATGTAGGTTTGAGCCGGAGTACATATTATAAATATAAAGATTATATATTTCCTTTTGTTGATGAGCAGAGTGAAGAGCTGGTTACATTATCTTTATTAGCCTTAGATAAGGCAGGAGTTTTATCAGAAGTTTTAAGTGAGATTGCTAAATTTCAGGGGAATATTTTAACTATTAATCAAGACCTCCCTTTAGAAGATGTTGCTCATGTTACTTTAACCATTGAGATTAATGATTTAGTAATAACTTTAGATGAACTAGTAAATTCTTTAAATTCAATTGTAGGGATTAGAAAAGCTAAGATTATTATGCAGAGTTTTAAAAAGTGATTTTGATTATTTATAATCTAAATTATAAAATAGGAGTGGTGATAATCGTGGGATTAAATGAGATTAAAATTGGCTTGTTAGGTTGCGGTACTGTAGGGTCTGGAGTTTATAAAATACTTGAGAAAAACCAAGAGAGTATAACTAATAAAGCTGGTGCTAAATTAAATGTTAAGCGGGTATTAGTTAAAGATAAAAGTGAAGAATTATTAGTAGATGTGCCGGCAGAAGAATTAACTGAGGATTTTAATGATATTATTACAGATGATGAAATTAAAATCGTTGTAGAATTAATTGGGGGAGTTAACCCTGCTAAAGAATTTGTTTTAAAATCATTAGAACAAGGCAAGAATGTTATTACGGCTAATAAGGAATTAATCGCTAAACATGGTGAAGAAATATTAATTACAGCAGAAGAAAATGGAGTAGACATTTATTTTGAAGCTAGTGTAGGCGGTGGGATTCCTATTATAAATCCATTAAAAAGTAGTCTAGCTGGTAACAAAATAACTAAGATATTAGGAATTGTAAATGGAACTACAAATTATATTTTAACTAAAATGGATGAAGAAGGAGCAGAATTTGATGATGTTTTAGAAATAGCACAGCAGAAAGGATATGCTGAAGCAGACCCTACCTCTGACATAGAAGGTTGCGATGCTGCTTATAAATTGGCTATTTTATCTTCAATTGGCTTTGAATCTAGGATAGATATTGATAAAGTCCATGTAGAGGGAATAACAGGAATAACTAAAGAAGATATTGAATATGCCCGAGAATTTGATTATAAAATAAAGTTATTAGCTATAGGGAAAGAAGAAGATGACGGTATAGAAGTGCGAGTTCACCCTACTTTAATTTCCAAAGAGCATCCTTTAGCTAATGTAAATGATGTATTTAATGCTATTTTTGTTGAAGGTGATGCAATTGGAGAAACAATGTTTTATGGTCCAGGAGCAGGGCAAATGCCAACAGGCAGTGCAGTAGTAGGTGATATAATTGAAACAGCAAGGAATATTGATTTTGGTTCTACAGGAAGAATTCCTTGTACTTGTTTTGAAGATAAAAAAGTTAAAGCACAAGAAGAAGTGGAAACTAGATATTATGTTCGTTTAGAAGTATTAGATAAACCAGGCGTATTAGGTTCAATAACTAATTTACTTGGTGAATATAATGTTAGCATGGAATCAGTAATGCAGAAAGGAAGAAGCGACCAATCCGTACCATTAGTATTAATTACCCATCATGTTAATGAAGGAAATCTTAATCAAGCATTAGAAGAAATCGCTAGTTTAGAATCCGTAGAAGAAGTAGCTAATTTAATTCGAGTAGAAGAATAACAGGAA
>JBNJFD010000190.1:0-3585 GCA_051746525.1 Bacillota bacterium | reverse complement strand
CTTGTTCTCCCGAAGATTCAGTAGATTGAATAATTAGGCAGGTCTCCTGACTCCTAGTCTAAAATCCGAATTAAGTTTCTTCCCCAGCATTAACTGAGTGAATCTTAATCTTAGTAACTAGTTACAGTGGCGGGTCCGTTCAGGTTTCACACCTGATTCCCTATTCTTCTCCAGCCGTAGCTGCAGACACCTAACTATTATCGATATTAAATTGTAATTTATGTGAATTAATTATTTTCAGTGTACTAAGAATTATAACCTATTAAACTGTATTATTCAAATGGTTTTAACTAAAAATTTCAAAACTAACTATTCCTGCAGTAAAAAATACTCCCATATATAATCTTCTTCCTCCACCAAATCATCTTCTTTAATTTCAATAAAATGAAGTCGATCATCTGCTTTTATTTTTTCTACTACACCATCATTTCTTGTAATCTCAAATTCACCTTTAGAACTATAACCCCTAACTCTAACATATTTTTCTTCTCGACTATAATCAAGTTCTACTTGTTCTTGATATTTGAATTGATTAGCACTTTTAATAAAATACAGCTTATCATTTCGTTCTAAAATAATTCGACCTGCTAGAGCTACTGCTACTCCATAATTCTGTTGTTGATAATAGGCTCTTAAATCTTCTACTCGATTAGCACTTAAATATAACTGCAATTGGCCATCTTTCAAATAATAACCTCCATCTCCAATGTACAACATAGCTATTAAATTATCTAATTTCTTCTTCAATTCTTGTTCCCTATAACCTCGTTGCCTATTTTCACTAGGGTTATCAATAAGCGAGGCAAAGGCAGATACCTCTTTAGTAATAAATTTATTCTTTAAATAGTTTATCAATTCTAAATATTTTTTAGAATTATCACTATTACCCTGCAAGTTAATCCATTCTAAATCAATAACTACTCCTTGATAAGCTATATCTAAGTTTTGTAAAGTAGTATAATTAGCATCAATGATTTCTTGATGGTTTTGATATAGTTCTGAAAATCCTGCTGCCCCAAAACTATCTAAAAACCACAAATACAACTTTTGGTCATTTTGAGCTAATATCTTAGAGAATTTAATTAAGTTCTCTTGGCTAGTTCTATAAAAAAAAGCATTACCACGGGTAAATACTTTTTTAGCCCCTAAATGTAAAATCACTTTATCATATGATTCTAAATCTTGGGCCAACTGTTGTACTAATTTATCATCTTCAGACCTAAAAATATTAATTAACTGCTGATTATCCGCTAAAATTATCCCTTGAGAATAAGTTTCTCTTGGCCCGCAGACAAAAGAACTCAGCAATATGACAACAATTAATCCTACAACTAATTTTACTTTTATCATAATACTCAATCCTTTATATTAAATTCTTCTCTACTGATTGTTCCCCATTGATTAGAGCCAGGTTGATAACCAATTATTGATAGCGCTCTAATAATTGTATTAAACTGTCGATAACCAAAATTCTCTAAAATAGCATACAAAAACAACTTTACATAGTCCGTTACCCGATTATATTTTTGCTCTGCATAAGCTTCAACTCCTACTGCACTAGTAGAAATAAACACACCATAAACAACAGTTAATAAGAAAAACGCACCAACAAATTTAATATCTAATAGACCTAAAAAATAAGAACTAATCACACTAATATAACCTATAAATTCTAATAAAGGACCCAGCATTTCAAATAAAGCATAATAAGGAAAAGCAAATAAACCTACTGCTCCATAATTAGGATTAAAAAATAATTTACCATGGTTAATAATAGAATCCATTAAACCTCGCTGCCACCTTTTCCGCTGATTAATAAAAGATTTAATGTCTACTGGGCCTTGAGTCCAACAAGTGGCATCAGGAACAAAAGGAATACTATATTCCTTATCTTGTTCTTGAAAGTAACGGTGCAAACGAACAATCAACTCCATATCTTCTCCTACAGTTTCAGGAGTGTAACCCCCTATGTCAGCTATTACTTCTCGCTTGAAAACACCAAAAGCACCAGA
Organism: Bacillota bacterium; assembly: GCA_051746525.1. Taxonomy (GTDB): domain Bacteria; phylum Bacillota; class Halanaerobiia; order Halobacteroidales; family Halobacteroidaceae; genus Halanaerobacter. The sequence goes on along the minus strand of JBNJFD010000190.1, from coordinate 1,573 downwards.
AACAATTAATAGACTATTAATTTGGCCCCAACCAATTCGTCCTGTGAAAAAAGATCTTAAATATTCCACCACTTGAAACCTAGTTAAGTTTTTCTTAGGTAAGCGCGGCTGTTCCATAAATCCTTTATCAATCTTTGAATTATTAGCAATTCTAATTAATCCTCCTGTAGCCACTACTTTTTGAGGTTCTTCAATGAAAGGCAGCACCATTTTAAGCAGAGAATCTGCTTCTAAGATTGAATCAGCATCAATTGCAGTTACTAGACTATGAGCTGCTATATTTAATCCTGCATTTAAAGCGTCAGCTTTCCCACCATTTTCTTTATCTACTACTACTAAATCAGGTATAATTGCCGATAAATAAATATCTTTAACTTCTTCTGTAGTTACTCTTTTTTTATACACTCGATCTACTTTTTTTAAATCAAAAGCCTCTTTGAGTCTAGCTAAGGTGTCATCTGTCGAACCATCATTAATAATTACAATTTCTGTACCACTGTATTCTACATTAAGTAATGAATCAATATTATCAACAATAGTTTTTTCTTCATTATAGCAAGGTACTAAAATAGACATTTGAGGCAAAAAACTAGAGGATAATAAATCATAATATCCTTCATATTGAGTTCTTTTTAAATAAAAATAAATCCCTCGAATAGATAACACCAAAATTATAATATAAATCAAATTTAATAAAATAAAATAACCAAAAATGAAAAAATTATATCCTGTAATTAAATTAATTAAAATATCCGTCCAATTCACGACTACCACCTTCTTTAGTAGCTAAATAATTTTTAATATTTTTCATTAATTGAGGATGGTTAGAACTAATTTCACTTTCTAGTAAATCATTAAAGATTATCTCTTGATGTAATGTCTGCCAAGCCATATCTTGAGCAAAAGAATCTGAATTGTGTAGTTGTCTTGATAAAGTTAGTAAACCTTGTTCTCCATGGGCCAACAAACTCTGAGCAGCATTATATCTAACCTGCCACTGTGAATCAGTCATTAATTCTTTTAAAACATTGCGACTTTTTTGGCTGCGAAACTTTTCTAACACCTGAGCTAATTTGGCCCTAACCAGGGAAGAGTCATTACTTTTAATAGTTATTAATAAATCAAAATATTCTTGCTCTCCTACATCTCCTAGTTGATAAGCAGTTGTCAAACAAGCAGTAACTAACTTCTCATCTTCAACTGTTATATATTCTTTTATCCATTTTAAAACTCGATAGTCCTGCTGCAGACCTAAACTTCTAAGGGCAATTATCTTCTTTTGTACTTCCTCTGCTGTTGTTAATTCTGCCATAATAGAATAAATATCTTCTTCTATCACTTCAACCAATCTAAGAATTACATCTTCAGGATAAAAATTCAATTCTAAGAGCTTATTAATAATTCTTTTCAAATGTTTAGTCCCTTCTATTTTAGCTAAGGCCAAAGCAGATTGATAACGCAAATCACTATTTTCTGATTCCAAAGTATCAAGTAAGGCATCACTAGCAGAAGTAGCACCTAAATTACCTAAGGCATAAGCTGCTTCTGATTTTTTCCACCAAGGATTACTACC
>JBNJFD010000189.1:0-3601 GCA_051746525.1 Bacillota bacterium | reverse complement strand
CCAGAAGCAATTTTAGCTAATTTTTTCAGCTCAGAACCGGGATTAGTAGCAATTAAAAAGTCAATTTTATCCTGTCCATTACTAGAAAAATTATCAGTTTTCTTAAACTCAATTTTAAATTTAACTTCCGACATTGATAAATCATCTAACTGCTGTAATACTTCTGTTTCAATTTTAGCAGCTACTTCTTGGCGTAGTTTTGATAATTGCTGGGCATAATCTGAATACTGATTTCTCAAATCATTAATTTCTGATTTCAAATTTGCTTTCTTTTCTTTACTATTTGTTAAATCATCTAACTCTATACTAATTTTATCTCGATATTCTAAAATTTCTTCAACATTATCACCATATTTTCTCTTTAAATCATTAATCAAATCTAATCTTTCTATAATAAAAGATAATCTTTGTTCATTAAATTCTATTCCAGCTTGATAATCACCCAACTGAAATGAAACTTCTTCTAAATCATATGACACTTGTTCTAATAAATCTACCATTTCTTCTAAATTATTATCAAGGGAAGTTAGACTTCTTAACTCTTTAACTAGTTGATTAACTTCATCTACTATTGCCGACTCATGTATGTCACTTTCATAAATTTTATTATAAGCCTTACTAACTGTTTGATTTATTTCCTCGGCATTATCTAATCTCTTTTTCTCAGCCATTAATTCTTCATATTCTCCAATTTCTAAATCAGCTTCTTCAATTTCATTTAACTGAAATTTAAGCAGATCAATTCTTCGTTCTCGTTCTTTTTGGTCCTGATTTAACTGCTCTAATTTATTCTCTTTCTCTTTTAAAACTTGAACAATCTCTGCCAAATTTTCTTTTATTTCTTCTATCTCCTGCCCTTTGAAATCATCTAACAATTTTAACTGTTCTTGTGAACTTAATAAAGCTTGATATTCATGCTGCCCTTGAATATCAATTAAAAATCTACTTAACTGCCGGGTCATCTCCAAAGTAACAACTTGTCCATTAACCCGCGACTTATTATGCCCTGAATTATTTATTTCTCTTCTTAATATCAAATTATCATCTTCAGATAATTCAATCCCTAATTCGGCAGCCTTATTTTTTACTTCTTGATTGTCTGTAATATCAAAACAAGCTCCAATTACTGCTTTTTCTTCACCATGTCTGATAAAATCGGTAGAAGCTCTTCCTCCTAATAACATATCCAAAGCCTTAATTATAGTTGACTTTCCTGACCCAGTTTCACCAGTTAAAATATTCAAGCCCTGATTAAATTCTAAATTAATCTTTTTTATTAAAGCAAAATTCTCAATTACTAAGTCAGTTAGCAATGGCGTTCCTCCTAACTTGTTAAAGTCTTTATTTTATCCATAACTTCTTTAACTTTTTCTTTAGGTTTAACAACTAATAAAATAGTATCATCACCTGCAATTGTACCAATTACATTATTCCAATCACTATTATCTAATAAAGCAGCTACCCCTTGAGCAGTACCGGGCAAAGTATTGACTACAATTAAATTCTCACTAAAATTATACTCAACTACTGAATCTTGAAACATTCTTTTCATTCGGGAAGTAGCATTTACTTTTTCTTTATGTCTAGGTGGCAGGGAATACTTATAACTCCCTTCACCATTAGGTACTTTAATTAACCCTAATTGTTTTACATCACGAGAAACAGTAGCCTGGGTTACCTCAATTCCTTCCTGGCGTAATTTAACAGCTAATTCCTGCTGAGTTCCTATATTATGTTCCTTAATTAGCTCCATGATTTTTAACTGTCTTTTACTTTTCATTATTTCCCCTCCCTCACTTTAAAACTGACTGCGCTGCAATCGATTGCGCAAAATACGGTAATAATTATAATCATTCAATTTAATTAACTTTGTTTCTAAGTCCGATTTTTTAATTTTAATTGTATCGCTGGGTTTGACAGAAAAACTATCTTGCCCATCTACTGTTAACATTACATCTGTATGATCAGCTTGTATTTCCACTCTTATTTCTTCATCTTCAGTGGCAATAATCGAGCGCGAATGTAAAGTATGAGGACAAATTGGGGTAATAATTAATGAATTTAATTTAGGGTTAACAATTGGTCCCCCAGCAGATAAAGAATAAGCTGTAGAACCCGTTGGGCATGCTACAATTAAACCATCACCAGGATAAGTTGCTAAATATTCCCCATCAATAAATGTATCTAATTTAATAATCCGAGAAAAAGGTCCTTTAGTAACTACTAAATCATTAATAGCAATTACTCGATTAATAACTTCACCATCCCTAATTATTCTACCTTCTAAAGTCATTCTATTTTCAATATTATAATCTTTAGCTATTAGTTTTTCTAATCCTTCTTCTAACCTCTCTACTTCTATATCAGTTAAAAAGCCTAACTGTCCTAAATTAATGCCTAAAATAGGAACATCACTATTAACAAAAGTCCTAGCAGCTTTAAGAAAAGTCCCATCACCACCAAAAACAATTATAATATCTACCTCTTCAACTAATGAATTATAAAATTTATAATTTACTTCACGCTCAATCAACTCAGCTGTCTGTTCATCTACCCAAATTTCACTATCTTTGTCTTCTAACCAATCACATACTTGATTTAATCTCTCTACAGCTTGAGTCTTTTTGGTATTAGCAATTAAACCTATTTTTTTCATCCCTTTCCCTCCTAATCAGCCCCTATAATCAATTTAAAAACATTATAAAGAATTATGAGCATCATCAACTACTCTTCTTATTTGCTCATCAAAATCTTGGTCTTGAACATCAAAAACCTTAGAGTCATAATTAAAATAAGCTAAATATTCTATATTATGACCTTTTCCCCCTGTGATCGGCGAATAAGACAACTCTTGGGGTATTAAACCTTGTTCAATGGCGAAAGCAAAAACTTTTTTTATTACTTCACAATGAATTGCTGGATCTTTTACTACACCTTTATTTCCTACTTTATCAGGTCCTGCTTCAAATTGCGGTTTAATTAATGTTACAATTTCTCCATCTTCTTTTAACAACTTTTGCAAAGCAGGTAAAATCTTAGTCAAAGAAATAAAAGCTACATCAACTACTCCAACATCTCCTAAATCATCAATATCATCTTCTTCTAAATAACGAGCATTTGTTTTTTCCATTACAACTACTCGCTCATCATTACGTAGTTTCCAAGCTAACTGATTATAACCTACATCAATAGCATAAACTTTCTGAGCGCCATTTTGCAAAGAACAATCTGTAAAGCCTCCTGTAGAAGAACCAATATCAACTACAACTTTATCACTTAACTCTAGCTCAAATACCTCAATAGCTTTTTCTAATTTCAAACCACCACGACTAACATAGGGATGAATATCACCTTTAACCCTGATATCTGCTTCTAAATCTATTTTAGTACCGGCTTTATCTATTTGCTGGTCATTAACATAGACTAAACCCGCCATAATAGCTCGCTTAGCTTGAGACCGGCTTTTAAATTGCTCTTGTTGTGCTAATATTTTATCTAATCGTTCCTCTGCCAAAATAACACCTCCTGTTATACAGTTGATAGTTTACAGTTGATAGTTTACAGTTGATAGTTTACAGTTGATAGTTTACAGTTGATAGTT
>JBNJFD010000188.1:0-3621 GCA_051746525.1 Bacillota bacterium | reverse complement strand
CTCTTCTTCTGACATAGATGACTTTACTATTTGATCAAATTCATCCCAGCTTTTCATCATATTAACACCCTAATCGACTTTCAATATCTTCAATTTAATTATAACATTGATGTTATAATTAATAAAGAATGATCTTTATACTAATGATAATATTTTAATTATCAATTATAGCAAAATTTATTTATCTTTACCCATCATAATAAACCAGCTGTTTCTTCAGCCTCCTGATTCCACCTCTCGGATTATCAACATCTCCCTCATATCGGGGAATAATATGCTGATGGAGGTGCATTACAGTTATTCAGCCTACTTTCTAGTTATTCAAAAATTTATATCAAAGACCCATATTTTTAATTATTTCTTCTAATGGTAAAGGTCTGCTATAATAATAACCCTGGATAATATCACATTTTAATTCATCTTTTAATTCATCAGCCTGTTCTTTGTTTTCTACTCCTTCGGCAACTACCTGCAGTCCAAGGTTGTGACTAATATTAATAATTGTAGTTACTATAGCTCTGTCATCTTTATTTTCGATAAAATTGTCAATAAATGACTTATCTATTTTTAATATATCTATAGCAAATTCTTTTAGATAACTTAAAGAAGAATAACCTGTTCCAAAATCATCTATTGCGATTTTAACCCCTAATTCTTGTAGTTCTTGCAAAGATTTAATAGTATATTTGACATTCCCCATTGCTGTTCTTTCAGTTATTTCAAGTTGTAGATGTTCAGGCTCTAAACCTGTTGTAAATAAAATTTCTTTAATGCTTTTAATGAAATCATTTTCTAAAAATTGTTCAGGACTAACATTAACAGAAACAAAAAAATCATCATTAATATTTTTGTGGATTTCTTTCAATTGAGTACATGCATCCTTTAAAACCCAGGCTCCAATTTCTTTGATAAAACCAGTCTCTTCAGCAATAGGTATAAATACACCGGGAGAGATCATACCCTTTTCAGGATGATTCCAGCGTATAAGTGCTTCCAATCCCACAACTTTTTCATCAGTTGTTGAAATAAACGGCTGAAAATAAAGAACAAACTGCTCCTTTTTTAAGGCAGCTGCTAATTCTGTTTCTATAGTCTTTCGCTGTGAAATATTTTTTTCGATATTTTTAGAATAAAAATATATTTTTTTATTAGTAATTTTTTTAACTGCATGCATTGCTAAACTTGCATTTTTAATTAGTCTTGTAACATCTTTACTATCATCAGGATAAGCAGAAATACCCATACTAGTTGATAAATAAATAATATTATTATCTATTAAATAACTTTCATTTACTTTTTTCAAAATTTCGCTGCCCTTTTTATAAATTTCATTATGGTTAGTTTCTATTTCATCAACTAAATAATAGAAATAAAATTCATCTCCCATTCTAGAAACTGTTATATTTTTATCTAAAGATTTTACTAATTTATCAGCTAAACTTTTTAAAATTTCATCTCCACCACTGTGTCCAAAACGATCATTAATTGATTTAAAATTATCTACACCCATTGAACAAATATAGGCTTTTTGATTTTCATTATCTAAATCATTCAGTATACTATCTAATTTTTTCTTAAAAAAATCAATATTCGGTAGCCCAGTCAGTGAGTCATTATACGTTAAATTTTTAATTACATCCATCATTTTATTGAAACTACCTGCTGCTTTACCTATCTCATCTTCAGTATTAATGTCTGATCTGATATCTAGATTTCCAGTAGCTCCTTTTTCAAAAGTATTTTTTAATTCTATAATTGGCTTTGAAATATTATTAGCTAGATAAACACTAAATCCACTACCTAAAAGAATTACAATAATTGCTGTTAAGAAGATTTTATTATTTAAATCATTTATTAATCCCTGTAAATAGTTTTGGGGTGAAACAGTCACTATTTTCCAGTTATCGGTTTCAGGAATATTATGATAAAAAGCATGTTTTTCTATATTATTAATACTGAATTTAAAATCACCACTATCGTTTGAAATTATATTCTTTTTAAATTCATCTGGAAAATAAAGACTCGAATTGCTGTCATTTAAAAAATATCCTTCAAATTTTTCTTGATCTGGATGAGCAATTACTTCTCCTTGATTATTCATTAAAAATGAGTAAACTCCATTTTCTTTGTTATTATATTTATTAATATGTACTGCTAATTCATTAAGTCTTATGACCGCAGCCAGCAGCCCCTTGTTTTTATCAAAATAAATTGCTGTTCCAATCACTATTATAGGTCTTGAAGTTGATTTTGAAATAACAGGATCAGAAATTACAGTTTTACCCTGTCCTTCTATAACTTCATTAAAATATTTCCTATCACTTATATTACCAGCATTATCTTCGAAAGTGGTGCTATAATTACCAGATTCATCAGCAAGAAAGAAAAAATAATATTCTTCAACTCTATTTGCTAATTCGTTTTGCAGGTAATTTCTTTTTTCATTCCAGGTATTATTTTTCATTATCTCAGTATTAGCATAAATTTCAAGATCACGCTTTCTTTCTAGAAACCAGTTACCAACTAATTCTGATTGTTGCTGATTATTATTTTTTTGGTTTTGAAATATTATATCTTTTAAAACATCATTCGTTGTATTAGTAACTATAAAAATGGTTGTTGCAGTTAAAGTTATTATTATAGCAATTACAAGAATTATTATTTTATATTTAAAACTCAAATTTTTTAACTTCATATATACACCTGCTTATTTTTAACTTTTCTTTTTTCAAAATAATCCATATAATATATTTCAATGAACTGATAATAAATCCTGCTTTTTAAATAAAACTATAATCTTTACACAATAATAAACAAAAAGCTTATAACAGAAAAAATTTGATTAAAAAAAATTCCCTCCTGGTTTAAAATTCAGGAAGGAAATTTAATTCTAAAAAAATATTTAATTTAACAAAATAAATTTAAAGAGCATCAACTGCTAAAATTGCATCTTTAACCATTTCTGCATTTACAGCAAAAGGCATGTTGTGGATTGTTTCACCTTCAGCACAGCTTGCTTCTGCTACTTTTAGTATCTTTTCATCACTTACATCTGTAATACCTAAATCAGCTAGAGTGGTTGGCAGTCCAACTTCTCTGCAGAAATTCATGACTTTTTCGATTTCTGCTGGCGCTCTATCTTCTAATACCATCTGGACCAAAGTAGAATATGCCACCTTTTCTCCGTGGGTCTTAGTATGTGTCTCTTCTAACACTGTGAAACCATTGTGAACTGCATGGGCTGCAGCTAAGCCACCACTTTCAAAACCAAGTCCACTTAATAAAGTATTGGCTTCAACAATTTTTTCTAATGCTTCAGTTACCACACCAGCCTCAGCAGCTTTTTTAGCACTAACTCCATATTCTAATAATGTATTATAGCAGAGTTCAGCCAAATTTAGAGCTGTCATTGTTGGTGCTCCCCCTGACATTGCCTGTTTTCTGGTTAAAGCAGAAGCAGCAGCTTCAAAATAAGTTGCCAGCGCATCGCCCATTCCAGAAACTAAAAATCTAACAGGTGCATTTGCTACAATTTCAGTATCAATGATTACTGCATCTGGGTTTTTAGGTAAGAATAGATATTCTTCAAAAACTCCCTCTTCAGTGTAAATAACAGATAAT
>JBNJFD010000187.1:0-3721 GCA_051746525.1 Bacillota bacterium | reverse complement strand
ATAACCAGTAGTAATCTTCGGTTCTGGCTGCTCCCATTCTTCTAATCGCTGCGCAATCTCTTCATCAGATAACTGCACATTTAACTTACCATTAGGAATATCAATTTCAATAATATCCCCTTCTTCTATAATAGCAATTGCTCCACCTTCCATTGCTTCCGGTGAAACATGACCAATCGAAGCTCCTCTTGTTGCTCCAGAGAAACGACCATCAGTTATTAATGCCACTTCTTTATCTAATCCTGCTCCTGCTACAGCAGAAGTCGGAGTTAACATTTCTCTCATCCCTGGACCACCTTTTGGTCCTTCATATCTAATTACAACTACATCACCAGCTTTGATTTCGCCATTATTAATTGCTGCTACAGATTCTTCTTCAGACTCAAAGATGCGGGCAGGACCTTGATGAACTAACATTTCATCCGCTACAGCAGCCTGTTTAACTACTGCTCCATCTTGAGCAATATTTCCTTCTAAATAAGCTAATCCACCAGTTTGATGATAAGCATTAGCAAAGTCTCTAATTACATCATTATCAAAGACTTGAACACCCTCTAGTTTTTCTGCTACTGTTTCTCCTGTAACAGTAGGTATATCTTCAAATAATACACCTTCAGCACTTAATACTTTCATTACAGCAGAAATACCCCCAGCTCTCTCTACATCTTGAATATGATGTTTTCCTGCCGGACTTAAACTGCACAAATGAGGTACTTCTTCTTTTAATTGATTAATAACTTTTAAATCAATATCAATTCCCGCTTCATGAGCAATAGCAGGCAAATGTAAAGTTGTATTAGTAGAACATCCAAGAGCCATATCAACTTTCAAAGCATTTTCAAAAGCTTCTACAGTTAAAATATCAGAGGGACAAATATCCTCTTCTACAGCTTTAATAATACTCATCCCTGCTTCTTTAGCTAATCTTTTACGACCAGCATCTACAGCAGGAATTGTTCCATTCCCCGGCAGACCTAAACCTAATACTTCTGTTAAGCAGTTCATCGAATTAGCTGTAAACATTCCTGAACAGGATCCACAGCCGGGGCAGGCACTGTTTTCAATCTCTTGTAATTCACAGCTAGATATTTTCCCTGCATTTTCAGCTGCTACACCTTCAAATACATCTTTTAAATCAATATTTTCACCTTGATACTGACCAGCTAACATTGGCCCTCCACTCACAACAACTGTTGGAATATCCAACCTAGCTGCTGCCATCAACATTCCTGGTACAATCTTATCACAATTAGGGATTAATACTAATCCATCTAAGGCATGACCTTTAGCAACAGTTTCTACCGAATCGGCAATTAATTCTCGGCTAGCTAAAGAATATTTCATTCCTTGATGTCCCATTGCAATACCATCACAAACACCTATTGAACCAAATTCCAAAGGTGTTCCTCCAGCCATTCTAACTCCAGCCTTTGCAGCTTCAGCAATAGTATTTAAATGAACATGTCCTGGAATTAATTCACTGAATGAATTACAAACTCCAATTAATGGTTGTTCTAATTCCTTATCGGTTAATCCTAACGCTTTAAATAATGATCTCTGTGGTGCATTTTCTCCTTTAGTTGTCACTTTATCACTTCTCATCTTCTAACTCCTCCTCAAAACAATTCTAGTTATAGCTATTTTAACAAAGATTTGAGTGATTAGCAATTAGTAAAATTACTATCAACTGCAGGCAGGAAAAATATTACACAACAAGAATAGATAAATATATACGTTTATAATTCAAATTTGAGCTTAGGCTTACCTAGGGAGGATAGAAGAATGGCAGAAGAAACTATAACTAATAATGAAATTAGTAAACAAAAACCTACAATTTGGCTAGATATTATAAAATTTCAATTATTATGGTATCTATTTAATTTTTTAATTTTATTTTTAGAACAAAATGTAGCTTTTGATTTGCCGCTTCTAGATAACTTTTATTTAATATCCTTCAAAATTGTTGGACGCAGTTTATTCCTTGCTTTTTTCTTATATTGGGCTACAATGGTTTATAGTCTCTCTTTTAAAAATTTAGGACTAACAATAAAAAACTTTTTTAGCAATCTTAAATTAGGAGTTATTGTCAGCTGCCCGCTATTATTAGGAAGTATCCTCTGCCATTTTTATTTAAAAGATTTAAATACTTTAATAAATATTAATAATTTAGAAGATCTAATGATTAGTTTGCTTTATTTTATAATTATATTTGTTTTCTGTTTAATTCCTGCCTTGAGTAAAGAAGTATTTTTTAGAGGTTTTATCTTTACTCAGTTAAAAAAGAAACATGGTTATTTGATTGCCTTTATTTTAGAATTATCCTTTTATGCTTTAGTCCACCTAAATTTTAAAACAGAAATAATTATTATTCATTTAATTGTAGCCTTCATTAGTACTTACCTATATCATAAGACTGATTCACTATTATCATCTATTATTTTTCAGGCCACTTATCAAGCAAGTCTCACCACTTTTCTATTCTCTTTCCTAGGTTGGCCTTTTTAAAAATAGCTCTTTAGCAGCACTACTTTTACTGCCCTTTATTTATATATTCCCTAAATACACATTAGATAATTTTTCTTCAGCTATATCTTTAGTTTGTTCTAAAGTTTCCCTAGGTGTAGCAGGTTTGTCTAGTTTATAACGGGGGAAATAGCGTGATAAATGCAGCGGAATATCCGAACTTAAACTAGCAATCCAGTCTACTAAATTTTTAATCTCCGCTGGGGCATCATTTAAACCAGGAATAATTAAAGTAGTTAATTCTAAATGAGTTCCTGATTCATATATCAATTCCGCACTCTGCTTAGCAGTTTCTAAATCCCCACTACAAATCTGCTCATAGAATTCTGTAGTAAAAGCTTTAATATCTAAATTAACCGCATCAATATAGGGAAGTAATTCTTTTAAGGGAGCAGAATTAATCATTCCATTAGTAACTAATACATTTTTCAAACCTTCCTGCTGGGCCAACTTAGCCGTCTCTAATACATATTCATACCACACTAATGGCTCTGAATAAGTATAAGCAATCCCAAATGAATCCTTCTCCTTAGCTAAATCAATAGCTTCTTGTGGCTTTAATTCTCTAGTAGGTACATTCAACTCCTGAGCTATCTGATAATTTTGACAAAATTGACAACTTAAATTACAACCAATACTTCCCAAAGATAGGATTGAACTTTTAGGATGAAATTGATAGAGCGGTTTTTTCTCAATAGGATCTTCAGCAATAGAAGACACCTGCGCATAACTAGTAGCCCATAATTTATTGTCTTCTGCTTTTCTGACCTGACATAAACCAGTCTGACCAGATTCTAACTCACAATAATGAGGACACAGCAAACATCTAACTTTATCTTCATATTGTTCATAAAAATCTGCTTCCTGCATAGTAACCCCCCCAATAATATAGTTGATAGTTTATAGTTTATAGTTTATAGTTGATAGTTATAGTCAAGAGCATATAAAGCAATTAAATCATTTCAACTATTTATAATTTTTAGACTTGCCATTGCCAAGTCCCTATAACAAAACCGCATCTTGCCCTTAACTTGCTTTTAACTTGCTTTTGACTTCAACTCTCAACTCTCAACTCTCAATTATCAACTATTCCTAGCTGTACCTCGTTACTTTAAAGCGCATTAAATCTACATCTTCGTCCGGTCTTAAACCTGCTTTTCTTTTAGCAATCTCTACCTGTTTGTCTACAGTATTAATC
>JBNJFD010000186.1:0-3723 GCA_051746525.1 Bacillota bacterium | reverse complement strand
TATTATCCAACCTCTCTTAATTATATTCTTAAACTTTTCTTGCTGTTAATAACTAATTAATTATTTAACTATATAATTAATTGCTAATATAATTATATGCATCTCACTCCCTTTTGTCAAGGTGAAAACAGAATTTATATAATTAATTGCTTATATACTTATATTTGCAACAAATCGCCTCTTCTTTTATATTTTTAGTCAAAAAATAATAAAAGATGCCTAACTACAAAGGCATCTAATTTATAATATTATTCAATTTTGATTTTTACACTTAGCAATTTTTATCTTCTTATCTTCCGCTTGTTCATTAATAATAAAGTTTAACTCTTCCTGTAATTTTCCCAATTTTTCCTGATTCAATTCATAATACACCCATTTCCCTTGCTTTTCAGATTGAATTAAACCAGCATTTTTTAAAACTTTTAAATGATGAGAAATATTAGGTTGACTCGCATCTATATTTTCTGTTAAATCACAGACACACATTTTCCCATAGCTCAATAAATTAACAATTTGTAATCTTCTCGCATCAGATAATGACTTTAAAATATCAGCTGTTTTTTGAATTTTATTATTCATTGTTTTTCCTCACTTTTTATAAATCATTTACTTTAATCTTAAATTAATTCATTATTTATGTCAAGATAATCTCTATAATCAAAACAGTCCCTATAATAGGGACTGTTTCTTTAACTTAAATGATATTTTCAACATAAAATTCTCCTTTAGAACTTAATGCCACCCGTTTCTCATCATAAATATCATTACCATCATCAATTAAATCTTTTTCACTAGCATCAGTTATATGATTAAAAATCTCTTCTTTATTATATCCACAATCTTTTAATTGCTTAAAAGAAACATATTTTTTAGTTTCATAGGTTTTAGCATTGTTTCTATTTTGATAAATTGCTTCTAAAAAATCTTCCATGATTATCCCTCCTCCTGTTGTTGATTAAATAAAATCATTTCTTCTTCAAACCAACTCTTTGTACGATTAGCAATCGCAACTAACCCTAACATTACTGGGACTTCTACTAATACTCCTACAACTGTAGCTAAAGCAGCCCCTGACCTTAAACCAAAAATAGAAATTGCTGTTGCTACAGCTAATTCGAAAAAGTTACTAGCTCCTATCATACTAGCTGGAGCTGCTACTGGATGTTCTAAATCAAGAAGTTTAGCTCCCCCGTATCCTAAGATAAATATAACAAAAGTTTGAATTGTAAGCGGAACCGCAATTAATAAAATATCTAGCGGATTATTTAAAATTATATCCCCCTGAAAAGAAAATAAAATAACTAAGGTTAATAATAACCCAATAATTGTGAATTTATCTAATTTCTTAAGATAAACATTTTCTAACCACTCTATTCCTTTTTTCTGGATAATATATTTTCTCGAAACATAACCTGCAATTAAAGGTATCAGAATATATAGTACTACCGACAATAATACTGTATCATATGGCACAGAAAAATCTGTAACCCCTAATAACAGCATTACCAATGGAGCATAAGCAAATACTAACACTAGATCATTAACTGCTACTTGAATTAAAGTATAGTTAGCATCTCCATCAGTAAGATAACTCCATACAAAAACCATAGCAGTACATGGTGCTGCTCCTAGTAAAATTGCTCCTGCTATATATTGATCTGCTAATTCTGGACTAATAAAAGCCCCAAAAATATTTTTTAAGAATAACCAAGCAAAAAAGGCCATCGTAAACGGCTTAATTAACCAATTAATAGTTAAAGTTAGACCTAATCCTTTTGGCTTTTTACCTGCTTCTAAAATACTACTAAAATCAATCTGCACCATCATCGGATAGATCATAAACCAAATCAAAATTGCTACTGGAATTGAAACTTGGGCATATTCAAATTGGCTTAATGTTTCTGGAATAGCAGGCAAAAATCGTCCAATTATAATCCCAGTCACAATACAAACTGCTACCCAAATAGTTAAATATCTTTCAAAAAATCCTAATCCTTCTGCTTTGTCTCGGTTTTGCTCCATATTATCTTCCTCCTTATTATGATTGTAAACTTATAAGTTAGATAAACATATTTATATTCATTTATATGTTATATTAAATTTAACCACTTTGTCAAATTTTTATTTCATGCTATATTTTACTAAATTTATTTAATTATTAATCTCTTATTTAATAGATGAAAATAGATTATAGTTTTTGACATATGATTATAACTTTGCTATGATTTATTTAGCAAAGTTCCTAATAACATATTCAAACAGGAGGGATTTAAAATCGAAAGTACACTTATTCTAAGTCTTGTAATTTTAACCATAGCAATCTTAATGGCTATGGTCGGCAAAGGTGGCGGTAATTTTTACATATTAGCTATGGTATTAGCAGGAATTTCAATGCATCATGCAGCAACTACTTCCCAACTAATAATGATTACAACAGCAACTATTTCGATGTTGGTCTTTAATCAGAATCAAAAAGTTGATTGGAAATTAGCCCTTATACTTGATCCTGCAACAGATATAATGGCTTTTATTGGTGGCTATACAGCAGGAAGTTTTGAGAGTTATATTTTAAAACTAATGTTTGCTATTTCGTTAATTTTAGTTTCCATTTTTATGCTTGTTCCTGTCAAAAATCACAAAATAAAGAATAACAAATTTGGGTATTGGGAAAGAAACTTTGGAGACTATAATTATGTTGTTAATCTATGGCTTGCTATACCTATTACTTCTGCAGTAGGCTTTTTAGCCGGAGCAATTGGTATTTCAGGCGGATCTTTCAAAATACCACTTATGGTTTTAGTCTGTGGAGTCCCCATTGAAGTAGCTGTAGGAACTTCTTCAGCTATGATCGCAGTTACAGCTCTAATGGGATTCATAGGGCATGGCTTACACGGGAATATCAATCTCCAACTAGCTATCCCCCTAGTTATAGCAGCAGTAATCGGGGGACTAATTGGAAGTAAAATAGCTGTTAAAAGCAAACCTAAAAATCTAAAAATATTATTTGTTATAATTAATTTAATTGCTGCGTTATCAATGATAATTTCTATTATTAATTGATCAGTAGTAAACAAATCTGATTAGTTCTGGTATTTAACCCGCGCCTTTTAGCCTAATATTTATTCAAATTTGCTTAGTGCTTTACCATCTAAATAATCAAATTTATCTCCCTGCTGACTATCTCTGTCTTCCATTTCCTGCAGAATAAGATTATTAACTTCACTATAATTATAACCCCAATTAACAAATAAAGTCCCTTCTTGCGGAGCCTTACCTAATAATCTCTGCACACCTATTTCTGGATCTAAATGCTCTAAAAAAGTGATCACTCGTTCTATATATTCCCCTAATGATATCATTTCTAATTCATTATTTTGATATTGACGTCCTAATTCCGTATCTTCTCTAATATACAAAGCATGTAATTTAACATTATCCACTCCTAAAGCCGAGACAACTTTAGCACTTTCAATTACATCTAAAACATCATCACCAGGTAAATTTAAAATCAAATGTACTCCTACATCAAAATCATATTCCTGAGCAATATTTACAGTATCAATAAATTCTGCTAAAGTATGACCACGATTAATATTTTTTAAAGTATGACAATTAACACTCTGCAGCCCTAATTCCAAATTGATATTGGTCTCTGGGGCTTTATCTGCTACTAAATCAGCAATAGCAGCAGCATACTCACGGCTAATACAATCAGGCCGCGTA
>JBNJFD010000185.1:0-3739 GCA_051746525.1 Bacillota bacterium | reverse complement strand
TAGCTATAATATTGATCCGCAGAAGACTGTAGCTAAAATTAAAGAATTAATAGCAAGGGATGAAAAACCTAAAGCAGTAATTGTTGTACATTTATATGGGCACCCAGCTGATATAGATCCGATTTTAGATATTTGTGAAGAATATGATATTAAAGTAATAGAAGATGCAACAGAGGCTTTGGGTTCTAAATATAAAGAAAAAAAAGTAGGTTCTTTAGGTGATATTGGTTGTTTTTCTTTTAATGGTAATAAATTAATTACTACTGGAGGAGGAGGGATGTTAGTTACTGATAATAAAGACTATGCTGATTATGTAAAATATCTTTCTACCCAGGCAAAAGATGACCCGCAAAATTATATTCATAACGAAGTAGGTTACAATTATCGTTTGACTAATATCCAAGCTGCGATGGGGTTAGCTCAATTGAAACATATAGAAGAGTTTATTGCAGCTAAGAGAAATATAGCCCAGCAATATAATGAAGCTTTCAGTGAAGTAGATGGCATTACTATTAATCCCGAAGAAGATTGGGCTTATAATTGCTGTTGGCTATATACTGTATTGATTGATAAAAATAAATATGGAATATATTCTAAAGAGTTATATAAAAGCTTAAATGAAGTAGGAGTTGGTGCGAGACCATTTTGGAAACCAATTCATACTATGCCGATGTATGAAGAATGTGAAGCGGATATAAAAGTAGCTAATCAATTATGGAAGCAAGGCATTAATTTGCCATGTAGTGTAGGGATTAAAGAAGAAGAAATTAAAACAGTAATTGATAAAATAATGCAATTCAAGGAAGATTAATATGAAAAATATTGTTTTGATAGGAGCAGGTGGTCACTGTAAAGTAGTAATTGATATTATTCAACAAAATGAAAATTATAATTTAGTTGGCTTAATAGATAAAGATCATCAGAATATTGGTAATAAAGTGTTACAGGTCCCTATTATTGGTACTGATAGTGATTTAGAAGAGATTCTTAAGCAAGGACAAGCCTCTTCAGCTTTAATTGCTATTGGTAGTACTGGTGATAATAAGTTGAGAAAAAAATTGTATGATAAAATAAAAGAATTAGGATATGATTTTATAAATGTTATTCATCCAAACACAACACTTGCCAAAAGTTTGAAGCTGGGTACAGCTAATACCATTATGGCCGGTGCAATTATTAATCCTGAAGTAGTTATAGGAGATAATAATATTATTAATACTGGGTCTATTATAGAGCATGATACTGTGATAAAAAATAATGTTCATGTTGGCCCAGGTGTGAAAATTTCAGGGGGAGCTACAATAGGTAATAATACTCATTTAGGTACAGGAGCAACTATTATTCAGCATATTAAAATTGGGGAGAATTGTTTGATTGGTGCAGGGGCAGTTGTGATTAATGATATCCCCAATAATTCTGTAGTCGTAGGTAATCCAGGACAAGTAATAAAAAAAAGAGGTGAAATTGATGAATAAAGATCAACTTACAAAAATATTGGTAACGCCTGAAAATACAATTAAGGAAACAATTGAAATAATTGATTCTGGTAAAAAACAAATTGCTTTAGTTGTAAATAAAAACAACAAACTATTAGGAACTGTTACCGATGGCGATATTCGCAGGGGCATTTTGAATAATATGGATTTTGAAACATCAGTTGAAAAAATCATGAATGAAGATTATGTGGCTTTATATAATAATTCATCAATTGAAGAAATCAAAAGAACTTTTCAAAACAATAGAATGATTCATCAAATTCCTCTTTTAGATCCTCAAGGAAGAGTTGCTGATTTAGTAGTAGTAGATGATATTTTTGAAACAGAAATTAAAGATAATTATGTAGTATTGATGGCGGGAGGTTTAGGGACAAGATTAAGACCATTAACTGAAGATACTCCTAAGCCAATGCTTAAAGTAGGTAATAAACCTATTTTAGAAATAATAATTAACCAATTTAAAGAGTATGGTTATCAAAATATTTTAATTTCTATTAATTACAAAAGCGAAAAAATTGAAAAGTATTTTGGTGATGGTAGCGAATTTGGTGTTAATATTGATTATATTCGTGAAGAAAAACGCTTAGGTACAGTTGGAGCATTAAAATTAGCAGAAGATAAATTAAATGGTGAGCCTTTTTTCTTAATGAATGGTGATATATTAACTAAAGTTAATTTTAATAGTTTTATGTCATTTCATAAGAATAATGGTTTTGATTTAACATTAGCTACGAGGAGACATAAATATCAATTGCCGTATGGAGTAGTAGATATTGATGGAATTGAAGTTAATAAATTAGAGGAAAAACCGACGTATTATCATTTTATTAATGCGGGAATTTATTGTCTCAATCCTGAAATGATTAAATATATTCCTGAAAATGAATTTTTTGACATCACTGATTTGATTAATATTGTTTTAGAAGATAATAGAAAAGTAGGAAGTTTTCCAATTAGAGAATATTGGATTGATATTGGTCAAAAAGAAGATTACTATCAAGCTAATGAAGATTGGTAAGCTAAGTAGAAAATAAAAGATCAAAATTTATATTAAATAATTAGTAAATATTTGAGGTGAAGATAATGCTTGATCTCTATAAACAGAATTTGAAAAAATTAACTATACAACAGCAAGATATAATTAAGCAAGTGGAATGTACAAGACAATTTGAAATAGTTAATACTCCAAAAAATAATTTAACTATTCAGATTGAACTAAAAAATGGTAAAAAAATATATTTGCATAGTAAATATAGGCCTAAACAAGAAGCCCAAAAATATATTAATAGCTATGATATATCTAATAGTGAAGATATAATTTTGATTGGTTTTGGATTGGGGTATTATGCTGAAGAAATATTATCTAAATTGACTAATAAGCAAAGGTTAAAAATAATAATAAGTAGTCCTGATATTTTTAAATTAGCATTGAAAAATAAAGACCTAAAGGATATTTTATCAGATGATAGAGTAGATATAATATTAACTACAGATTCTCAAAAACTAGTAAATGAAGTACAGAAATTATTAGTAAGTAAAACTAAACAAAAGTTAATTTATAAAAGACAATTTATAAGAGCAATTCCTAATAAATTTCAGTTTTTTCGTGATATATTAGAAAAAATATGGATTGATCAAAATAATAATAAACAACAAAAGAAGCAAATCAAAAAAAATATTAATCGAAATCTTGAATTTGCTTTAAATAGTTTAGGGGTTAAAGAATTAAGGGGCTTATTTAGTAGACACCCTATATTTGTTATTTCAGCGGGACCGTCATTAGATAAGAATATTGAACAATTAAAAAAAGTGGGAGATAAAGGAGTTATAGTTGCAGTAGATACAGCAATATCCTCTTTATTAGCAGAAAATATTGAACCTGATTTTATAGTGACAATTGAATCTGATATTAATACTTATAATAAAATTTTTAAAAAATATAGTGCTTTAAAAATACCATTAGTATATTCATTAGGGAGTCATTATAAAATAGTCAAAAATTATTCTGGCCCCAAAATCATTGCTTTGTCTGAGGGCGATATGAGCTTGAATGAATTAGATAAGAAAATTGATAAAGGACGACTTAAAACGGATGGTTCAGTTTCTTCAACTGCTATTGATTTTGCAGTGAAATTAGGAGGTGGTCCGATTATATTAGTAGGTCAAGATCTTGCTTTTGATGGAGCTAAGACGCATGCTGAAAATACTTTTTATAAAAGTGGAGAAAAAGATGATGCTTTTTT
>JBNJFD010000184.1:0-3772 GCA_051746525.1 Bacillota bacterium | reverse complement strand
CCAGATTAAAATTTGTACTGGTTATGAATATCAAGGTGAAGTAATTACAGAATTTCCAACTAAAGAAAAAGTATTAGTTAATTGTGAGCCAGTATACGAAACATTACCTGGTTGGCAGGAAGATACGACAGGAATTACTGATTACGAAGACTTACCTGCTAATGCTAAGCAGTATGTAGATAGAATTTGTGAATTAACTGGAGTTAAGCTAGATATTTTGTCTGTAGGGCCAAAGAGAAAGCAGACAATGGTTTTAAATCAATTATTTAATAAATAGAGCTATATCCTAGGGTGTTGTAGTTTTTAAGACGCGCAGAGTTCTAGTGAAAATTTAAGAGTTGTGTGACTGGCGGATTTATGGGATTAACCATGAGGGAACATGACTTGATATAATTGATCGCCCGCCTGGATGACTTTTTAATGTTATCTGAGGGGGGCGATTTTTTATTATTTTTAGGAAAAAACTGGGTTGAATAAATTGTTTTCTACTAAATTTATTTGTATAATTATATGTAGCAGGGGGGATTTGAATGAAAATTAGTAGTGCATTAACTAAAGAATTAATTGAATTAGATTTAAAAGGTGAAAACAGAGAAGAGGTTTTAAAAGAAATGGTGGAATTAATGAAAGAAGAAGATAGGATTACTTCTAAATCAGAATTTTATCAAACTCTTTTAGAGCGAGAACAAGAAGGTACAACTGGATTAGGTAGAGGAGTTGCTATTCCTCATGGTAAGAGTGAAGTTGTTAATGAGTTAGCTTTAGTATTTGGAAGATCTGAACAAGGAATCGAATTTAATAGTCGGGATGGGAAACCTGTTCATTTGTTCTTTATGGTAGCAGATTATAAAGGGCATTCGCCTGAATATTTAAAGTTAGTATCTCAATTAACTAAAAATGTTAGACAAGATGAGTTTAGAGAATCTTTATTGGAAGCAGAAACAAAAGAAGAAGTTATTGAAACAATTAAAGAGTATGAATAATTGAAATATAGAAGTAGATAATGTTCATTTTTTTATTGACTACTTATTTTTAATCTGTTAATATTATGATTAAGAAAAGCTAAATAGCACCTCATATAATAGTGAGAATAGGGCTCACAAGTTTCTACCAGGTAGCCTTAAACTACCTGACTATGAGGGAAGTGTACCTAGGGCTAAAAGTCAATTTTCAATTACCTTTGTCCAAGCGGTACAGTAAACACCGAAGGGATAAAAGCCCAGGCGGGGAGGTTCTACTCTTAGTTGTAGTAGAATCTGCCTGTCTGGGTTTTTTTGTATATAAGGTGAAGTAGTAGATAGATATTATTTAATACAGCGGGGGGATAAAATAAATATGAAGATTTTAGTAGTAGGTAGTGGAGGAAGGGAACATACGTTAACTTGGAAATTAAAGCAGAATAATGAAGTTGAAGAACTATTTGCAGCACCTGGTAATGCAGGCACTAGAGAGTTAGCAACGAATGTTGATATTGCAGATACGGATATTGATGGTTTAATCAAATTTGCTAAAGAAAAGGATATTGATTTAACTTTTGTGGGGCCAGAAGCGCCTTTAGTAGAAGGAATTGTTGATAGATTTAAAGCAGAAGGATTAGCAGTGTTTGGCCCTAATCAAGAAGCAGCACAATTAGAGGGAAGTAAAGTTTTTTCTAAAAATCTGATGAAAAAATATGATATTCCAACGGCTAAATATGAGACCTTTACTGATTCTGCAAAGGCTATTGAATATATAAAACAAGAAGGAGCTCCAATTGTAGTTAAAGCGGAAGGTTTAGCAGCAGGTAAAGGTGTGATTGTAGCAGAAACAACTGTGGAAGCTATAGAGGCAGTAGAAACTATTATGGTAGATGAAAAATTTGGTGAAGCAGGCACGAGAATTGTAGTAGAAGAATTTTTAGCAGGTGAAGAAGCAACAGTATTAGCTTTTACAGATGGAGATACTATTGTGCCCATGGTAGCTTCTCAAGACCATAAACAAGCTTATGATAATGATGAAGGTCCAAATACAGGAGGAATGGGTGCTTATGCACCAGCACCAATAGTAGACGAAGAAATGATGACTTATGTCAAAGAAAACATATTAGAAACAACATTAGAAGCATTACAACAAGAAGGGATTAATTATAAAGGTGTTATTTATTGCGGTTTAATGATTGAAGAAGGAGTACCTAAAGTTTTAGAATACAATGTTCGCTTTGGTGACCCTGAAGCACAAGTGGTATTACCCTTATTAGAAACAGACTTAGTTGAGGTAGCCCAAGCAGTAATTAATAATGATTTAGCAGACTTAAGTATTAAATGGAAAGATAGGACAGCAGTCTGTGTAATTATGGCTTCAGGAGGATATCCTATAGAATATGAAAAAGGAAAAGAAATAACAGGAATTGAACAAGCTGAAACCGATGAAGATATTACTGTATTTCAAGCAGGTACAACTTTAAAAGATAATAAATTAGTAACAGACGGAGGAAGAGTATTAGGTGTAACAGCCTTAGGATTAGGATACGAAGCTACAATTAATAAAGCCTATCAAGGAATTGGAAAAATTGATTTTGAAGGAGCTCATTATCGGACTGATATAGGAACTAAAGCAATTGATAATTGATAATTGAGAGTTGAGAGTTGAGAGTTAAAAAACAGTCAATAATAAAGCAATTGATAATGGACAATAAATAAAACAATAAAAACTGTAGATATTTTTGTTAAACAAAGGAGGAATTCCTGTGGATTTGTTAAAACAAAAGATTGGTATTATTGGCGGTGGTCAATTGGGGAAAATGATGATTTTAGAGGCTAAGAAAATGGATTTTGAAGTTATTATTTTAGACCCTACAGAACACTGTCCTGCCCATAGTATTGCAGATGAACATATAGTAGCAGATTTTGATGACCGTTCTGCTTTAGAGAAATTAGCTCAAAAGGCAGACGTACTTACTTATGAATTTGAACATATTGGCGTAGAAATTTTAAAAGATTTAGAAGCAGAAGGTTATGATATTTATCCTACTCCTAAAAGTTTAGAAATTATTCAAAATAAATACAATCAAAAAGAACTGCTTAAAAAGCATGGTTTGCCCGTTCCAGAATATGTTAAAGTAGAGCAGGAATCAGATATTAAGAAAGCTGTTGAAAAATTTGATTATCCAATTATGCTAAAAAGCTGTACGGGAGGTTATGATGGTAAAGGGAATGCTTTAATTGCAGCAGAAAGTGATATTAAAACTGCTTATCAAGAATTAGGAGCTGGAGAAAATTTATTAATGGCTGAAAAATTTGTACCTTTTAAGAAAGAAATATCAGTATTGATTTGTAGAGGTTTAAATGGAGAGTCAATTACTTATCCAATTGGAGAAAATAATCATCAAGAGAGTATTTTAATCGAAACGCAAGTTCCAGCTGAAATTTCTAAAAGCGTAGAAGAAGATGCTTTAGAATTAGGTGCTGCAGTAAGTGATGTTTTTTCAGCTGTAGGTATTTTTTGTATTGAAATGTTTGTTACCGCAGATAACAGAGTTTTAATTAATGAAATTGCTCCTCGACCTCATAACTCAGGTCATTATTCTATTGAAGGATGTGTGACTTCTCAATTTGAAAATCACATTCGAGCAATTGCTAATCTGCCCCTAGGGAATACTGAATTAGTTAATCCAGCAGTAATGAGAAATGTTTTAGGAACTGGAGAACAGGGAGAAGCTGTGGTAAAAGGTACGGAAGAAGTATTAAATTTAGCTAATGCTAAATTGCATGTTTATGGTAAGAAAATTGCAAGA
>JBNJFD010000183.1:0-3775 GCA_051746525.1 Bacillota bacterium | reverse complement strand
TCTTTAATTTCCTCTACTACTGCTGCTTTTTCCTGCACTCTGGCATTTATTTGATTTTTCTCCATTTAATATTCCTCCTTTAAAGTGCTTGTGATTAATACCCTTTTACATTATTCTATTCAACTATCAATTTTCCTTTTTTTAGATATATAAATTAACCTTAGTTCTGATTTAATAATTATTGTAAAATTGATTTGTGAAAATTTTGTGAGTGAAAAACAAAAAATAGTTAAAAAGAAAAAATCGCCTCATGGCGACGGTAGTTACTCTTTAAGAATACTCTGCCCGGGATCAACTATTTCAATTTGGCCGCCATAAGCACAAGTTAACTTTGAGCCTTCTAATAGAGCAGGCTGGTTTCCGACTTTGACATCTTTTTTTACCTTGGCCCAAGGAGCTGGAATATTAGGAATACAAGGTTGCGGAGTTAAATTCCCATGATTAGCTGCAGTAGCAGAAGCTACTTCGGGATTATTTGTAGTTTGACATTTACCAAAAGGCATAATATTAGTCAGTGGCTGATAATCCATTATATTAGCTATTAAATTGCCACAAACTTTAGCGTTATGAGCAGACACTACTTGTAAGTTGCTATTTTGATCGCCAAAACTACATTTTAATTCTGCTCCTGCGCAGATATACAGTTTCTTTCCTTCCTTGGAACTATCTTTAGTTGCCGTTTGTTGGCTATTTTTCTCCTGCCCCGTTTCTGTCCCGCTATTATTACCACTAGCAGTTGGCTCGCGGTTACCTTTTGCTGCTGATTGGCTACTATCAGTTTCACTCTGCTCTTTAGTTTTTGGCCCACCTGCTTTTTTATCCTGAGGAAAGACTATTACCTCTTGGTCATGAATCCATAAAAAATCATTCTTAATGCGCTTTTCCTCTTTTAAAAACTTGTTCTCTTTTAAGGCTAAGACCTCGTTAATTCCAGCTTTAGTACCAGTAGCAGTACTTACTATTTGCCCATTTTCTATATAATAAGGAGGCTCTTTTTCAATCCACAAGCCATAATCTCCTTCTTTAAATCCTTCAATACATACAGTTTTAGATTTTGATTCTCCGTTGTAATAAGTAATCAACAAATTTCCTTCAGTATCTTTTCTAAACTCATATTCACTTGACCCTTGAGCATATACTTCTTTAGTCTTTTTCATTTATTTTCACTCCTTCAAATTAGTCATCCACACTATAAGACAAATACCAATTTCCTTCTATATGACGCAATTTATAAAAAGCTAGCGGTTTATCTTTAGCTCGCTCTTTCTGATAAGCTTTGTCCAAATTTTTTACTACATCTAAATGAGAAGGAACTGATTCTTCCCAATACTTATAACCTTTCGCTGCTCCTGTAACACTAAGACCAACAGAATAAGCAGTCAAGGAAATACTTTGCTGTTTGTTATAAGATTTTATCTGTTTCACCTTGAGTTTTTTTAATAAATCTTGATACTCTTTTTTTCTCTTTTCTCCTATTGCCTCCATAGGAGAAATCATATTTAAAGAAACATATTCCAATTTTTTATCTTCTTTAAACATTGTAATTAACTTCTTAAAATCACTTTTATTGTCCCTGAAATTATTAATCAAAATTTTATCACTTGGTGGAGTTGAACTACAGCCGCTTAATAATAGCAGAATACATATTGAAATTAAGATTAAACTTCTACTTTTCATTATTAGTTTTGCCCCCTGCCTAACTAATATGATTTACCCGCTACTGCATGATTTTTTGGCTAATTCACCTGCCTTACTGTTTCTAATAGCCTCTATAAGATGTTCTTTGTTTAAATCTTCTCCATGATTCTCCCACAATTCAAAACCAATTTCTATACTCGCCTGATCTTTAGGATCATCTAAAGCAGCTAAAAAATCAGCATCTCCTATTTTTTCAAATCTTCTTCTTAAATATCCCTCTGGCACATTATCAAATCCTTGCTTGGCCTGAGCAACACCAGCCCCACTTAATAATTCCCACTTTTTAAATCCAACTGCTAAACCAAGATAACCATAATGAATATTAGACCAAATATCATACTGATACATCTCTTGCTTTAAAAGATCACAACTCCAATCTGAGTAATTCTCTAAAATATATTCTTTATGGTCCCAATCTCCTTTTGTTTTCACCAACTCATACCACTTATAATATTCCTTCCCTACTTCTTTAAAATTATCAGACCACTTCAAAACATCTCGCCAAGTCTTTTCTTGCTCTATGAAGGCTAACTTTTCTTTTATAAATTCAGCAGATGAAGATTTTAAATTAGTCATCATTTCTCCATAGATATAATTCACTACTTTTTCAACTAAACTCCAGCGGCAGTGTTTACAATTTTTCTTATACTTCCTTACTTTCTCTTTAGGTACATAAATTTTAGTTCCTTTTTGTAATGTATATTGTTCTCCTTCAGTAAAACATGTTCCCGGTTGTTTTTCTAATTCTTTCCACCTTAGTGGGCTACCGAGCCATTCATGAGCTAAATTAGCTAAATAATCATCACTGCTTTTAACTATGCAGACTATATAATCTTCTATTTCTCTTTCATTTTTCTCTAATCCCAAACTAGTAACAGGTTTACCATCTATTAAAAGTTTTCCTTTTTTATTCTCTGCTTTATTTTGATTGTATTTTTCAACTTCTATCTGCTTTTGCTTCGGCTCTTGGCTTTCTTCTTGTTGCGAATGAAAACCTGCCTTAACAACAACTTCATCAGGAATTGCAATCCCATAATCTTGATTATAAACATCAAATTCTTTAATTAATAATGTATCATACTCTTTAAATTCTCTTTCTTTGTTCTTTTTTTCTATACATCTATATTCAATCTTTAAAAAAGCAAATCTAGTTTTCTTAAATAAACTTATAAAACCGCCATTTAAATCATATGTATATTTCAAATCCAAAATCATATCATCTTCAAGTTCAATAGTCTCTCTATATTTTTGCTGATCCTGACACTGATCAAAATAACTTTCCCACTCTAATTCCCGCTCTAAATTTTGCCCAATTTTGTGACCATTAATAAATGTTTCCACATCTGGATTACTAATTAATTGTTTAGCTATTGAAATATCTTCTTTAGGGGACTTTCTATATTTATAACAATGATGCGTCCCGCCCCACAATTCCAATTTTTCTTGCTTTCCTTCAGGTGGATTTTCTTCATCTGCACTACCGTAAATAATCGTGTAATTAGGCTTGTAAGTTATGAATTTAATATCTGACAATTTTTCTTTTTCAAATATAGTCCCCCAATCTATGCCGTCATTATCATTTCTATCTTGAAATAAGATAACAAAATCTTGCTCAGGAGAAATTCTATAAGCCAAAGGTAAAATTTCTCTACTGTAATTTTTTTGCTTGCTTTCCCTATTGAATTTAATCACTTCACTCATTTTAAACCAGTCTTGTTTTGTTAATTTTTCTCCCTTTTCTAATCTCCTTCTTCTTACCTCTAAATCTTTTGCCCCATTTAACTTAGCTATTTCTTCTAAAGACTTAAATACAATCTTATAATAATAGTCGCTAGTCATACCAATATATCTATATCCTCCATAATGAGGATCATCGCTATTATCTATATTGGGACTAACTATAATCAATTCAAGTTCATCATTTTGGTACATATAAGAATAATCTTTTTTAGGAAAATATTCTTTTAACTTTTTAACTTGTTCAATTAACTGAATTTTCTTATCCTGATTAGCAATTTGCATATATTCTTGATAATTGTAATCATAAGTTTCCCATCCTTCATTATGATATAATCTT
>JBNJFD010000182.1:0-3786 GCA_051746525.1 Bacillota bacterium | reverse complement strand
TAAATATTTGTAACTCCAATTACCACTGCAGAAAAATAGGCAGCAATTACAGCAGCAATTATTCCAGCTATTGAAGCATAAATGTATTTCATATAATCATCCATCCTTTAATAAATCAGCTAATTTCATTTTGATTATATCACAGAAGTGATTTTAATAAAATCATTGTCCATCTAAAATCTGGCAAAGATTATAAGAAAAGAGCCTCCCGATTATCATAATCAGAGGCTCTCTAAAAAATATCCTATTTCTCTTATTAAACTGCAAAAACTGCAGAGCCTTTAAATCACACCTGTATTTCATCTCCCCTGAAATTTTAAAATAATAATCGTATTATCGGGATAATTATTCGATTAAGATTCTTCTTCAAAAATCACACTACAATTTCTGCCCTGTTTTTTCCCTTGATAAAGTGCTTTATCAGCTCGGTTAATATTTTCTTCAATACTAAGATCTAAATCATATTCAGTTATGCCAAAAGTTATAGTTATTTTTAGTCGTTTATTATCAGTTTTACATTCCATATTCATAATTTCTTTCCGAATTCTCTCGGATGTTAGATGAGCTTCTTTAATATTTGTCTCAGGTAGTAGAATTAAAAATTCTTCTCCTCCCCATCTAGCCGCAAAATCTTCTTCTCGTTTTACTTCTTTAATCAATGATCCTACTTTTTCCAGGACCTGATCGCCTATTTTATGGCCGTAAGTATCATTGAAGTTTTTGAAATTATCAATATCTCCCATAATTAGAGAGAATGGATTGTTATGTCTTTTTTGCCGTGCAATCTCCTCTTTAATTTTTTCTAAGATGTGTCTTCTATTGGGAAGCTTAGTAAGATTATCTGTTCTTGACATTTTTTCAAGAGCTCTATTTTTTTCAATTATCTTTTGAGTCCGTTTCTCTACCAATTCCACAAGTTCTTGATTTTTCTTTTTAATTACATTTACTTTTATACGATAGATAATATAGATTAAGAGCAAAACAATAACAACTATAAGCAGTTTAAACCAGGTTTTTTGCCAGAAGGGTGGAACTACTTCAAGCTTTAATTCAAATGGCTTGTTATTCCAGAACCCATCATTATTAGCTGCTTTTATTTTAAGAGTATATGTTCCAGATGGCAGGTTAGTATATTCTCCAAATCTTCTCTGACCAATATAATTCCATTCTTCATCAAATCCTGCAAGCATATAAGCATACTCATTCTCACTATTTTGAATAAAATTAAGCGCAGCAAATTCAAATTCAAAAGAGTTATTTTCCCAGTCTAAAGTTAACTTATCTATTGTGCTTAAACTTTTATTTAATTCCATTGTTTCTCTATTTTGTTTTAAGGAAGTTAATACGACCGGAGCTTTATAATCATTATGCTCTATCTTTTGCGGATCAAAGACATTAAAGCCCTTATTTCCACCAAAATATAATTTGCCAGCTTGACTTTTTAATTTAGCATTTTGATTAAAATCATTACTCTGCAGCTGATCATTAGTATTATAATGATCAACAGACATACTTTTGGGATCAAAGCGCATTAAACCTTTATTTGAACTCAACCAAAGATTTTGCTTATCACTTTCAAGAATTGCTTTGATATTATCAGTAACTAGGCCATCTGCACTAGCAAAGTGTTTAAAAGACATATTTTTTCTATCAAGTAAATTTAAGCCGCCATTAAGAGTTGCTACCCATAATTGACCTCTGCTGTCTTCAAGTATATCTGAAATTGAGTTGGCACTAATACTCTTATCATTTGAACTGGTAGTAAATCTAGTAAATCGATCGTTACCTCTATTAAATAAGTTGAGACCATAAGTAGTTCCTACCCACAGCAGTCCTCTACTGTCCTCATAAATTTCCCAGACATTATTTGCAGATAAGTTGCTGTTTCTGACATTATATGTAGTAAACTTTTCTTCTTTAAAATTAAATTTGTTTATTCCGCCTGACCAGGTCCCAATCCATAAGTTCCCAAATTTATCCTCATGAATAGCATATATTCTATTATCGCTGAGGCTATTTACTACCTTTGGATCATGTGTATAAGTTTTGAATTTATTTTCATCTTTTTGGTATAAAGCCAGGCCTCCATCGGTTCCAATCCAGATTCTTCCTTCTGAATCCTGATAAATAGTGCGGACCATATCATTAGGTAGTGATGATTCCCTTTGGGGGTCATGAGTAAAATGTTTAAATTCTTTTGTCTTAGGATTAAATTTATTTAAACCCCCACCTAAAGTTCCAATCCAAATATTCCCATTGTTATCTTCACAAAAACTGCTTACATTATTATTGTTAAGGCTGTTTTTTATTGAAGAATATTGATAGTGTTCAAAAAGATTATTAGACCAAACATACTTATTAATACCAGCTCCCCAGGTTCCCAACCAGACAACTCCAGACCTATCAACAAAGACTGACCAGACCGTATTACTTTCAATAGTTCCCTCAATATTTAGATTATGCTGATAGCCAGTAAATTTATTTTGTTGTGGATTATATTTGGAAGCTCCTCCATTCCAGGTTCCCAACCACAAATTTCCTTCTTTATCTTCTGCTATTGATCTTATAATATTACTGTTAAGTCCTGCTGTATTTTCTTTTCTGTAATGATAAAAAGTATTCTGGGATTCATTAAACTTATTTAGGCCACCACCCCAGGTGCCAATCCATAAATTACCGCTGCTGTCTTCCAGAATTGAATTTACAGTGTCTCCTGAAAGTAGTTCTGATTTTTTACTTGCTTCTGGCACAATATTTGAATACGAATATCTTTTAAAGGCATCCTTATTTTTTAGATATTTGTTTAATCCTTTTCCTTCGGTACCAATCCAGATATTTCCTTTACTATCTCTGTATATCACATTTATTATATTCCCACTAATTGAATTTTTATTCTTACTAATATGCTTATAGTGAGTAAATTCTTTTGTTTTTTTATTATATTTATCTACACCGCCTCCATAGGTACCAATCCAGATATTACCTTCTAAATCTTCGGTGATTGATCTAACTATGCTGTGTGATATATTGTTTTTTCCTGGTCCAGGAAGAAATTTTTTAAATGATTGTTTTTCTCGATCAAAACGATTAAGTCCTCCTCCTTCTGTTCCAATCCACAGAAAACCATCAGAATCTTCATAAATTGCATGAACAACATTACCACTAATACTATCTTCATCCTGACTATTATGCTTATATGTTTTGAAATTATAGCCATCATATCTAATCAGACCAGTCTGGGTACCAAACCAGATATAGCCGATTGAATCTTGATAGGTTGTTAATATGTTTTTATGAGGTAATTCTGGCAGAGGAGTAAAAGTTTCAGCCTGTACCGAGATATTTATAAATATCATGTTAATGAAGATCAGAAATAAAATGATAATTAATTTGGATTTATTCATTTTTCTACTTGCCCCCTAAGCTTAGCCAAAACAATTGTGACTCTTCACCAGTCGCAATAATAGTAATTAATCTTAAAAAAAGGATTTTTTTCTATTTTTAATAAAAAAATACTAATTGCATAAATAATATTTTATGCCCTTAGTAATATAAATTACTGAAATCAGGCAGCCAGGCTATCATAGAATATAATTCCTTAGACCCAAGGCTTTGCGTCTTTATCTTTAGATAAATTTGCTAATTTTTAATTTTAAATTTATTACTCTCAATTTTATATTTTTCTGTTAATAAAATATTACAATATTATATATTTTAACATATTATTAACTAATTGTCAATTTTCAAAATTATCAGATTGCTATTGTTTAGATGAAGATCAGCTGA
>JBNJFD010000181.1:0-3795 GCA_051746525.1 Bacillota bacterium | reverse complement strand
GCAAGCTATATGCATTCTTGTGACCTTGATTACCTACTTTCTACTGCTTTTTCTGATTACTTGTTACTTGTTACTGGTTACTGATTACTTGTTACTTGTTACTGGTTACTGCTTTTACCACTGTTTCAACGTGATAAGTCTGTGGGAACATATCCACAGGCTGCACTTCTTCAACTTGATAACCATTGTTCGTCAAAAATTTCAAGTCACGAGCTAGACTAGTCGGTTTACAAGAAACATAAATTATTTTTTCAGGTTCTAAATCAACAAAATCCTCTAATACCTGTTGATGACACCCTTTGCGTGGTGGATCTACTATCACCACTTCAGGCTTGAACTTATTTTTTAGTTCTGGTAGTATATCTCGCACTTTTCCTACTGCAAAATTGCAGTTATCTATATTATTTAATTTAGCATTTTGCTGTGCTAAATTAATTGCTTCTTCTACTACCTCGATTCCATAAACTTCTTTACTTTTCTCAGCTACATAAAGAGCTATCGAACCCAAACCACAATAGGCATCAAGAACTTTTTCTTGACCTGTTAAGTCAGCATATTTCACAACTTGGTCATACAAAACTTTAGTCTGTAAAGTATTAACTTGAAAAAATGATAACGGAGAAATTTGATATTTGATATTGCCAATATAATCTATAATATAATCTTTCCCTGCTAGTTTTTTGATTTCTGAACCTAAAATCACATTAGTCTGTTCAGGATTGATATTTTGATAAACACTAACTAATTCTGGTATCTCAGACATTAATTCTTCAATAATCTCTGCCTGTTTAGGAAACTGGTCTTCTTTAGTCACTATAATTAACTGTGCTTGATTCGTACAAACTCCTACTCTGACTACTAAATGACGAAGCAGACCTTGGCCCGTTTCTTCATTATAAATTGATAACTCATACCGATTAATCAGTTCCACCATTTTATTAGCAATCCGATTAATCACGGGGTGTTGAATCTGACAAGCTTGATGCGCTATTAAATCATGGCTGCCTGCTGCATAAAACCCAATTACAGCTTCTTCATCTACAACATCTAAAGGAAACTGAGCTTTATTACGATACAAAAACGGATGTTCCATTCCTAGAACTGGATTAACGTCTACATCTTCTAGCTTAGCTATTCTAGTTAAGGCATCTTCTACCATCTTCTTTTTATATTTTAACTGCGCTGAATATCTAATATGATCAATTTGGCAGCCGCCGCATTGAGCGCTAACTTCACATTCCGGAGTAATTCTTTCTTCTGCTTCTTCAATAACAGAAATTAGCTCCCCTCGAGCATAACTTTTTTTAACAGTAGTAATTTTAATTTTGACTACTTCTCCTGGAATACCCTGCGGCACAAAAATAGTAAAATTATCTTTTCTTCCTACAGCATCTCCTCCATAGGCTATATTGTCTAATTTAATTGTTACTAACTCACCTTTTTCAACTGGTGTCTGCGACATAATTCCCTCCTCAAATAAATTTTTCTCAGTTATTAATAATTGTTCTTTATAGCAGCTATTATTCCCTGCTTAAACGACAAAATAATCTTTATTTTTATATTAGACCTGCGAAATAACCAAATTATTGATATAATAAAACATAAAATAGAGTCGACTTAAAATTCAAGTCGACTCCTACTATACTATATTTTAAATTGGAGGCTAAAAATGAAATTCATTAATCGCAGAACAATATTCTGGTTATTTTTAACCACCTTAGTTTACTTTGGATATTATTTAGCTGGATTTAATCAAAAAATAGCACAACCTATTCTTAGTAGTAACTTAATTAATAACTTTTGGCTGCAAAATAAACCTCTTTTATGGCTTTATTCTTTTAGCATAATTTTAGTCTTAATTATTGGTATTACTTCTAAAATCAAAGAAGACCGGGTTCAAGAACAGATTAACCAGCATAAAAGAGAAAAACAACGCCGCAATTATTCTATTTAATCTAATTTATTAATAATTTCTTGAGTAATTTCATCAGTGCTGGCATTTCCACCTAAGTCTCCAGTTAACACTTCACCTGCTGCTAATACTTTTTCAACAGCAGTCTCAATATTTTGAGCTGCTTCTCCTTCTCCTAAGTGCTCTAACATTAAACAAGAAGATAATAATAGAGCCATTGGATTAGCTTTATTCTCTCCTGCAATATCTGGAGCTGAACCATGCACTGCTTCAAATACTGCTAATTCATCATTTAAATTGGCCCCTGGAGTTAATCCTAAACCGCCAATTAATCCTGCACATAAGTCAGATACAATATCACCATATAAATTAGGCATTACTAATACATCATAATCTTCTGGATACTGTACTAACTGCATACACATATTATCAACTATCTTATTGTCAAATTCTATATCAGGATAGTCTTGAGCTACTTCTTCAGCAACTTCTTTAAATAAACCATCACTTAACTTTAAAATATTAGCTTTATGAACAGCTGTTACTTTAGCTCTATTATTCTCTTGAGCATAGTCAAAAGCTGCTTTCACAATTCTCTCTGATGCTTTACGAGTAATTATTTTAATACTCTCAGCAGCATCATCTCCAACCATATGTTCAATTCCTGCATATAATCCTTCAGTATTTTCTCTAAAGATAACTACATCTAATCCCTCAAATTTTGTTGGTGCCCCTTCCAAAATTCTAGCGGGTCTTAAGTTAACAAATAAATCTAACTTTTGTCTAATTGCTACATTAACACTTCTAAATCCACTCCCCACTGGAGTAGTAATTGGTCCTTTTAAGGCTACCTTATTCTTTTCAACTGATTCTAATACTTCCTCAGGTAGCGGAGTCCCATATTCATCCATTACATTAGTACCAGCATTAACAGTTTCCCAATTAATTTCCACACCTGCCGCTGCAATTATCTCTTTAACTGCTTCTGTAATCTCTGGGCCAATTCCATCACCAGGTATCAAAGTTACATCATACATTTTCTCACTCCTCACTTATTTGTTTTTCTGTTGTTTTATAAATGTGAATCATTCTTAACAAAATCCAAACTGCTTTTATTATATCTTCTCTTATATCAGATGTCAATTAGACCTTGAAGTCAGTTGGGAGAATTTTTGTAATCTCTTAAAAAATATGATAATATATTTATAAATATGCTCTAAACTACATATATATAAATTGTCATTTAGATTATTCATATAAAGGAGAGATTTAAAAATATGTTACCAACTATTGAAAAAGCTCTAACAAAATTAGAAGATCAAAAGTTAGAAAAAGAGTATCTACAGTTAATTACTACTTTATTAGAAAAAGGCTATTTTCCTGGTTTAGAAGGAGTTCCCGTTGCTAAATCAAGTATTAGCTATATTGACGGGACACAAGGTCTACTAACTTTTAGAGGTTATCCTGTTCAAGAATTAGCTAAATACGGCAGCTATGAAGAAATATGTTTTTTACTTTTAAAGGGAGATTTACCTTTATTAGAAGAAAGAAAAGAATTAACAGCAGATTTGTTAAATAATAAAGAACTTGACCCCAGTATTGCTCAAACTATTACCACTATAGATGATAATTTACATCCTATGCATGTACTTAGTTCTAGTGTGTTAATGCTGCAGGCTGCTGACCCAGGCTGCTTTGAAGTTGATTATTATCAGCAAAATCTAAATCGAGCTGTACATTTAATTGCTAAACTACCTACTATTATTGGAACTTATAGAAATAAAGATATTAATTTTGCAGAAGGAGAAAGATTTGATTCATTAGTTCCTTATATCTTGTACTGCTTTAATCAAGAATACGCTAAACAGGATAAATGGATTAAT
>JBNJFD010000180.1:0-3811 GCA_051746525.1 Bacillota bacterium | reverse complement strand
TCCTACTTAGCTAAATATATTTAGCTAAGTAGGATGTTTTTAAAATTCATAGTGATAATTAAAGATAAATTTCTGGGTAATATCATCACTATCAAAATAGTAATTAAAGCTCAACTTCCCTTCTACAGTCTGCTGAGAAGATAAGCGATAATCTAGACCTTGAGTGATATTAATCCGGTAGTCATCATATAAATAAGATAAATTAATAATAGAATCACTTTCTAAATCATCACTTAACTCGACATTATAATCTGCTTCAACTTCAGCATCATAATCCCACTCTTCTTCCCTCTCATTCATACGATACTTAAAATAATAATTATAATTCCTCTGACTATAGTCCATTTCCAAATAAATATCTTGATTGCGCTGCTGTTGATAATTCAAATCTACTTCTAATTTATCAAAGCTACTATTTAGATTTAAATCAATACGGTCGGCACCGTAATTATTAACTTGGTAATCTAATCCTAATTGATAAGTATTATAGTTAGGAGAAAAATAACTCAAAGTATTATTGAAATCCCACTCGCGACTAGTAAATGATTGACTATTATCTAAGTTATCTCGACTATAGTTAACTTCACTTTCTAACATATAGCGGGAGTTCAATTTTTTATAAGCCTGCAGAGACAAATCATATTCCCCACTAGAAAAAATTTCATTTTCAATTTCCTGCCATTCAGGCGCATAATAATAAGCACTGCCACGCCAATTGATTCCTTGATACCAAGATGATAAATCCATTTTCACTGCTGCACCGCTGTCTTCTTCAGTAGTCACTACAGCAGTATCGGTAGTCAAATCTAAATTTTTAGTTTTATAACTTTCTTCATAGGAAAAATAATGGCGGTCTTCTACCAAATCTTCTTGATATTGATAACCAAATTTCCTTTTGTTGCCATCATAACTTAAACCTAATCTCTGTAGACCACTACCTTGACTACCAAAATTTAAGTCATGGTCATCTTTTTCCCCATACCACAAATTATAATCATTGTGTTGCAGAGATAATCCCAATAATGAATCTGCAGTTAAGAAGTAGGAGGCACTATCTCCATCAGTTTCACCTACTTCTAATTCAGTTTCATCATTAGTTACACGCAACAAATAATCATAAACTTCCCAATCCTCAGCATAACTTTTTCCTGAAAGGAAACGATAGTCTTTATTTACTTTTAGTTCAGTTTCAAAATTATAAGCTCCTAACTCTTCTTCCTCTTCTAAATATAATTGATTACTAATATCGCTAGTATGCTCTCCAACATTCATTTTCAAATCATAATAACTAGCAGCACTAATTTCTATTCCCACAGTCGGAAGAATAAACATAATTACAAGTATAATTATTAATGATCGTTTCATGCTATGGCCCCTTACTTTATAAACTTATAGCCCCAATTTCTTGAAAATTAATTTCCATTTTATCAATTTTCCAACCAGCATTCTCATTCACTAAATCAATAGTTATTACACCATTATCCGTGATTCCATCTGGAACTCCAGCTGGAGTTGAAATCTTTTCGCCATTAATTTCTTCAAATACTTGAAACTGTACTCTATAATGAGCAGTATATTCTTCAATCTCGTTATCTACAAATATAGTTTCATAATCAAATGTTAATTTATAACTATTATATTCGAATTTATCATTATCTAATTGTGCCTCAAAGGCTTCAAACAAAGTTTCTTTTTCATACAACTCTTCTTTTAACTCATCTAAAGATTTCTCTGTAGGAGAGCCACTCATTGAAAGAATTTTTATTCCCGCTGCATCTGAACTAAATAACTCAATTAAGTTTTGAGCACTATAATTATTATCTGTAGTTGAATCATAACTATTGTATTCAAAAAAATCATTAGTGATTTCTCGAGCTTTCTCTTTAACTTCTGATTTTTCCTCAGAACCCATCATTGTCTTTGAATCATCTTGAACTAAACATCCTGAAACTAAAACAACTAGGGTTAATAAACTTAGCATCATCAGTATTTTTTTCTGCATCGGATTACCTCCTTCTTCTTAATCCTGGGCATCTTCCATTTTTTTAGCTTTTTCTAACATGAACTTCCCTAAACGACCAAAACCAAATCCTTCTCGCGGCAAATCAGCAGTAAAAGTAACATCATTTCCTGTTGTATTGCCTCGTTGATCATCAACAGTTACAACAATTTCATTTTTCCCTCGCGGTAATGGTTGTAAAGCAAACAAAATAAAGCGATCCCAATCATTAAAGCTAATAATTTCAAAATCTTGTATCCCACTAGCTTTATCTTTACCTTCAACTACTGTTTTACCATTTACCTTTACTTCAAGAGTACTTTTATCTAAATTCTTATCCTGTGGTAAGGTAATTTCAATTGCTGATGCCTCTTTGACACTTAAGCGATCTCCATTATTAACGTTAAATGTAATTCCTTTAGCTACATTTTGTGTCTCAAATATATTATCAAAAGTTTCTTCATAGGGGTCATCTCCTTCATCAAGCGGATTGCCCCATTTATCTTCTACATCAATTTTAATACTATGAACTCCATCACTCAATGGGGTATTAGGAGTAAATTGAATTGTATTAACCCTTTCTCCGTCTACAGTTTCTGTCCTCTGTTTAACTATTCCTGCTAAAATATCATCAATCTCTATATCTAAATCTCCTAATGGTGAGCGGTCAGTAATTGTAACTTGAAAAGTCGGAGTTGCAGTATATAAAATACCAAAAGTCCCGTCATCATTAGGATCTTCTATTTCCCCATTATTAGGATTAACATACTTGATTCCTCCAATAGTAGGTGGCGTGCCATCTACTTTAAATCTAAAAGCACTAATTTCAGTTCGAGCATCATTTAACCTTAAACCTTCATTACTCATTTCATCTTCAATAGCTGTTGTGACTTCTTCTTCAATATTAGTTCCTTCTTCAATATTAATCCCGCTAATAGCCTCTATTACGGGATCTTGCAATTCAATATCATCTGCTACCATAATCACTTCATAAGTCCCATCTTCTAATGTTATACCAAGGTCATCAAAACTTTGATCAATGTTGTCATAATCAATTTTGCTTTGATATTCTTTAGACCTAGTTGTCCAAGACTCACCTCGCTGGTCACGACGTCGGATTTGATAATGTAACTCCTTATAATTTCGAACATCAAACTGCATTTTCCCGCCTTCACTACTGATAATATCATCAACTTCTCTACCATCACTATCTTTTAATTCTATATTATTAATAGTTGGAGAGGCAGTGTTTACATTTAAAAGAAAAGTATTTCCTGTTAAATTACCACTAGTTTGATCATTATAATTACCAGCATTATCTTTAGCCGTAATTCTTATTACATAAATCCCATCATTTAAATCTCCATCGGGTTTTATTTTTTTTATTTCGCCAGTACTATATTCAGAAACCTCAAAATCTTGATTATACATAGCGTTAAACTCTTGGTCATCTATAATAGCTCCAGATTTAGTAGAAAATTCTTCTATTATGTTAGCT
Organism: Bacillota bacterium; assembly: GCA_051746525.1. Taxonomy (GTDB): domain Bacteria; phylum Bacillota; class Halanaerobiia; order Halobacteroidales; family Halobacteroidaceae; genus Halanaerobacter. Next base: position 314 of record JBNJFD010000180.1, on the reverse strand, counting down.
AAACTCATATCTCTATATTTAGATAATTTATTTAATTCAATACCCCTAACCATAATATTATCATTACTAACTTCTGATAATTGATTATCAACTTCCAATTCAAGCTGAGGAGTATCACTTGGTGTACTATTATTATTTAATTCATCAATCTGATCAGTTTCACTTAATTCGGCTAAATCTTCCACATTAATCATCGGTAGTTTGCCAGTAATTTCAGGATTTTTCTCATCTAAAGCTAGATAATAAGTTTTATCAACTTTTCCACTAGCTCCTCTAGCATAGGCCTGTATTCTAACAGCAGCAACTTTATAGTC
>JBNJFD010000179.1:0-3818 GCA_051746525.1 Bacillota bacterium | reverse complement strand
CTAGAATTGCTCATGGACTTCCAGTTGGTGGAGATTTAGAATATGCTGATGAAGTTACTTTATCTAAAGCTTTAGAGGGGCGGAGAGAAGTATAAATTTCAAGTATAAAACTCAGTTCCTTAGTTGGGACTGAGTTTTATGTTTTTTTGTAAGTAAATTATATACTAATTAAAGTCATAATTGTTTGAAAATTGTGATATTTGACTACTGCTTATAGTTTTAGTATACTAAGGACATTATTAACTTTATAAAGGAAAAGATTTTAATAAAAACGGGAGGAAATATAATGACCAAAAAAATGAAAACTATGGATGGAAACCAGGCTGCTGCTTATACATCTTATGCATTTACAGAAGTAGCTGGTATTTATCCTATTACGCCATCATCTCCGATGGCAGAGTATGTTGACTTATGGGCTTCAGAAGGAAAGAAGAATTTATTTGGAATGCCAGTGAATGTTATTGAAATGCAATCAGAAGCAGGAGCTGCTGCCACAGTACATGGTTCTTTGCAAGGTGGTGCTTTAACTACCACTTATACAGCATCGCAGGGTTTATTGTTAAAAGTGCCTAACTTATATAAGATAGCAGGTGAATTATTACCAGGTGTTGTTCATGTAGCTGCTAGATCAATAGCTTCTCAAGCATTATCAATCTTTGGTGACCACCAAGATGTAATGGCTGCTCGGCAAACTGGTTGTGCAATGCTAGCCAGTGGTTCTGTACAAGAAGTTATGGATTTAGGTGGAGTTGCTCATCTATCTGCAATTGAAGGACGAGTACCATTTATTCATTATTTTGATGGGTTTCGTACTTCTCATGAAATTCAAAAGGTAGAAATGATGGATTATGAGGTATATGATAGATTATTGGATAGAGATGCTGTGCAGGATTTTAGAGATAATGCCTTAAATCCAGAATCTCCAGTAACTCGTGGTTCAGCTCAAAATGATGATGTATATTTCCAGACTAAAGAAGTTCAGAACAAATATTATGATAGGTTACCTGATATTGTTGCTGAATATATGGAGGAAATTTCTAAAGAAACTGGTCGTGACTATGCTCCATTTGTATATTATGGTGCTGAAGATGCCACAGATATTATTGTAGCAATGGGTTCAGTAACTGAAGCTATTGAAGAAACTGTTGATTATTTGAATCAGCAGGGACGAAAAGTAGGTTTGCTTACTGTGCACTTATATCGTCCATTTAGTACTAAATATTTCTTAGAGCAACTGCCAGAAACTGTAGAAAGAATTGCTGTATTAGATAGAACAAAAGAAGCTGGTTCTACTGGAGAGCCTTTATATTTAGACGTTAAATCAATCTTTTATGGCGAAGAAGATGCGCCATTAGTTGTTGGTGGGCGTTATGGATTATCTTCTAAAGATACTACTCCTGCTCAAATTATTGCTGTGTATGATAATTTAACTGGAGCAGCTAAAGATAACTTCACAATTGGGATTAATGATGATGTAACTAACTTATCTTTAGATGTTGAAGAAGATGTTAATGTAGTAGCTGATGAAGTTACAGAAACATTATTCTATGGTTTAGGCTCAGATGGTACAGTAGGTGCTAATAAGAATACAATTAAGATTATTGGTGATAATACTGATTTATATGCTCAAGGCTATTTTGCTTATGATTCTAAAAAATCAGGTGGGGTAACAAGATCTAACTTAAGATTTGGCCCAGACCCAGTACGCTCGACTTATTTGGTATCTAATCCAGACTTTGTAGCTTGTTCTACTGATTCATATTTAGGTAAGTATGATATGCTAAGTGGTTTAAGTGAAGGTGGAACATTCTTGTTGAATACAGTATCTGATGCTGATGAAATTGTAGAAAAAATGCCTAATAGTGTTAAGAAAAAATTAGCCCAAAAAGATGCTAAGTTCTATATTATTGATGCGATTACTTTAGCGCAAGAAATTGGGTTAGGACATCGGACCAATACTATTATCCAATCTGCTTTCTTTAAGTTAAATGAGCAGATCATGCCTTATGATAAAGCACAAGAATTAATGAAAGAATATGCTGAAAAGGCTTATGGACGTAAAGGTCAAGAAATTGTAGACATGAACTGGGAAGCTATTGACAAAGGAGCTGAAGGATTAGAAGAGATTGAAGTTAATCCTGAATGGGCTGATTTAGAAGAAGAAACAACTACTGTAGATCAAAGTCGTCCAGACTTTGTTAAAAATATTGCTGATCCAATTAATGCAATTGAAGGATATGACTTACCAGTTTCTGCATTTGAAGGATATGAAGATGGTACAATGGTCAATGGTACTACTGCTTATGAAAAGCGTGGTATTGCTAACTTTGTTCCAGAATGGAAGTCGGATAATTGTATTCAATGTAATCAGTGTTCTTTTGCCTGTCCTCATGCAGTAATTAGACCATTTTTAATGGATGAAGAAGAGGTAGCTAATGCTCCTGAAGAAATTACAACTATTGATCCTTTAGGTAAAGGCTTAGATGGATTAGAATATCGCTTACAAATTTCAACTTTAGACTGTACTGGATGTGGAGTTTGTGCTAATGTATGTCCTGCTCCAGAAAAAGCATTAGAAATGCAGCCAATTAAAAAATCTATTGATGATGGTCAAGTTGAAAAAGCTGAATATATGTTTAATGAAGTAACTTATAAAGATGATAAAATGCCAGTTACAAATGTTAAAGGTTCACAATTTGCTAAACCGCTATTTGAATTCTCTGGTGCTTGCGCCGGTTGTGGAGAAACTCCATATGTTAAATTAGTAACTCAGTTATTTGGAGATAGAATGACAATTGCTAATGCAACAGGTTGTTCTTCTATTTATGGTGGTTCTTATCCTGCAACTCCATATACTACAGATTGTGACGGCAGAGGACCTGCTTGGGCCAACTCATTATTTGAAGACAATGCGGAGTTTGGTTTTGGAATGAGAATAGCTTCAGAAACAATGCGTGATAGAATTGAAAATATTATGACTGAAACTATAGATGATGTAGAACCTGAATTACAAGATTTATTTAAAATGTGGATGAAGAATCGTAATAGTGGAGCTAAAAGCAAAGAAATAAAAGCGCAATTAGTAGCTGCTCTAGAAAAGACATCTTCAGATGATGCTAAAGAAATATTAGGTCTTAAAGACCAACTTGTCAAGCAATCTAATTGGATGATTGGTGGAGATGGTTGGGCTTATGATATTGGATATGGTGGATTAGACCATGTAATTGCTAGTAATGAAGATGTTAATATACTTGTAGTAGATACACAGGTTTATTCTAATACAGGTGGTCAATCTTCTAAGGCTGCTCCTTCTGGTTCAATTGCTAAATTTACTGCTTCAGGTAAATCAGATAATAAGAAGGATTTAGCTGCTATGGCAATGGCTTATGGTCACGTTTATGTAGCACAAGTTGCTCATGGTGCTAGCCAAGCGCAGGTATTAAAAGCAATGGTTGAAGCTGAAGCTCATGATGGTCCAGCTGTTGTAATTGCTTATTCTCCATGTATTAGCCATGGTGTTAAAGGTGGATTGACTAATGCTGAACGACAAGCTGAGATGGCTGAAGAATGTGGATATTGGCCAATTTTCAGATATGATCCTGCATTAGTTGAAGAAGGTAAGAATCCATTACAACTTGATTCTAAAGATCCTGAGTGGGATAAATATCATGATTTCTTAATGACTGAAAAGAGATATTCTCAGTTAACTAAGATTAATCCAGATAAAGCAGAAGAATTACTTGAAACTAATAAAAAACAAGCTAAAAAGCGTTGGAAGATGTATCAGCGTTATGCTGCAATGGATTATTCTGATGAAG
>JBNJFD010000178.1:0-3819 GCA_051746525.1 Bacillota bacterium | reverse complement strand
CTTCAGAAGTAACTTCATAATCATCACCATCATCTTTAATAGTTATTTCAAACTTAATATCTTTTGATTTTAAATCTAAATCCTCTAAGTCATCATCACTATCAATATCTTCAATTCCATCAGAAACTATATCATCTATATTTGCTCTGACATATTCCACGCCTGATTCAGCATTATGGAATGCTTTAGACATTCCTTCTTCATGAACAGCAATGTTTATATGATTTCTAGCAGTTGTGGCTAAAGCTGTAACTAAAACAGTACCTACTAATAATAATATAAGTACTAATACTAGTGCTGCACCATCTTCATTTTTTTTAAACATTTATATACCTCCTTGTTTGTCTCTAGTTATAATTTTATTAAACTTATAATTAATTTTAAGCTTAATATTAAAGCACAAAATATTTGATTAAAATTTAAACTTAAAATTAATTATAAACAAAATAATCCACAGCATAGTCACTGTGGCATACACCTGAGGCAAACTTGACAATCATAGATCAATTCCTTAGATTCAAGTCTTTGCGTAATAATTTTTCAATTATTTTGCTATTAATATCTTAATGTTGATTATTATTATCAATTAATTATATACTTAATTTTTTGTTTTTGCAATAAACAACTTAACAATAATTTTTTATATTTTGGGAAAAATAAATAAAAAAGTAAACATGAACCTTTATTAAAGACCCATATTTACTTTTTTTGAATTGTAAATTAAATTTTAGAAATAACATCCACTACAATATTTAGTTTTTATTAAGTATTGCTTCTAATTCTTCAGGAGTTAATTCTTGGAATTCTTTTTCAGAATCATTTTTCTGCTTTTCAAGTATTTCTTCTTTTTGCTGATCATTTGATTCATTTTCTTCTTCTTGATTATTCATTTCAGAATCAACTTCAGTTTCAGCTTCCTTATTTGTTTCAGCTGTTTCTTCAGAATCTTGAGCAGCTGTTTGTTTGTCATTTAAACCCTCAGTTATTAAATGTTCAGAGTCATCAACTTCTTCACCATATTTAATTATCTTAGGTCTTACAAAAATAATTAATTCTGTTCTATTTGTTTCATCTAGTCTAGATTTAAATAACTCACCGATTATTGGTAAATCACCTAATAAAGGTATTTTAGTTACTGAACCATTATCTTCTGTTTGGATTAATCCTCCTACAGCAAACATTTCACCATCATTTAGTCTTAACTTAGTCTCAATACTTCTTGTACTAGTTGCTGGTGGCACCTGAGAATCTGTGTTAATTCTAGTGAAATTACTTACTTCAGGAGAAATACTTAATTCTACTTCATTATTTTCAGTTATCCAGGGAGTAAAGGTCATTTCTACACCAGCTTCAGCATATTCATAAGTAATACTGCTGGTTCCATCATCATTTATTTCTTTAACCTGATAAGGTTCTTCATCTAAAATTGACATTGTGGCTTCTTCACCATTTAAAGTCATCAATCGCGGATTAGCTAAAGTTATTGAATCATTACTTTCATCTAAAAGTCTAAATAATTCAGGCCAGCTATAACTAATACCATCAATATCTCCATCAGCATCCTTTTCAAATTCTATAGTAGAAAAATTTTCAAGATTATCAATACCAATTTCTCGGCTTAAACCTGAACTAATTTCTTCAACTCTAATTTCAATCATAACCTGATGCTGGGGAATATTAATTTCTTTCACTAATTTCACAACATTATCAAGCTTGTTTTTGGCTCCATTAATAATAATTTCTTTTCTAGCCTGATTTACATGAAGTTTAATATCTGGATAGAAACCTTTTACTATTTCATTAATTTTTTCTGAATCAACATAATCTACTCTGACAACTCTAGTATCCGGCTCTAAACTTTCATCATAAGTTTCGGCCATTGAAATTGCTTCTTTTACTTCACTTTCTCTACCACTAATTGTTACGGTATTGGTAAGTGAATTAGATTTCATTGAAAGATCAGCATTTATGCTCTGCAGTTTACTGCTTAAATCTTCTAATTCAGCATTTATTAATTTATAACTTTCTGTATAAACTTCTTCTCTTTCAGAGCTTTGTTCATCTCCTGAAGCAAGCAAATCTCCAGAACTTTTCTCCTGATCAACTGCTGATGAATCCAGACGCTCAATCATTTCTTTAATTTCAATTACTCTTTCTTCTTCTCCCTTTAAAATAAACTGTCTTCTAACTGGATCATCTGTAATCTGAGTATCAGGGAAAATATCCTTAACTATTACTGATATATTATCCAGATCATTTGATTTAACTTCTACAAACTCAGTCACTATATTATCATATATCTCATCTATCCTATCAGGAGAGGCCACAACAACCGTGTTCTCATCCCACTTATAGGTTAATGATCTGGTCTGGGTAATTAAATCTAATGCCTTATTGAAACTAATATCTTTTAAATGAATTGTAATTGTTCCACTAACATTACTATCAGTAATTAAGTTAACATCTGCCACCTCAGCAATTGCACGTAAAACATCTGTTAAATCTGCGTTCTTAAAATTCATATCATTAATTCTTCCCTGTGCTCCTACTGCTGCTGTAGCGGATAAAACAAAAACTAAAATTAAGATTAATGCAGTTATCTTTTTATTATCTCTCATTAATTTCCCCTCCAATCCTCAGCTGAAAAGTAAAACCTCGGTTTTTAACAGTTATGCTATCCTGACTAATTGCTGATATTACATAATTATCTCTTTCATAGCTTCCGCGTATAAATTCTACTCCATCTGTACTATTAACGACTGCTATTCTATCATTACCACTTGTGATAATTCCAGCTAATCTAAAAGGAATCCCACTTTTTACATCATCAATGGTTATTACCGGCTCTGCTCTTTGACCAGTCCCATTATTAGCTGCAGCATCTTCAGCAGCTTTTTCAGCTGGATCTACATATTCCACAAATGGATTTCTAAATGTTCTTTCCTCATTATCTTCTGCATCTTCCTGAGCCATTACATTAAACGAAAAAATTAAGAGGAGTAGAATAGATGTATATAAAATAAACTTATTAGTTTTAAACATCAGCTTCAACTCCTTCCAAATTAATAAGCTGATCATGGTAAATAACTCCCATATTAATTGTTACTCCATCTTCTGAATTTCTCTGAATATCTAAAGAGGTGAATTCAAACCAGTAATTCCATTCTCCAAAATCTTCAAAAAGATTTGTAACTTCTCTAAATCCACCATCTATAATAACAGTCATTGAAATTCCATCATCTATTTGAGAAGGCCTATATAATCTAAGTTCAACATCATTATCTTTAGCTGCTTCTCTAAATTCAATTAGTAAATCAATAACATCTTTATCTAAATAAACCCCTCTTGCCTCCAGATCAGCAATTAATAATTCATATTCTTCTTTTATCTCTGGCAGTCTTCTGGCAAAACCAATAGCTGTCTCTAAACGTGCTGATTTTTGGCTTTTTTCTCTTTCTAAATTTGCTATTTCTTCAGTTAGAGGCTGATAAAAATAAAAGTAATATACAGCTCCAACTGCGATGATAAAGACCAGAACAAGCAGTATTTTTTCTCTATTACTCAAGTTGCTAAACATACTACTCACTCTCCTCTTCTACTAATTCTGCAGTTATTGAAAAACTAACTTCTTCCTGTTTTTCCATTGTCTGCAGATTAACATTAGTAAAATATTCTGATTCACTTAAATTGATAGTCAATTCTCTTAATTCTTCAGCTACATTAGTTCTACCTCTAATATTTAAAGATCTATTTTGAAGTGAGAAATTATCAATTACTCCCCGCAGTGGTGTTAAATAACCCATTGCTTCCACTGGACCA
>JBNJFD010000177.1:0-3820 GCA_051746525.1 Bacillota bacterium | reverse complement strand
AGTTAGGTAATTAATTTTTGGAGGTGTTGTTATGAAATTTGGTGAAGTATTGACAGCAATGGTAACCCCATTTAATGAAGATCAGACTGTTAATTATGAGCAGGCACAGAAATTAGCACAATATTTAGTAAATAATGGCTCTGATGGCTTAGTAGTATTAGGTACTACGGGTGAAGTTCCTACTTTATCTAAAGTAGAAAAAAAGAAATTATTAGAGGTTGTTGTTGAAGAAGTAGGAGAGCAGGCTACAATTATAGCAGGTACAGGGTCATATTCTACAGCTGATAGTATTGAGATGACTAAATCAGCTGCCGAAATTGGTGTAGATGGAATAATGCTGGTAACTCCTTATTATAATAAACCACCTCAAAGAGATTTAGTTAATCATTTTACAACAATTGCTGCCGAGACTGAACTGCCAGTAATGTTATATAATGTACCTAGTAGAACAGGTCGAAATTTAGAACCTGCTACAGTAGCTGAATTAGCTGAGATAGATAATATTGTAGCTGTCAAAGAAGCAAGCGGAAGCGTGGGGCAGGCTACTAAGATTGCTGCACTAACTGATGATAGTTTTGATATTTATAGTGGTGAAGATTGTTTGACTTTGCCTATTTTAGCTGTAGGAGGAACAGGAGTAGTTAGTGTTGCTTCGCATATAGTAGGGGTAGATATTAAAGAAATGATTCAGGCTTATAAAGCAGGAAATGTTAAAGAGGCACAGCAAAAAAATATTGAGCTACAGGAAGTATTTAATGCAATGTTTATAACTACTAATCCAATTCCTGTAAAAGCAGCTTTGAATTTGAGAGGGTTTAAAGTAGGACCACTAAGAAAACCATTATTAGAACTGAAGCCAGATTTAAAAACCGAATTAAAGAATATTTTGTTTGAAAATAGTTTATTATAAATTGTAATTAAAAGCTACCTTGTTGGTAGCTTTTTACTTTAGTCTGGGTTTTACTTATGCTAAAATAGAATTCAGTTCTTGTATTTAAAGAAGATATCATTTATAATGTATAACAAGAGTGCTTAGAACGGGGAAAAATCCAAGTCATTTTTTGTTTTGAGCATTGCTCAGATGACTAGCGGAAATATATCTGAGGACGGGTTAGTAAAATACTATGGAGGTGTGGTTTGTTTAAATGTCATTTAACAATCAAATAGATTCGGTATCTATCTTACCATTAGGTGGTATCGGAGAAATTGGAAAAAATATGATGGTAGTTGAAGTAGATGATGAAATATTAATTATTGACGCTGGAATTAAATTTCCAACAGATGAGTTGTATGGTGTAGATTATGTAATTCCTGATATTACCTATCTAATTAAGAATCGTGATCGGATTAAAGGGATTGCCTTAACGCATGGTCATATGGATCATATTGGTGCATTACCTTATGTATTAAAGAAATTAGGGGATGTTCCAATCTACGGAACTAAATTAACTTTAGGTTTATTACGTGGTAAGTTAGAAGAACACAATTTATTATCTGATGCTTATTTGCGTCATATATACCCTGGTCATTCTGTAGAAATTGGTTCTTTTGAAGTGGAGTTTATTAGAGTTAATCACAGTTTATCTGATACTTGTGCTTTAGCTGTGCATACGCCAGCTGGGCCTATAGTATATGCTAGTGATTTTAAGTTTGATCAGACTCCAATAGATGGCCATAGGGCTGATATTCATCGTTTAGCTGAATTAGGGGATGAAGGTGTGTTAGCATTATTTTCTGATAGTACTAATGTGGAACATGAAGGATTTACTATGTCAGAGAAAGAAGTCGGTGAAACTATAGAAAAATCCTTTAAAGAGGCAAATCAAAAGATTATAGTAGCTAGTTTTGCTTCTAATTTTCATCGGATTCAGCAAGTAATTGATACAGCTCAACAATTTGATAAAAAAATTGCTTTAAGTGGAAGAAGTATGCTTAATAATGTTGATATTGCTAGAGATTTAGGATATTTAGATATTCCTGATGGGATATTAATTAATACTAATGATGTTGATAATTATCCATCTAATAAAATAGTACTATTAACTACTGGTAGTCAAGGAGAGCCAATGGCTGCTTTGACTCGTATAGCTAGAGGAGAGCATTATCATATTAGTGTTGGCGAAGGAGATACTGTTTTAGTATCTGCTACTGCCATTCCAGGCAATGCGAAAGCAGTAGGGCATACAATTAATCAGTTATTTGAACGTGGTGCAGATGTAATTTATGAAGCTATTTCAGGAGTTCATGTTTCGGGACACGCTAGTCAAGAAGAATTGAAATTAATGTTAAATTTAACTCGTCCGCAATACTTTTTCCCAGTACATGGAGAATATAGACATTTGCATTTGCATGCAAGATTAGCTGAAGAAGTTAATATTCCTAAAGAAAATATATTTATTCCTGATTTAGGAGATAAGGTTTATTTAAGTAAAGAACGAGCTTATATAGAAGATAGTGTTCGTGCTGGAAGAATTTTAGTTGATGGTTTAGGTGTAGGAGATGTTGGAAATGTTGTTTTAAGAGATAGAAGATTACTATCTGAAAATGGAATTTTAATGGTAGTTGTAACTATCGACAAACAAGGTAATATCTTAGCTGGACCTGATATTATTACACGAGGTTTTGTGTATGTTCGGGAATCAGAAGATTTAATTAACGATGCTACTAAGAAAGCTGAAGAAGCATTAGCAGAATGTGAAGAAAACGGGATTACCGAATGGTCAACATTAAAGTCTAGTATTAGAGATGCATTAGATGATTACATCTATCATCGTACTAAGCGAAACCCAATGATTTTACCTATAATTATGGAAGTATAATTTTGTTGAGCGGCTATTAAATTAGCCGCTCAATTTGATTTTAGAAATTAATTAATAAATGGAGGAAGAAACAAATGAAAAAAATCGGGATTACAACAACGATTCCAGTTGAAGTGTTATTTGCGGCAGGATATCAGCCGACGGATTTAAATAATTTATTTATTACTGCTGATGATTATGCACAATATATTGAATTAGCAGAGAAAGATGGGTTTCCTAAAAGCTCTTGTGCTTGGATTAAGGGAATGTATGGAGCATGTTTGGAGAATAATATTAACCAAGTGGTTAGTGTAGTAGAAGGAGATTGTTCAGATACGGAAGCTTTAAATGAAGTTTTACAAGCGCAGGGTTTAACTACTTATCCTTTTGCTTATCCCTATCAGCATGATTTAAAATCTGTTACAGCAGCTATCGATGATTTTAGAGCTTTATTTGATGTTAGTTTAGCAGAAATAGAAGAAGTTAGATCTGACTTAAATCAAGTTAGAGATTTAGCAGTTGAAATTGATAGATTAACATGGCGGGAAAATAAAGCGACGGGATTTGAAAATCATCTGTATCAAATTAATTGTAGTGATTTTACTGGTGATATAGAAGGTTATACTGAGGATTTGAAAGAGAAAATAACGGAAATCAAAGCCAGAGAACCTTTAGAAACAGATTTGAGGTTAGGTTATATTGGTGTCCCTCCCATGACAGCAGATATTTATGAATATGTAACTGATTTTTCTGCTCGAATTGTGTATAATGAAGTACAACGGGAATTTACTTTTCCACGGTGGAGGAATGCTGTTAATATTTATGAACAGTATTTAGACTATACTTATCCTTATAATTTAGAATTTCGATTAGCAGAAATCAAAAAAGAAATTACTAAAAGAGATTTAGATGGGATTATTCATTATACGCAGGCCTTTTGCCATCGGGAAATTGAAGATATAGTAGTTAAAGATAGATTAGAATTACCTATTTTAACAATTCGAGGTGATAAATCTCGTAAT
>JBNJFD010000176.1:0-3835 GCA_051746525.1 Bacillota bacterium | reverse complement strand
TTTTGTTATTCAAACAGACCTCCAAACTAATCACTGGAATGGAAATTACAATAATAATCCCAATTTGATTGCTGCTGAATATCATGTTCCAGATTCTCATTTTTATGGTATAGCCCACTTTAAAAATTCATTTTCTCAATCATCTTGGTATTTTTATTCAGGACAAACATATAATCTTTATCAACTACAAGACATTCAATTACACTGTAAATTAACATATGGTATTGTCCACGGCTATAATGATGAAGATGGGGAATATGATGGATTCATTAATAGACTCAACACCTTTCCTGTAATTCTACCTAGCATTGGGATGAATTATAATAATTTTATTATAGAATTAATACCATTAGCCAATTCAGGCTTTGCAGTCATCTCTGGAGTCCGATTTTAATCTAATATAAGCAGATCTATTAGAAATTAAAAAAGCAAGCACTAAAAAAGGGCTAATATTAGCCCTTTTTTAGTGCATATTCTAATCATTTGTATTAATTAATTCAACAAACTCCTCCACTAATTGAGGGTCAAACTGAGATCCTGCATATTCTTTTAACTCTTCTAAAGCCTCTTTTTCAGTTACTGCATCTTGATAAGGTCGTCCACTAGTCATAACTTCATAAGCTTCAGCAATAGCTATAATTCGAGATAACAAAGGAATCTCTTCTCCTTTAAGCCCTTCTTGATAACCTGACCCATCCCACCACTCATGGTGATACAATATTTCTTCTGCTACATGAGCAAAATCATCGGTAGCTGATGCTATTCTATAACCAATTTCAGGATGCCGTTTGATATTCTGCCACTCTATTTCAGTTAGTGAGCCCGGCTTATTTAATATTTCTTCAGCAATAGTCACTTTTCCAATATCATGTAAAGATGCTAATAAAGAAAGATGCTCTAACTCTACTGTTGAAAGATTAATCTGTTCCCCTAAATCACAGGCTAATTCTTGAATACGAGAAATATGCTGCTCACTTTCATGACTTTTAGACCCTAAGTTATCCAGCAAAGTATCTAAAGTATCACTTTGTACTATTTTATGCTCAAATAATTTTTTATTATACATTTCATCTTCTGCCCTTTTTAACGTTTCATAAATATCTTCTTCTCTTTCAGTTTTTATTGAACTACCCAAAGCAAGTGAAATTGGAACTGGATCCTTAGGCGTTTCTTTACACTTTTCTTTGATTCGCTTAGTTATTTCTTCTAGTTTTGCTTGGTCAATACCAGACATAATGATAATAAACTCATCTCCACCCCAGCGTCCAACTATATCACTATTCCGACAAGATTTATTTAAAACCTCTGCAGTTCTTGTTAGCATTTTATCTCCTGCTTCATGACCAAATCCATCATTGATTAACTTTAAACCATTTAAATCAATCATAATTAAAGCTATCTCAACTTCTCCTGTTGAGTTGATCTGATTAAGTTGTTGTTCTAGATAAGTCCTATTATACAACCCAGTTAATTGGTCATGAAAAGTTAAATGAGTCAGATTATTTTCCGCTTCTTTACGTTCCGTAATATCTTGAAAAGTACATACTGCCCCCAGCACTTCACCCCAATCATCATGTAAAATAGACGCTGAAAAGAGACAAGGAATCTCGTTCTTATCTTTAGTTAGTAAATATTTTTCTTCACTTTTAAAAATATAATTTTGCTCAATTTGTTTAAGATTAGCAGCAGTAAAATATTTTTTACTATCTTCATCTGAAAAAATCAAATTTAAAGGTTGATTAATCAATTCTCGTTCTTGATAACCTAAAATATCGGTAGTACTTTCATTTATCATCTTAATTTCTCCTTCTACATTACACGTTAATAACCCTTCCTGCATTGTCTCTATAATATCTTTATTAATCTTTTCAGTATTTAAAGCCATAAAATGGTATTCTTTAATTACATACCAGATAGCTGTTAAAGGAAATAAATTTGCTATTATCCCTAATAATGGTAGTTTGATTATATCAAGGGTTGGTAAAACAATATCCGGTATCGAACCAATTCCAATGGCAGCTATTGAAGCAATTAAAATAATCTCTGCCTGTTTTTTTTCTCGTTCAAATTTAGTTGTCCCCCACCAATACACTGTTATTCCCATAGTTGTCAACATATAACTTAAATAATAACTAGTAAATCCCCAGAAACGAACAGGATCAGTAGGGTTTAATAAATATGTCCAACCCCAATTTGTTAAAAATAAATATTCTTTACTTACTCCTCCTGACGGAATTAAAAATAAAGCTATTAAAATAATTCCTGGTGCATAAATCACAGGATAAATCCAGTTCTTTTTTAATATTTTCTTTTGTTTCGTCAGTACGAGAAAAAAATGTAGTATAAAAGCATAATGTAAACACCACCAAGGAACAGAAATCCTTCTCCATAATAAAGCAGTTTCTATATCAGGAGCTGTCTGCATAAAGGCATAACTAAGTGCCCAAAAAGATCCAGTTATACAATATAGAAAAAAGATTCTACTAATTGCTGATTTGTGATTTAATTTTAATAAATAAATTCCTAAATATAAAGCAAAAAAACAAGCAAACATATATAATACTGTAATTAAATTCATCTTATGCGGCAGTACTTTCCTAATCAGTTGACTAGGAAATACCTCCTCCACTCCCTTCCCTATTACTATTCTATTAATTATTTAGCGGTTGCATATAGCAAAACTATATTTAAATAAGATATTTTCTCGTTATAGCTCTTTATTTCCTAAAACAATGATTAACTCCTTTTTTTAATTTTATTTCTTCTTCTTTTTATATTAACCCCCTTGTGATTTAGCCAAATAATGGCTATAATATAATTAAATAAAATAAATTCCTTTTCTAGTTATAAAATCACATCTTTTATCCTATAATCTAATAGCAATTATAAATCTCCTACAAAAATTATTTTACTTCTATTAAATATTTTTTCTAAGTAGCTAAATATAACTTTCTCTATTATCTTAAATTATAATGTTCTTTTTTAAACACTTAGTTAATCATATAAATTCAGGAGGTGAAATGAAAACATCACTTGAACTTATTTTAAAAATAATTTGCCAAAGTCTGATTTGTAGGGAACATATTCATCCAGACAAAAAAACTAGTTACTACTATTTCAAAAGGGGGAATTTATAATGGCAGAATTAATGGACATGAATTTGATTTTGGCTGCTTTTGGAGGCGGTTTGTTTGGTGCTGCTATTGGTGCTTTACCTTCTTTTATCTTTTGTGGATTCTTAGTATTAGCAGGAGAAGCTCTTGCAGTTGCAGGAGGTCCTTCCGCTGACGTTTTAGGATTTACAGGAGCTATTGGCTTTGGTACATTATTTGGTCCACATATTGGCTTTGCAGGTGGAGCAGCGGCATCTGCATATGCTGCCCATGTTAAAGATTCCTTAGAAGATGGAGCAGATATTTTAACTCCATTAATAAAAATAGGTGCCGAAGATCAAGTCTGGGATATATTAGCAGTCGGTGGTCTTTTCGGTGTCTTAGGATATTTTCTAAATGGCATCTTTGGTACTGTAATGGGACTTCCTACTGATACAATCGCTTTAACAGTAGCAGTATCTGCTTTAATTCACAGAATTATCTTTTGTAATACTGGAATCTTTGGTAAATATGACTCGGACTTAAGTGACTCTCGTTGGAATCCTCCAGCCTCAATTGCTTGGCTTCCTTTTCAAATGCATGCTGGACATTTAATCTCTTTAGGATTAGGTGTAGGATTAGTTTCTGGTTATATAACTTTAGCTACAGGTAGTGTGTTTATTATGTTTGGTATTGCAGCTGCTTCTTTAATCATTTTAGAAACTAAAGGTTCTGGTCCAGTA
>JBNJFD010000175.1:0-3877 GCA_051746525.1 Bacillota bacterium | reverse complement strand
TCATTTAAATCTTTAATTGCAGCTATAATCGGGTGCTTAGCAAAAACTTGCTCAATATACATTAACAAATCCACCTATCCTTTAAATTAAATTATCTAGCAGTTCCAATGCTTAAACTACTATTAGAAATCAATTTTAATAGTAAGTGTCAGTGTTTTTTTATAAAACCTAAAAATATTGTAACAATACTTCTAACAAGATGCAAGATTTTTTTAAAAATCCTGCATTTCCCATAATTCTTTTTTACTAGTAGATATTGCCATCGCTTCTTTATCTAATATCTTTCTAACTTGTTTACTATTACGAATCAATCCACCAGCAATTACTGGCACATCTAACTGCTCTTTTATTTTTTCTATCATATCAGTAATAACTAAGCCTGGTAATACTTCAATCAAATCTGGTTTAGTACTCTTTACAATATTAACTCCAGTTCTTAATGATTCTGAATCTAATAAAAACAGCCGCTGAATTGTAATTAAATTCTCTTTTTTAGCCGCCTTAATCAAATAACTTTTGGTAGTCATTATTCCATCAATGCCTATTTCTCGTGATAAATATCTAATAGCTTCTTTATCTTTTCCTATTCCTTTAACCATATCTATATGCACAAAAACTAAAACATCTAATTCCATTGCTTGTTCTACTATCTGATTCAAATCAGATATTTTACTCCGCAAAATAAATATAACATCAATTTTATCTTGAGGGACTTTTTCTAAATCCTCTATATCTTTAATCGCAGCTATAATCGGGTGCTTAGCAAAAATTTGTTCAATATACATAAATACTACCTACTTTCTTTATTGTTTTCCTTAAACTCTATTAGATAAATTATTTGGTTGTCATTAATAATACTACTACTGCTAAAATTTTATTATGATTATTTTCTCTTACTAAGCACTAAGTTGGCCTTTTAAATCTCTTAATAAGCGATTTTGCTCATAATTAGTATTATCTACTATCTATTATCTTCTTTTTAAATTCTTAAACTCCTTTCTAATAAACACGATTATTGTCGATAATTATTTATCAATCTTTGCTGCTTTTTAGTTCAGCATAATATTTAGCTGCGCCTCCTACAATTGCAATCCCAAAAGATATTGCCCCCGCAATCATTAAGGTGTTAATTGCATTTTCTACCCCCTTTAAATAATCCCCTTCAAGCATGTGATACATCATATAATAAGCCGGAACTCCAGGAACCAAAGGCAAAATACCAGCTACAATAAACACTGTGGCTGGTAATTGATTGATCCGAGCAAAAAATTCTCCACAAACCCCAACTACTATAGCAGCAATAAAAGTAGAAAATACTATGCTGGAAGTCAAATTATTGGCAAATAAAAATCCGCCCCAACTAATAGTTCCAGTTAACCCTACCGTAAGCAAACTATTTTTAGGGGCTTGCATCAAAATACCAAATCCTACTACTAAAATAAAATTAGCTATTAATTCTAAAATTATTTTCATAAATTTAGCCCTCCTAAAGAAAGGGCCACACCTGCTGCTAGGCTAATAGAACTCAAAATAACTTCTGTACCTCGACTAGTAGCAGAAATTAAGTCATTATCAATAGCATCACGAATGGCATTAGTAGCACTTACTCCCGGAACAAAAGCTAAAATACCACTTACAGTAATCACACTCAGATTATAATCCGCTCCTACAAAACGATAAAATAATAAAGCAACTAACCCTGCTATAAACCCCGCTATCATTTCAGGAATATAATTTATCTCTTTTAAAAAACCACTTTGTTTAATTGTTAATTGGCTAGCGAAACTAGCTAATAAAGCAGGAAAAAAATTAATATAATCTGCTCTAACTAATATTACATACATTGCACAAGCAACAGAAGTCAAAGTAGTCATTACAAAAAAACTATACACGGGCTTATCATTTTCAATTTTTTTAAGTTGAGCTAAAGCTTGTTGATAATTTAATGTCTCCCTTTGAAGACGACGAGAAAAACTATTGATTTTACTAATCTTATCTAAATTCATTGTCCGATTGTGAACTCTTTTTAATTTAGTATGAATATATTCACCATCATCAATAGATAAAATAATCCCAGTAGGAGTGACAAAACTTTCAACGTCATCTATCCCATAAGCATGACAAATTTTCATCATCGTATCTTCTGTTCGATAAATTTCAGCTCCATTAGCTAAAATAATTTTGCCCGCTTGCCCTGCTATTTTCAAAACTTGTCGTGCCGTAAGCAAAAGTTAGCCTCCTTTCACTAAGCGGTTTATTTAGTTTCTATTACCTCTACAGACAAACCATTATCTTCAAGATTAGAAACAACTTGGTCTTTATTAGCAACAATAACAACTGAGAATCTTTCGGGATAAGTATAATTAGCAAAAACTTGCTGCACTTTTGGAGCATTTAAATTATTATACTGCTTGACAAATTGATTTACATAATCAACCTTGCGACCTCTAATTTCTGAATTATAAATCATTTGATCTAAAATATCAACCTTGTTTTGATAACTTTTTGGTAATAAAGCATTATATAAATTAATATTTTCTTCTAATTCCTTTGTACTTAGCGGTTCTTTTTCTTTTTTAATTACAGCCATTTCCTCTTTAATTGCTGTTATAGCTTGATAGGTCTTAGTAGGCTCAACTTCTGTATTGATATAATAGCTTCCACCTAACTGATGCGAATTTTGAGCAGCATTAATATTATATACAAATCCTTTTTCACTGCGCAAATTTTTCATCAACCTACTACTAAATGCTCCCCCACCATAAATTCTATTAGCCATTTTAAAAGCTACACGATCTTCAAATCCAGCAGCAAAAAAATTGTAGCCCATTCTAATCTTGGCTTGAGTAGCATCAGGTTTATTAACTACTATTACTGAATTGTTTTGCTTTTCTTTTCTCTGCACCGCTGTCTGCTCTAATTTAATATCTCGTTCTTCCCAATCAGAAAACTCATCTTTTAATAGCTTTTCTAACTTCTTGGTATTAATATCTCCTACAACTCCTAAGACTAGATTATTAGGAGCTATATTTTGTTTGTAAAACTTTTTTAAAGTTTTAGGTGTAATATTCTCTAAAGACTGCTGCCGTAACTTATAATTACTAGCAAAGGAATAGGGGTGATCTTGGTAAATTTGCTTAGTGAAGTACATATCTAATAAAGCATCTTGTCTAGTCTGAGTTTGGGCCAAATTTTGTTTTGTTTCTTCTTTAATTCTATCATAATAAGCAGCATCAAAATTTGGATTTCTTAAAATATCTGCTGCTAAAGAAATCAATTCTTGACTATCAGTAGTTAAAGCACTCCCTGATAATTTATAATAATCTTTTTTTACACTAAAATCAAAATCAATCCCCTGCACTTCTTTATGCTGGGCCAATTCCTGCTGCTTAAAATTCTGTGTTCCAGTATTCATCATTTCTAACATGAAATCAGAAATACCAGCCGCTTTCTTACTTTCCTGCCTCAGCCCTCCTTCAATATAACCTGTTATTTCTACTGTAGGAAGACTATGATCTTCCACTAAATAGATAACTAATTTATTGTCTAACTCAATTCTTTTATAATCAGGCAGTTTAATATAAGGCGCCTTATTCTGCCCTTGAGCTAACTCATTATATAATTCTGAACTAAAATCTACTTCTGCTACCACCGTTGTAGTTAACATTACTAACATTATTAATGCTAAACTCAAACAACGAAGCCATCTCTTGCTCATTAAATTCACCCTTTCTTTAACTATTATTATTCATTCCTCAAAATTGATTGTTTTTTGTTATTCTTTTTAGGAAGAACATATCCTACAGTCCGTTTGTTTTTAGCAAAATATTTGTTAGCAGCTCTTTTAATATCTTCACTAGTCAAATTTTTTAGTTCC
>JBNJFD010000174.1:0-3910 GCA_051746525.1 Bacillota bacterium | reverse complement strand
AATTAAAGTCAATGTATGGTTCGAATTATGTCCTTCTAAAGCTCCGTCTGGTAAAATAATTGTCACCGCATATTGAGTTTGATTTAACTTTTCAAGAGTACCGTCGCCGTCAATATCCAATTCACTATTTTCACCTAATATACCTTTTTCAATTCTCGTGCCATCTACTGGTAATTCTTCACCATTTAATCTCCAGTTAGACTTTTTAAGTGGAGAAGCTACTCCAGTTAAGGCTACAGGTTTGTTAAACTGCACGTGAATAATATCTTTAGCATCATTAGTGTTTAGCTCATCTTGGCTATAGTCATCTAACCAAGGCACTACATTATAATGTGCATCTACCTTAATTAAATCAAATGGTTTATCTGGTGTAGGCACTGGACTTTCTCCATCGCTTTCACTAATTTCAATGCCAGTAATTGTTTCAGTATTCATCGCATTTCCTACATCATCAGTAACATCACGAACTACTAATTTCCAATTTCCATTAGCTAAAGCTGCACTTTCAACATTCTCATTAATAGGCACTACAATTACTGCATAATCTCTAGCAGTTTCTTTTTCATCATTATTAATTACTTTTGCAATTGTTCCTTCCACAGTATTACCTGTGTTTTCATTGACATATTCAAAAGTAATCTCTTTAACTCCACCATTAGCACTATTTTGCTGCTGACTAGGTGTAGTAGCTATTGTTGACCCTTGATGTTGATCTCCATATTGGTCTTTAACCTGAATTGGCTCATTAAATTCAAGCAGTACTGCTCCAGCATCATTACTAACCTCTAAATCTTCTTCCAGCCCATTAGTAATTACAGCACCATTATTATCATAAATCTTTGTACTAAATTCTTCTACTAAATCACTTTCATAAGCATTACCTTTAATTGTAGTTAAAATTTCTGCATCAGTTAAGCTCGGCGAAGTAGCATCTTCACTTAAATCTATATCAGAATCAACTACTACAATATTAGGATCACTTGCTAAATCATAACCAAAAGTATCCTTTAATCCTTTAACTCGTAATCTTAATGGATTAAAGCGATTCATGTGATAGTTATCGCCTGTGCTTTCAGTATTATAAAACTGCGTCCAATCTTGATTCATCTCAATTAAATACTTTTCTCCTTCTGCTAATTCTGTAATTGTAAAGTCTCCATTACCCTCTGTCAATACTGCAAAAGAGTTATCACCGTATTCTTGCTCATCAGCATCTTGGTCAGGGATAATAATTTCAAAATTATCTCCATTAATCTCTCCATCTTCATCTAGTACTGTTCCGCTAAATTCTACTACAAACTGCTCTGGAGAATCTGCTCTCCAAGTTGCTGTAATATCACTAGTTGGAATTCCTTGGTACTCATCATTTAAGGTCGATACCATATTAGCATTATGGGTAACTGATGCCCAATCCCCAATTGTATTTACCTGTAAGTTGTGAGTTCCTTCAGATAAGAATGACTGTACATTCTCAAAAATTCCATCTGCACCTCCATCGCTATCACTTTCTGGAGTAGCAAAAGTTAAAATTACTACATCTCGAGTTAATTTTTCTGGATTACTGTGCTTAACTTCTACCGTTACATCATTAGCTACATCCACTGGGAAAATAGCATTAGTATGTGAAGGTAGACTAGTACCTAAATTAGTTCCATCTATAACCCAATTTTTTAGATTTCTAACTGAATATTCCGCTGCTGCAGCATTATCAGAATTTGTGAAATTATTCACTGCTTCTGAAAATACAACTTTAAGCTGTTTGTCTGATAATGATTCATCTGTTTGAGATGTATAAACATTAGTTAGTTTAATATAATTAGAATCTTCTAAGAAAAACTCATCTACACCACTTAACACATATCCTCCTTGATAAGAACCATCAAATTTAATCTTATGGGTTACATTATCATCTAATGGGAAATATGATCTATCTCCTGCGCTACCGCTATCTAAAATTACAAGTAATTGTTTCTCTCCTGTTTTAACTACTTTTGCTACTGGAATAATAGTGTTTTCATTATTATCAGTAGTATTATCATCAACCACAATTCTATCTAAGTTTGCATTTAAATGCGTTACTAAATCTTCTGTAACAGGTTTATCTAGCCAAATAGTTAATCTATCTGCCTGATTAGCAATTGCTTTATTTAAAGTGAAAGACTGCGCATCATCTCCACCGCTGTCTATATCAGGACTAAAAGTAATCGTTTTATCTACTGCTGCTACATTCTCTTTATATTCTGGATAAGACTGCCCATTATCTGGATTCTTAACCTCTTTAACAGTAGCAGTAACTTTAATTTGCTTTGTTGCTGTTATATCACTAACAACTAATCTAATTGTTTTAGACTGCTCACTAGTTGTTTCTTCTGCACTAATTTGTGCTACTTCTGAATTAGTATCAAACTCAATTGTTGCTTCTGCTCCAGCAGGGAAATTAACTAAATTAGTAGTTAATTCTACAGAAGCAGTATCAGTATCTGGATTCAAAGCAACCACTTCTTGGTCTGAATTTAATTCTACATATGGTATTTCTACCTCAGCAGTATTAACTTCTTGAGCAGGAATAGTCGCCGTTTCACCGTCAACTGTCACTCCTGTAAAAAATACTGTAGCATTGTTAGGAATAAAGTTCTTTAATACTATAGTAACTTTTTCTCCCGCTTGCAGTACTTGATCAACCTCAGCATTGGGCACAGTAAAGTTATTTGCATTAACCTCATCAATCTCATCACTAAATTCAACTTCAATTGTATTTTGGTCTGCAGCACTTGTGCTGACAATACTTACAAGACTATCTCCTGACTTATCTTCTCCAGCTTTAAATTGAATATTACTTTTATTAGCAGTTACTTTATGGCTACCTGTAAAAGTATAACCAGCAGTATCAACTGCTTTAATTACTTTACCTTCTTTAATATTAGTTAAACTCCATTCACCATTTGTATTAGTAGCAGTTTGTGCAGAACCACCTGCTACTGTAATTCCTCCTAAAGGCTGCCCATCATTACTCACAACTGTACCTGAAACATTATAAGTTTTGCTAGTACTATTATCATCGTCATCACTACAACCTACTAATCCAATCATCCCTACAATTAATGTTAATACAATTAATAATTTTCCTCGCTTACTAGTTAATATCGCACTCATTCTTCAACCTCCTATTAGTTTTATAAATTTAATTACTTAAGTACCTATAACTAAAATTCTATCCTCCTTTCTCTACAGCCCCTTACAATTAAAATTCACACTCTAGAAAAAGAGGCTACTGGATTTAAAAGTAATCTTTTTCCTTAAAATGTAAATTACTTACTACTTATAATAATAGCTTATTAAAAATATGTCAAGTTAAATTAAGCTAAAAATTAAAGTATTAGCAACTAATAGGAAGCTAATCGATAATAAAAGCATTTTAAATACAAAAAAGAGCTCAAAATTGCTGTATTCGACAATAAATACAACAATTGAGCTCTTTTGAAAATTATTTATAGTTTTATTAAGCTGCTCTAGTTTATCAATAAACTTAATAAATTTCTTTTAACCAAGCCACTTCTTTCTCTAAACCTTCTCTTAAACCAACCTGCGGTTGATACCCTAAAGCCTCTCTTATTTTAGTTTCATCAGCTTCGGTATGCTTCACATCTCCCTTAGCTACTGCCTGATATTCCTTGGCTACTTCTTTACCAATAACATCCTCCATTAGTTCAATAGTTCGATTTAAGGTTACTCTCTCTCCTGCACCGCCAACATTAAACACTTCTCCTACTACATCACTTTCTGCAGCCAAAATGTTAGCTTGAACAGCATCACCCACATAAGTAAAATTACGGGACTGTTTCCCATCACCAAAAATAGTAATTTTACCGTCAGTTAAAATCGCTTTAATGAAAATATGAAAAGCCATATC
>JBNJFD010000173.1:0-3919 GCA_051746525.1 Bacillota bacterium | reverse complement strand
TTTTAGATACTAGTGCTGAAGGAGTTAGACCAGGAGAATTTAATTATTTAACTCTCAAAGCAGCAGATGTAGAATTTATGAAAGAATTATTAATTGTTACTATTGGAATTTTTAGTGATGATTGGGGAAAAAAGTTGTCTGAGTTATTAGACCAAGAATTTTCTCAGATAGTAGCTAAAGTTTCTAAACTAATTTTAAGTTTGTTAAATTAGATTGTTAGAGCCCTGCAGCTGACTGTAGGGCTTTTATAAATTTCAGATAGAAGATGTTGACACTTTATGTAAATGTACGTTATAATTAAAGTAAATTAATTTTATAGTGGGTGAAAATATGGCTGATTTAGATAATTTGAAGAGTATTTTAGCTGCAAACAACTATAAGCTAACTTCACAACGCAAGCAAATTTTGAAGGTTTTATTGGATAATAAAGGTGAGCATTTAAGTGCTGAAGATATTTATGGTATTTTAAAAGAGAATAATCCAAGTATAGGTTTGGCTACTGTATACCGTACTCTAGAATTGTTTTGTGAATTGGGTTTAATTCAGCAGTTAGACTTTGATGAAGAACGAAAACGTTATGAGATAGAAGGTGATGATAGTCATCACCATCATTTAGTTTGTCTGAACTGTAATAAGATAATTGAATTTAATGACCAAATTATAGAGAACTTTGAACAAGATTTACAGCAAGAGCATAATTTTGAAGTTACTGAACATAAAATAAAATTTTATGGATATTGCTCTGAATGCAATGAATAGATATAAGTATTTAATAAAGATTCCAGTATATTGGAATCTTTTTTTTGGTGCGCTAGTGAAAGAGGTGAGAATTAATGGATTTAGTTGAGCTTAAAAAAATATTACCAGAAATAAGTAAACCTTTATATTTAGTTGGTGGTGTTATTAGAGATTATTTATTAAATAAGGATTTAGAGGATATTGATTTAGTTGTTCCAGGAGCTGTTAAAGGAGTTGCTCAAGAGTTTGCTCAACAAGTTAATGGTACTTTTGTTACTTTAGATAGTGAACGGAAGATGTATCGAGTTGTAACTAGTGATTTAGTTTATGATTTTAATTCGTTAGCTGGAGATTCTATTGAGGAAGATTTAAAAAGACGAGATTTTACTATCAATGCTTTAGCTTTAAAAATTGATGATTCTAAATTGGATAAACAAAATTTAATTGACCCTTATGGAGGGATGAATGATTTAGAAGAAGGGATAATTAAGGCGGTATCTACGGACGCTTTACTTGATGACCCTTTAAGAATATTAAGAGGAGTAAGATTTAAAGCGCAATTTGGGTTTGCTATTGCAGAAAAAACTAAGGAGTTAGCTGCAGCAGCAGTTGATAGGTTACAAGATGTAGCTAATGAGAGAATAAAAGAAGAGTTGCTAAAGATTTTATCATTTTCTGAAGCTGATAATAATATAAAACTGTTAGAAGGGTTAGGTTTTTTTAATTTATTACTTCCTAAGTTTAAACAGTTGAAGATAGTTGGTCCTTGTAAATACCATCAAGAAGCTGTTTGGGAACATGCTGTATTTGCTGTTACTCAAGTAGAAGAGTTGTTAGCTGAAGATTATTGGCGCAGTAAAATAGAAGCAACAAAAATTCCTTTATTAAAATTAGCTGCTTTATTACATGATTATGGTAAAATATTTACAGAAAAAAAGATAGATGGTCAAATTCATTTTTATGGACATCAAAAGGTGGGGTCTAAAAAGTTAAAATCACTATTTAAAAAATGGAAATTTAGCAATCAAGAGTTAGATTATATAGTTAAGTTAGTTCGTTATCATATGCGGCCTTTAGCTTTATACTATGCTGACAATCTAACTTTTAAAGGCAAACATAGATTTTTTAAAGCAGGGGGTGAAGTTGTAGAAGATATTTGTCTGCTTGCTGCTGCTGATAAAATGAGCACTTCTAAATTAAATAATAGAGCAGAAGAAATTGCAGGTAGTTTAGTTTTTTTGAGAGAATTAATTGCGGATAAAGAAGAGTTTGTTCAGCGTACTACTAGTCAATTGATTACAGGTAATGAGTTAATAACTGAATTAGGTTTAGAAGAAGGACCGCAAATCGGGGAAATTTTAGATAAAATCGAAGAGAAACAGGCTCAAGGTGAGCTAACTACTACTCAAGAAGCTTTGAGATATGCACAAAAGTTAAAAAAGAGGTGTTAAAATGAAAGTTACTGTGTTAGGAAATCGTTCTCCTTATCCTACTTTAGATAGCGGTTGTTCAAGTTATTTGATTCAAAATCAAGGTGCTAATATTTTACTTGACTGCGGGCCAACTACCCTGCAGAATTTACAGAAGATAATTCCCTGCCATGAATTAAATGCTGTAATTATTTCTCATTTGCATCTAGATCACTTTTTAGATTTGTTGCCACTTCATTATGCTATTATGTTAGCTATTAAAAGAGGACTGCGAAAAGAAGCATTAGCTGTGTACTTGCCTTTTACAGCCAGTAGTGAACTACAGTTTATTAAAAGTAAAGTAGGTGATGAGTTTCATCTGCAGGAATTGACTAAGAGTAGTAGCTTGAATTATGGTGGACTTGATTTTCAATTTCACCCCACAACCCATTCTAAAGAATGCTTAGCTGTTAAAATTTCAGGAGGGAATTCTAGTGTGGGGTATACAGCTGATACTGCTGTAGATGAAGCGTTAATTCAGTTTTTTAAAGGTAGTAAGTTGTTGTTAGCAGAAGCTAGTTTATTAGAACAAGATGCTCAGCGGCGTAAGTCTGGTCATATGACAGTTAAAGATGCTGTTAATTTTGGGATGCAAGCTGAAGTTAATAAATTGTTGTTAACTCATCTAGCTTCAGTTTATAAGCGAAAAGATATAAAAAGAGAAATTCCTGAAAACAACTTAGAAGTAATAGTTACTAAGGCATTGGATAGTTGTTTTATCGAAATGTAAAGTTGATTGATTATAAATAAATTTAGGATAACTACTAGAAAATAAAAATTAAGACTTAAATTTATTAATTAAATTTGCTACAATAGAGAGAAGTGAGAATAATATTAGGAGGTTACTGTGATGAGAAGTATAGAAGCCGAGCAGATAACTACAACTGTAGCCCAATTATGTAAAGATAGTAATTATAATTTAGGGGCAGATGTTATTTCAGCTTATCAAGAGTCTTTAGAACAAGAGACTTCTGAAGTTGCTGCAGAGATATTAGAACAATTAATAGAGAATGCCAAGATAGCCCGGCAAAAAGAAGTTCCTATTTGTCAAGATACAGGAATGGCAGTGGTTTTTCTAGAGCTAGGGCAAGAAGTTGAAATAGTAGGAGATGATTTAACTACTGCAGTTAATAAAGGAGTTAAACAGGGTTATACTGAAGGGTATTTAAGGAAGTCAGTTGTTAGTGACCCTTTAATTGAGCGGAATAATACAGGAGATAATACTCCAGCAGTAATTCATACTGAGATTGTACCAGGGTCTAATCTAAAGATTACAGTAGCTCCCAAAGGTTTTGGGAGTGAAAATATGAGTCAAATGAAAATGTTTAATCCTACTGCCGG
Source organism: Bacillota bacterium (assembly GCA_051746525.1). GTDB lineage: Bacteria > Bacillota > Halanaerobiia > Halobacteroidales > Halobacteroidaceae > Halanaerobacter. The sequence goes on along the minus strand of JBNJFD010000173.1, from coordinate 371 downwards.
GGCAGAAAAGGTAAAAGATTTCATTATTAATGTTGTAGAAGATGCAGGGCCAAATCCTTGTCCGCCTGTAATTGTGGGAGTAGGAATTGGAGGTACTATAGATAAAGCAGCTTTATTAGCTAAAAAGTCATTGTTAAGAGATGTTGGTGAACATAATGCTGACCCTCAATATAAAGCTTTAGAGGAAGATTTATTAGCTGAAATTAATAATACTGGAGTTGGACCGCAGGGGCTAGGAGGCAGAACTACAGCATTAGCAGTCAACATTGAAGAATTTCCCACTCATATAGCTGGATTACCTGTAGTAGTTAATATCAACTGTCATGTTGCACGTCATAAAACAGTTACATTATAAAAAGCAGAAAAAGCAG
>JBNJFD010000172.1:0-3996 GCA_051746525.1 Bacillota bacterium | reverse complement strand
TTGTTAAGGGCACAAGGTCAAGAAATTTTAGCTACATCTCAGGGATATATAATTCCTCAAGATAATAATCAAATGGTGCAACAAGTTATTGCTTGTCAACATGGGGTAGAGGCGGATAGAGTGAGAGAAGAATTAGAAACAATAATTAAGTATGGGGGACGCATAACAGATGTAGTGGTAGAACATCCAATGTATGGTGAATTAAAAGGGCGATTAACTATTCAATCAACTGCTGATTTAGAAGAGTTTATGAAACGTTATCATAAGAAAGAAGTAAAACCACTATCTACTTTAACTGATGGAATCCATCTTCATACAATTGAAGCTTTAAACGAAGAGGTTTTAAATTTAATTAATGAGCAGTTAGCTGAAAAAGGTTACTTACTTAAGGATTATTAATTACATAGTTTTGAATCGAGAAAGGGGTGGTTACAGTCTCTATTAAAAAGGATGAGGGAACACCTTTTTTGATTACGATGTCTTATTTAGTGTCATTTTTAACAATCAGATTGATGGTTTTAATAGCAGGTTCTGCAGAAAGTCCATTTGCTCAAGTGGCTAAAGAGGGTTTAAGCCCTGATGCTCAATTTTATATTGGGCGAAATATAATATTATTTGGGCATCATATTCATCATTTTTATTTCGGAATTTTATTAATTTGTTGGGCAGGTTGGATTACTATTGTAGGCTCAGAATATTTGACTCGTCGTCATGCAGCAATTATTTATGGAGCAGGTTTAGGATTGTTTATGGATGAAAGTGGGCTGTTGCTAACTTGGGGAGATTATTATTCTGATTTAACTTATTTATTGAGTCTGTTTTTAAGTGGGGTATTTTTAAATATCATATTTTTCCCTTATTTTTGGCGAGAAGTTAGAGCTGAATTATTAGATTCTAACCTGCATTCTTGGACGTGGAATACTTTATTAGATCATACTAGTTTTATAAAGGTGGCCGATATCGTGAGTGATAAAACTAATAAAACTGAAAAAGCTAGTTTGTTATTTACCGGTGTTATTTATTTAAGTGTAGGTGCTTTAATTTTACTTTATCCTGGTTTTGTTTATTATTGGGTTGCTGGAGTGTTTTTTATTCAAGGGGTTTCTTCTTTAATTAGGTCATGGAAAAGCTAGATAATAAAAGAACAGTAGAATAATATTATTCTACTGTTTTATTGTTATGACAACTGTAAAGACACTTGACATTACAATAAAGAAATTGTACAATGTGTTAAAAGTTTTACTTAGATTTATAAATTAAAGGAACTTATTGGGTGGTGAAAGGATGAAAGATGAGTTAATTGCTAAAATTAAGAGGTTAAAAGAGGAAAAGAATGCAGTTGTTTTGGCTCATAATTATCAAGAAGATCAAATTCAAGATATAGCAGATTATACAGGTGATTCATTAGGACTAAGTAGAAAAGCTGCTAATTTAGAAGAAGAAGTAATTGTTTTTTGTGGGGTAGATTTTATGGCTGAAAGCGCTGCTATATTATCTCCTGAAAAGAAAGTTTTATTACCAGAAAGAAATGCAGGCTGTCCAATGGCTGAGATGATATCTATTGAAGACCTGCGCATAATAAAAGAAGACTATCCAGAAGCAGTAGTAATTTGTTATGTTAATTCATCTGCTGCAGTAAAAGCCGAGAGTGATATTTGTTGTACTTCTTCTAATGCTGTAGAGATTGTAAAAAAAGTTGATAGTGAGCAAATAATTTTTGTGCCTGATAAGAATTTAGGCGATTATGTGCAGCAGTATACTGATAAAGAAATCATTAAAGATATTGGATATTGTCCAACACATTGTCGAGCTAAATTAACTGATATCAATCAAGTGCGCAAAATATATCCTAATGCAGTAATTGCTGTACATCCTGAATGTAATCCAGAAGTAGTTGAAGCAGCTGATTTTGTAGGAAGTACAGCTCAAATTATAGATTTTGCTCAAGAAACAGCAAATCAAAAAATTGTAGTAGGTACAGAAATGGGGATTTTATATAAATTGCAGGAAGATAATCCTGATAAGACTTTCTATATTTTAAATCAAGGTTTGATTTGTCATAATATGAAAATGACTACTGTTGAAGATGTATATCTTGCTTTAAAAGAAATGCAGTATCAGATTACAGTTCCAGAAGAGATAAGAAACCAGGCTCAAAGGGCCTTGGATAAGATGTTAGAATATAGTAGTTAGGATGGGTTAATATGATTCCAAGATATTTAGTTAATCTCCAAGCAGATAATTTAAAAAAATTAAAAACAGATTATTTAGTAATTGGGTCTGGAATCGCAGGAGCTACAGCAGCTTTAGAGTTAGCTGGTACAGGAGAAGTTACAGTTTTATCTAAAGGTGAATTTGAAGAGACAAATACTAAGTATGCTCAAGGAGGAATTGCTACTGCCTGGGCCCAGGATGATGATGCGGATTTACACTATCAAGATACAATAACAGCCGGGGCTGGGTTATGTAATTCTCGAGCTGTTGAAGTCCTAGTTTCAGAATCACAGCAGTTAATAAAAAAGTTAATAGATTGGGGGGTTAAGTTTGACCAGGAAGAAGATGGATTAGCTTTAACTAAAGAAGGTGCTCACAGTAAGTCTAGGATTTTACGGGCTAGAGGTGATGCTACTGGTGCAGAAATTAGTAGTGCTTTAGGAGAAAAGTTAAAGAGTAATCCCCACATCAAGAGTAGAGATAATAGTTTTATGTTAGATTTGCTAACTGCTGATAATTGTTGTTATGGTATTTATGCCTATGATCAGGAAGAAGATGAATATTTTATTTATCAAGCTAAAGCAGTTATTTTAGCTACTGGGGGTAGTGGAGAACTTTATTATGTCACTTCTAATCCCAGCTATGCTACAGGAGATGGCTTAGCTGCTGCTTATCGGGCTGGGGTAGAGGTAATGGATTTAGAAATGGTGCAATTTCATCCTACTGTTCTTAGTTTGGAGCAGGAAGATGATTTTTTGATTTCAGAAGCTGTACGTGGTGAAGGAGCTAAGTTGAGGAGAGCAGATGGCAGCCGATTTATGTTTAAGTATCATCGCTTAGCAGAATTAGCACCGCGAGATATTGTAGCAAGAGCTATAGAAGAAGAAATTAGTGAGCAGGAAGAAAATCATGTTTATTTAGATGTAACTGATTTAAAAGAAGATTTCCTCCGTAAAAGATTTCCTAACATCTACCAGAAATGCTTAGAGTTGAATATTGACATTAGTACAGATTATATTCCAGTGACACCTGCAGCACATTATTTTATGGGTGGAATAAAAACAGATATTAATGGGCAGACCAGTTTAGATAGATTATTTGCTTGTGGTGAAACTGCTTGTTTAGGAGTGCATGGTGCTAATAGATTAGCAAGTAATTCTTTATTAGAAGGGTTAGTTTATGGTTATCGTGCAGCTCAAGAGATAAAAGATAAGAATTATCAAGCACAGTTGGAGATTGAGCAGGAGCAAATAGAAGATACTATTGAAAGTGATTTAAATCTGGCTGAAGTAAAAGAAGAACTACAAAAGTTAATGCAGGAAAAAGCTGCTATTGTTCGAGAAGAAGATTCTTTGCAGGAAATGTTAGATTATTTAGAAGAGAAATTAGAGTTATTAAAAATAGATTATACTACTGTTGAAGCCTGGGAAGTACAGAATATGTTAATAGTAGCTTACTTAATGACGAAATCAGCACTGCTTAGAGAGGAAAGCCGTGGTGCTCACTATCGTAAAGATTATCCTGAACCTAAAATAGAATGGGAAAAACATATTGTGTTAGAGCGGGGCCAAGAATGGAGGACTGAAAAACTTGAATTTAACAAAGAATAAATTAAAAAAAATAATTGAGACAGCTTTACGAGAAGATATTAGAACTGGAGATGTAACCACAGAAGCTTTAATTGCTAATCAACAAACTAATAGAGCAGTAATTAAAGCTAAAGAGGCTGGAATAATTGCAGGTTTAGAAGTAGCTGAGTTGGTGTTTCAATCTTTAGATCAA
>JBNJFD010000171.1:1393-3997 GCA_051746525.1 Bacillota bacterium | reverse complement strand
TACGGGAAAGTATGGAATTGGCGGGGGATTTAAAAATGGGGACAGAAATTATAACTATTAATCGGTATTTGCTAGAAGAAAATTTAGATTCGATTGATATTTTAAATAAATTACGTTGTTTTGTGAAACAAGCTAAACAGATAGCACCACAATTAAAGGAGTATCAACTTTATGATGTTGGATTTATTGCTCACAAGGAGTTTGTGCTAATAAAAATTTATTTTTATGTGCTATAAGTTTGACAAATCGTTTTAATTTATTATAATGCTTATAGAAGAAAGACGCCAAGAAAATTATGGAAAGCGCTGCAAACAAATTTTTTTAAAGCTTTGGGTTGAAATTAAATTTTCTCTCAAAGCTTTTTTTAATTGGATAACAAAAAAATAAGGAGGTAGTTGAAAAGTGGCAAAAATTGAAGTAGAAGGTTTATCAAAGATATTTGGTTCTGACCCGGAACAAGCTCTTGATTTGGTAGAAGAGGGGTATTCTAAAGATGAAATTTTAGAAAAAACAGGTCAGACAGTAGGTGTAAGTAACGCTAATTTTGAAGTAGATGACCAAGAAATATTTGTAATTATGGGACTGTCTGGGAGCGGGAAGTCTACTTTACTTAGATGTCTTAATAGATTAATAGACCCTACAGAGGGGAAAATTAAAGTTGATGGTGTAGATATTGCTGAATTAGATGATGAAAGTTTAAGAGAGTTTAGAAGAAAAGAATTTGGGATGGTATTTCAGAATTTCGGATTATTTCCACATAAAACAGTGCTTGAAAATACAGAGTTTGGTTTAGAAATTCAAGGTGTAGATGAACTAGAAAGAAAAGCTCAAGCTGAAGATGCTTTAGAAAAAGTAGGATTAGCAGGTTGGGAAGATAAGCAGCCTGATGAATTAAGCGGGGGAATGCAACAGCGAGTAGGTTTAGCAAGAGCTTTAGCAGTTGACCCAGAAGTATTATTAATGGATGAGCCCTTTAGTGCTCTAGATCCACTAATTAAAAGAGAAATGCAGGATAAATTATTAGATTTATATCAAGAGGTTAATAAGACAATTATTTTCATTACTCATGATTTAGATGAAGCTTTAAAACTAGGTGATAGAATTGCGATTATGAAAGACGGAGAAATAGTTCAAATTGGAACTCATGAAGATATCTTAACGGATGCTGAAAATGATTATGTGCGGGATTTTGTCCAAGATGTGGACCGCAGCCGTTTATTAAATGCTGATGATGCAATGATTCATCCTCGCGCTTTAGTTTATCTTGATCAGGATGGACCGCGAGCAGCAATGCATAAAATGAGACATAATGGAATTTCTAGCATTTTTGTAGTAGGTAAAAACAGAGACTATCAAGGTATAGTTTGGATGGAAGATATATTAGAGCTAGTTAATAAAGGAGAAAGTGATTTGTCTAGTGTAATAAAAGAAGTTCCAACAGCTAGTTCTGATGATGATATGAATGAGTTATTTTCTAAAATTGCTAATTTAGATTGTCCATTACCAGTAGTAAGCGATGATAATAAACTAAAAGGTATAATTATTAAAAGTTCTGTATTATCTAATTTAGCAAGTGAAGAAGTAGTTTAGAATTAAAAATAGGAATAAGAGGAGGCATTTATAGTGGCGTTAATCAATTTATTAACCCAAAAAATACCATTAGGCAATGGAGTAGAATGGTTAGTTGAGATTATTATCTCCAATTTTAGTGGTGTATTAAATGGTTTTTCAGCTGTTATTAGAACAGTAATGAATGGTTTAGAGGGATTTTTATCTATTGGACATCCACTATTATTTATTGGGGTATTTGCTTTACTCACCTGGGTTTTAAGAAAAGATTTAAAACTAGTTGTGGGAGTAATATTAGGTTTTTTATTAGTTTTGAATTTGAGACTGTGGGACCCTTTAATTACTACCACGGCTTCAATTATTACCTCGGTATTGATTAGTTTAATTATTGGAATTCCACTAGGTATTATGAAGTCTAGAAGTAAAGTAGTTGATATAATTACTCGTCCTATGTTGGACTTCATGCAGACAATTCCGCCCTTTGTTTATTTAATACCAGCATTGATGTTCTTTGGTTTAGGGACTGTACCAGGGATTATAGCGACAGTAGTATTTGCTATTGCTCCACCAATTAGATTGACTTATTTAGGATTGGAGCAGGTGGATGAAGAATTAAAAGAAGCAGGAAGAGCTTTTGGTTCGACACCGCTTCAGATGTTGTTTAAAGTTGAATTGCCGGCAGCAATGCCTTCAATTATGATGGGTATTAACCAATGTATTATGCTTTCTTTATCAATGGTAGTTATCGCTTCAATGATTGGAGCAGGAGGTTTAGGAAAACCTGTGCGGCGTTCTTTATCTACTGTTGATATTGGACTTGGATTTGAAGCTGGTTTAGGAGTAGTAATTTTAGCAATTACTTTAGATAGGTTGTTTGGTCGAGAAACTACTTAATTTAAAAATTCACTGTGGAGGTGGTTGTTATCAAAAAGATAACAATGATGTTAACTGCGATTTTATTAGTTTCTTTGTTAGTTGTTGGTTGTGCAGGTGGAGGGCAGCAAGGTTCGCAAGAAGCACAAAATGAACAAGAAG
>JBNJFD010000171.1:0-1293 GCA_051746525.1 Bacillota bacterium | reverse complement strand
GAACAAGAAGTACAAGAAAAGAAAACTTTAAAGATTGGTTATGTGCAGTGGGCTTCTGCTGAAGCATCGACTTATTTAATCGAAGAAGTATTGGAAAGAGCAGGTTATGATGTGGAATTGATGACTTTGCAGGCAGGCAGTATGTATCAAGGTCTTGCTCAAGGTGATTTAGATACTATGGTGTGTGCTTGGTTGCCTAAAACGCACAAATCATATTGGAAGGATTATGGAGATAAGTTAGTAGATTTAGGTGCTAATTATGAAGAAGCTAAAATTGGATTAGCAGTACCGCAGTATGTAGATATTGATAGCATTTCTGAACTAAAAAATAATAAGGATAAATTTAATGGAGAGGTAATTGGAATTGATCCAGGAGCAGGGATTATGGAGATCACTTCTAACAAAACTATGGATCAATATGGTTTAAGTGACTGGGATTTAGTTGAAAGTAGTGGTCCTGCTATGACTGCTAAATTAGAAAAATCAATTAATCAAGAAAAGCCAGTTGTTGTTACAGCTTGGACTCCGCATTGGAAGTGGTTTGCTTATGATCTTAAGTTCTTAAAAGATTCTAAGAATGTGTATGGAGAGCCAGATCAAATTAAGACTTTAGGTAGACCAGAAATTAAAGGAGATTTCCCACAAGCAGCAAAAATATTAGAGAAATATAAATTAAATGATGACCAATTAGGTGAATTAATTAATATGGCAAAAGACGCTGATGATTTAGAGAAAGTAGCAGCAGAGTATGTAGACAATCATAAAGATTTAGTTAATCAGTGGTTGCCAGAGAATAAACAGTTGAAATAGAAAGCAGTCCCAGGGTTTTTGGCCCTGGGTTTTCATTTACCTAATTTATCATATTTTTTCTTGACATCATAAAACAAATAACATATAATACATAAGTGCCGCGTGAGAAAAAATGAAGTAAGCGAAAGTAGCTCAGCTGGTAGAGCGTCTCGTTGCCAACGAGAAGGTCGCGGGTTCGAATCCCGTCTTTCGCTCCATATTAAATTAAATGGGCCATTAGCTCAGTTGGTAGAGCATCGGACTTTTAATCCGGGTGTCGGAGGTTCAAATCCTCCATGGCTCACCATCGAGGTGGCATAGCCAAGTTGGTAAGGCGAAGGACTGCAAATCCTTCATGCCCCGGTTCGAGTCCGGGTGCCACCTCCATTTAAATATGCCGGAGTGGCGGAATTGGCAGACGCATCGGACTTAAAATCCGGTGGGCTTTCATACCCGTGTCGGTTCGAATCCGACCTCCGGCACCATTTATATTAATTTGAAAAT
>JBNJFD010000170.1:0-4050 GCA_051746525.1 Bacillota bacterium | reverse complement strand
TGGTCTAATTGTCCTTGGTGGGCCATTTCATCTAGTATTTTTAAAGTTTCTTTAATAGTTTTAGCTTGTTTATAAGGTCTTTCAGGAGAAATCAAAGCCTCAAAGATATCTAAAACAGTTAAAATTCTTGCTTCTAAGGGGATGTCAGAGCCGCTGAGACCTTGAGGGTAGCCTGAACCATCTAAGAGCTCATGGTGTAGGGCTACCCAATCTATTACTTGATCTAACTTATCTGGAAAAGGAACTTCAGCTAAAATTTTAGTTGATATTTGAACATGACTTTCAATGATTTCCCTCTCTTTTTTGGTTAAAGTTCCTTGAGAGGTAGTTAAAGCAAGTAATTCTGATTTTTTTAACCAGCGCTGATTTTCATTGTTTTCGTCTTGGTATATTAAATTAGAAATTTTAATTAATTTGTTTTTAAATTCAGCATCTATATTAGTAGTAGGTTGATTAGCTTTAGTGATTAATTGCTTTGTATTTTTAATTAAAGCAATTTTTTTATTATATCTATGCTCTATTGCTGTAGAATCATTGTTTAATTTATGCTCTAAATAATTTATTTTTGTTTGAGAAATTATATAATCTAAGCGCTGTAAAATCAATTCTAATTTTTCTGCTCCTAAGCGGGTGCTTTTATTCATTATTTCCAGAGGGATAGCTATTTTACCAATATCATGCAGCCAAGCTGCCATGATTAATTGTTCTGTTTCCTGGTGGTCAAATTCAACCTGCGCTAGTTTGCCTTGTTTGCTGTTATTAATTTTTTTAATCATTTGTTGTAACATGTTTACTATTTGTTGAGTATGACTAGCGTTATAAGGTGTTCTAGCATCAATAGCTGTAGCCATAACCCGCACATAAGAATCTAATAAGTTTTCTACATCTTCTAGAGCCCAAAAATGAGAAAGAGAGATTGCTGCTTGAGAGGCTAAAAAAGAGACCACCTGTTCTAGATAAGTAGGAAATTTAATGATTTCTCCAGATTTATTTTTAGCATTAATTAATTGTAATACCCCAATAACTTCCCCCTCATGATTGTCCATAGGAACTACTAACATAGATTTAGTCTGATATCCAGTAAGTGAATCATATTTTTTAGGGCCAGAAAAATCAAATTTATCTAAGTTATAAACATCAGCAATATTTAAGATTTCTTTTTCTAAAACTGCATAGCCAGCTATATTATCATGATTTATTTTAACATCAGGAAGATTGATGTTTTCTCTTTTAGCTACATTCAAAGTTTGATTATACATTACTTGGAAAGATAAGGTCTCATCTTCCTTTAAAAACACTGTTCCAGCATCAGAGTTAGTAACTTGCAGTGCTTTAGATAAAATTGTTTCAAGTAATGCAGTTGTGTTTTCTTTTTCTAAGATAGAGATGCCAATTTCTAACAAACCGCTAATTTGATTAATTAATTCAGGTGAATACTGTCCCATATTTATACCACCTTTTTTTATATAGTAAATATTATAAGCTTAATATCTTTACTTATACAAAATAGGTGAATTTCCTTTAATTAATTTTTACTTAAAAAGCAAAACCATTAGTTTTTAAATTAAAAAAGGGGTCCCTAAATAAAAGGACCCTAATTCTTATATAAAAGCAGTAATTATGTAAAGATATCTGCTAGAACATCCTGAAGGTTATTATACTCTAGAGCTACTCGTTCTTTATCTAAGATGTTTTTAGAAGTAGTGTTATCTTTAACTATAGCAAATCCCAAATCAATTTCTTTGAAATCACTAATCATGTCTTTGATTTCAGAGATTGATTTTTCTATTTTTTCAATTTTGCCGCTAATATTATCGCTACAATATTGATGAACTCTAAATTCCTTTTTTAAGCTAGGATAGCTATTGTATTTATCAACAGGTATCTTATAAATTACTTCTTGGGGCTCGTCAATATCAATTGTTAATTCAAAAGTTAAATAATAAGGACCTGATTTAATAGAGGGCTCGTGTTGGGAATTATTTAAAAGAATATTGATACTATCATAGTTGGCTATTAATGTATCATCTTTTTTTTCTACATTAAAATCAGTTGTAGCAAAAAAAGATTCAAAATCCTGACGAGCTTGTTGAATAACTTCTTCTTTTTTTCCAGTCCAAGCTTGGTCTAATGCAGATGTTATTTCTGATTGTTCATGTTTTAAATCAGCTAATTTTGTTAATTTTTCTAAATCCACCTCTGTACCCCCTCTCTTTGAGAATTTAGCTTGTGTAGCAATGATAAATTTTGTTGTTTATTGTTATATATTTATTTCTAGAAAAATACTGATTATCCCTTTAAAAATCCAAATTTTCTGATAATTTGATTTATTTTGTTGAATAATTGAAGTATTTATTTAAAGTTCAATTATTTTAAGGACGCAGCTTGTAGTTTAGAGAAATGTTTTATAAAATAGATATAAATATATGATTATTTAAATTAGCTAGTGCTAATCATTAATAAAAACACAATAGGAGGAACAAAATAATGGAAATTTATTCGTGGAATGTTAATGGGATTAGAGCGGTACATAAGAAAGGGTTTCTTGATTGGATAGAGGAAGCAGATCCTGATCTGTTGTGTCTGCAGGAAATCAGGATTCAACCAGAGCAAATATCTAATAAGTTAGAAAACATCCCAGGATATAATTCATATTTTAATTGGGGCGATAGAAAAGGATATAGTGGGGTGGCCTTATATAGTAAAGAAGAGCCTCAAAAAGTGGAGTTTGGCTTGGGAATAGAAAGATTTGATAAAGAAGGCAGAGTATTAACAGCTTATTATGATGATTTCACATTAATTAATATTTATTTCCCTAATGGCCGCAGTAGCAAAGAAAGATTAGAATATAAATTAGATTTTTATGATGCTGTTTTTGAATATTGTGAAGAGTTAAGAGCAAAGGGACATCAATTAGTAGTTTGTGGAGATTATAATACAGCTCACAAAGAAAGTGACCTAAAAAACCCAGATGCTAATCGTAATAAGTCTGGATTTTTGAAAATAGAAAGAGAGTGGCTGGACAAATTAGTTGCTAATGGTTATGTAGATACTTTTAGAGAATTTCATCCTGAAGAAGTAAAGTATTCCTGGTGGAGCTATAGAACTCGAGCTAGAGAGAGGAATGCTGGCTGGAGGATTGATTATCATTTTGTAACAGAAGATTTAATGACTGATGTAACTGATGCTGATGTATTAACAGAAGTAATGGGCTCTGATCACTGTCCGGTGTGGCTAAAAATAGATAGAGATTAAAAAGTTAATTGCTAAGCAAACAAAAAAAAGGGGGGTAATTATGAAAGTTAACTTAAAAAGGGGATTATTACTTACTTTAGTAATAATTTTATTATTGATGAGTAGTGCTAGTTACGCTCAACGATCTAATAAAGAAGTAGAAGTTTATTATCAAGAAGTAGAGTCTGGGAAATATGAGTTTTATGCCCGTAATCATAATTACGCTCCCTATCAGATTAAACTATCTTTTAAGCAGTTAAAAAATATGCAAATAGATGTTTCTTTGCCCTATTATACAGTAATTAATCCGCAGGTTGAAAAGCAATATTTATTTACTGCTCAAGCTCAACAAAGTAAGAGATATAATTTTAGCTATCAATATCAATATTCAATAGGAGACCCTCAAGAAGCTGCGCCTGATGATTATGCTTATTTGCTGCCTTACCGTCATGGTGAAAAGCATCGAGTAACTCAAGGGTACAACGGCAGCTATTCTCACCAAGGGACTTTGGCCCTTGATTTTAAAATGGAGAAAGGGACTCCTGTTACAGCAGCTAGAGATGGTAAAGTAGTCAAAGTTAAAGAAGATTCTAATATAGGGGGCGCAAGCCAGAGATATAATAACTATGCTAATTATATTACTATTTATCATCAAGATGGGACTTTCGCGAAATATGTACATTTAAAATATAGTGGTGCTATTGTTACTGAAGGAGAAGAAGTAGAAGCGGGCCAAGTTATTGGCTATAGTGGAAATACCGGCTGGTCCCAAGGACCCCATTTGCATTTTGAAGTTTTTAAGCCAATTAATATGGG
>JBNJFD010000169.1:0-4060 GCA_051746525.1 Bacillota bacterium | reverse complement strand
ATTAATTCTTTAAACATATAAAAAAATAAAATACAATGATTAATTAAATTTAAATAGGGGGAATATAAAAATGGGAAAATTCAATCAAGTTTATGAAGGGAAATTAGTAGGGGAAGGGTTAAAATTTGGGATTGTAGTAGGTAGATTTAATGAGTTTATCTCTCAAAAGTTATTTACTGGTGCTCTCGATGCTTTAAAAAGACATGGTGTAGCAGAAGAAGATGTAGATGTAGCATGGGTACCTGGGGCTTTTGAAATACCATTAGTAGCTAAAAAAATGGCTAATAGTGATAAATATGATGCAGTAATTTGTTTAGGAGCAGTTATTAGAGGAGCTACGCCTCATTTTGATTATGTATGTGCTGAAGCCTCTAAAGGTGTTGCTAAAATTGGCCTTGATACTGAGCTGCCAGTTATGTTTGGAGTAATAACTACAGATACAATTGAGCAGGCAATTGAACGTGCTGGTACTAAAGCAGGAAATAAAGGTTGGGATGCAGCAGTTGGAGCTTTAGAGATGGCTAATCTAATGGAGCAATTTTAGGATGAGTCAGAAAAGTAGTCAGGAAATAAAAGAAATTTTAGATATTTTATCAGATTTATATCCTAATCCAGAAACAGCTTTAGAATATGAGAATACATTTCAATTATTAATAGCAGTAATTTTATCAGCACAAACTACAGATAAGCAAGTAAATAAAATTACTAGTAAGTTGTTTGATAAATTAAAAAAACCAGAAGATTTTGCTGCCTTGTCACCTCAAGAATTAGAACCTTATATTCAGGGATTAGGTCTGTACCGTAATAAAAGTAAGTATATAGTAAAAACATGTCAGAAATTAATTGATGATTATGATAGTCAAGTACCTACTACTCGTAAAGAATTAATGAAGCTGTCTGGCGTAGGAAGAAAAACAGCTAATGTTGTGACTAGTTGTGCTTTTGATGAAGATGCTATTGCTGTGGATACTCATGTTTTTAGAGTTGCTAACAGGCTTGGGATAGCAGACAGTAATAAAGTTAGAGAAGTTGAAGAACAATTAATGCTTGCTATCCCTCGTGAAAAGTGGTCTTTAGCGCATCATTGGTTTATTTTTCATGGTAGGGAAACTTGTAAAGCTCGTAATCCACAATGTGAAGACTGTAAGCTGCAGAAGTATTGTAATTATTATCAGCAAGAAAATTAAGCTAGGTCATTTAGTTCAAAGATAAAGCTTAATATTTCTGCAACTGCTTGGTATAATTCTTCAGGTATTTCAGCTCCTAATTCTAATTGTAATAATATTTCTACGATATCTTCATCTTCTTCAATCGGAATATTATTTTTTTCAGCTTGGGAAATTATTTTCTTTGCTAGTTCACCTTTCCCTTTAGCAATTAAGTTAGGAGCATTATCTTTTTCTAAGTTATATTTCAAAGCAGCAGCTTCAGGTATTTTTGAATTTTGTTGTTTCTTATCTGTAGTCAATTGACTTACCTCCTTAAATAGTGAAATCAATAGTGGTAAAGGATGAATTTTCTTTTTTATCATCAGGTTCTTCTTCTTTTATTTTACAGGCAGCATAATTGATTTTAAAATCTCTTTTTTTAAAGGAATTTTCTAAAATTTCTAAATTGTTATCAATTAGCTTTTTAGTTTCAGGGTTATTAGTTAAAAAAAGCATATTTATATTTTTGTTTTTAGTTTTGATTCTTACTTCTATAGAATCTAGTTTATCTGTTTCTATTTTGAATGAGAATTTTAAAGCTTCTTTTTTTTCTGATGAGTTTTGTTCTTCTTCATCAACTTTTATTTGGGCTAATTCTAGACTTTTTTCAATAAGAACAGGTAAAAACAGTAGAGTGTTATTAGTTTCGTAATTAACAGATTTTAGATTGATTAATTGTTTGATCAAATCTCTGCTTTCTTTTTGGAATTTTTCTGAAGAAACTTCTTGAGACAAATTAAATAAGAACTTAACTAGTTGATTATCTTTGGTTAAATTTAATTTATTAATGCTCTCTTTAATAGAAGCTGTGTTGATATTATCAGTTGTAATAATAGTTTCTAAAATTTCTTTTTTAACTGCGTTTTTCAAAATAGAGTTTTTTTCAGAACTAGAGAGATCTAATTTAGAAATCAAATTTTCAAATTCTGTTGTTGAACTATGGTTTTTTAAATTCAATAATAATTGTGGTTCCTGTTTAAATAAATTTTTAATTTTAGCAACTAACGCAAATTTAGGATTAGCAGAATTCATTAATAATTTACTTAATTTCATTAATCCATCCACTAATTTATCATTAGCAGAAAGTTGGATTTGATTAAGCAGATTTGTATTTTCCAGATTTAATTTTTTTGCAAAAGCAAGTTTCATTAAAGATTGATCCTTTTGTATTTGAGCAGATTTTAAATTTTCGAAGTTTTCTAAATTAAGGTCTAATTTATAATTGATTAGCTGCTTAACTATGGCTTGGTTCTCTTTAGTTTGAGGCAGATTTAAATTTTCTAAAATCGCATTTAAATTTGCTGTATTAGCTTTAGAAGCAGCTAAAGTTTTTATCTCTTTTAAAGAAATTGAATTATTTGAATTTGCTGCTTGGTTGCTAAGTGCCTCTAATAGTTTTGTAATGTTTTCTTTTAATTCAGCAGTGGAAAACATATAATTTTTAAAAAAATCATAAAACTTTTGATTTAAAGGCATGTTTATTTGTTTTAATAATAAAGCAATTTTTATTTTAAGATCTAGTGGTTGCTTATCTTTTAAATTAGTAATAAAATCATTCAATTCAGAAATTAACTGTTGTTCTATGGGGAGATTATGATTTAATAATTCTCCAACGATAGCTTGATTAGTTTTAGTGTCAGGAATTGATAAGTTTTTTAGTAAGGATTTAAGTGAAATAGTTTGACTGTTGTTGCTAATCTCTTTTTTTGCTATATTGGTTGACAATTTATTAGTATCTAAGTTATACTGTTTTAATGTTGCGGGCAAATCAATTTTAGTCATTTTATCACTCCCATAATTGAATATTGAAATTAATTCTAATTGAAATTAATTCTATATGATAAATTCTTGGTTTTAATAACTACACCTGCTTTTAAGTTTAAAATTTTTAATTTGCAGGTATTTCTGATTTGATGTTGAATTATGTTTTTACACCTTAGATTTAGGGGATGATATATTTTATGAAAAATGTTGATAAATATAGGAAGATTAAAATTAGTGATTGTGATATAAAAAACTTATTTCTTTCTTTAGGCTGTTTAGTGGTTAATAAATACCCACAAATCATCCTAGAACATGATGAAAGATTAGCTTCTAAAATAAAAAAGTACTTAACATTAGTAATCAACAACTTACAAACATGTGGGCAATTAAAAACCAGGATTATTGGATTGAAGGAAGGGTATGAAGAAGCAAATAACAAATTGAACAATACTAATTATTCCAATCAAAAAAAACAGAAATTAAAAGAACAAAGAGATAGATTTAAAGATTCATTAGTACTTAAAAAAGAAAGATTAGGACAGTTGAATCAAGAAAACATAGCTGCTTTACTTAAAATAGGGAAATGGTTTTATCAAGAAAAGTTATTAGAAGAAAAAGAAGAGTTCCAACAGTTATATATTAGATTAGATTTTTTAGTTTCCGAGCAAGAGGAGCAGAATAATAAGCAGAATAATAATGAGAGCTGGATTGTTGATAATTTAGATGAAAGATGCGTTAATTTAACATAGGGGTTGATGAAAATGTTGTTTGATAAACGAGAGCAGCTAGGTTTGTTCAATAATCAACCAGAGAAGAGGTATAATTCTTTAGCTGAACTAAAAGATATAGCTGTAGCCTGTCATCGTTGTGATTTAAGAGATAACTGTACTCAAGTAGTATTTGGGACAGGTAATAAAAATGCTGATTTGATGTTTGTGGGTGAAGGACCAGGTAAAGAGGAGGACCAACAAGGTGTGCCCTTTGTAGGAAGGGCTGGTCAGTTATTAGATAAAATATTAGATGCAGCTGAAATTAGTAAAGATGAAGTATATATTAGTAATATTGTTAAATGTCGTCCCCCTAGCAAT